>JAZRCM010000010.1:0-45871 GCA_045659785.1 Alphaproteobacteria bacterium
CGCTTGAACGTGAAAAACCGGTCATACTGGATATTTTCAAAAAAATTCTCCTCAAATTATTTTTTTTGTTTATTATAAAGATAAAATATTAACAATCAATGGATAAAAAAATATGGCAACAAAATTCAAAAATATCATCATCACCGGTGCATCATCCGGAATTGGTGAAGCCCTAACCGAATATTATGCTCAAAAAGGAGCCGAAAATATTTTTATTTGCGGACGTAACGCGGAAAGACTGGAAAAAGTAGCCGAGATAAGTCGAAAGTATAAATGCAACGTGTACAGCAAAATAATGGATGTTACCGATTCCGAGCAATTAAAAGCATGGATTGAAGAAGCAAATCAAATTGCTCCGCTGAACTTGGTTGTCGCTAATGCCGGAGTTGCGACATTAGAAGAAACACCCGAAAATATATACAATACTTTTAATATCAATGTAATGGGAGTTTTGCATACGGTTTTACCGGCATTGGATATTTTCAAAAAAAGAGAAAAGAAAAAAGCTTGTGCTATTGCAATTATGAGTTCCATTGCCGGATATCATGGCCTTGCCGCTTGTCCGTCATATAGCGCCAGCAAAGCCTGTGTTAAAGCTTATGGAGAGGCTTTACGAGCATCTCTACGAGGCAGTGGCATTCAAGTAAATATTATTTGTCCGGGATTCGTAAAATCTCGCATTACCGATAAAAACACCTGCCCGATGCCGTTTTTTATGTCTGCAGAAAAAGCAGCTCAAATTATCGGCAGCAGAATTGAACGTAATGTCGGTTTGATTGCTTTTCCGTGGCAAATGAGATTAGCAACATGGGCAGTGTCAATTTTACCGAATTGGATAAGCAATTATATATATTCAAAACTTCCTCATAAGGTATAACAAAAAAATCGCTCTGATATCAGAGCGATTTTTCTTATAATTGAGAACTAAACATAAAGACGACGGCATTCTGTTTTCCTCTGCATTCCTTAACCGCTTGCGGAACGGAACGTAGTTTAGAACCGGTACATGTCGATTCACCATCTTCCGTAACACAAGTTGACGGATCTATCGATATACTGTTTGTAGCATTTATATAAATTGTTCCGCTATAAGCCGTTAAATCTAATGTAGCCATTTCTACACAAGCTTTTTGTGGCAAATCTTGTAAGCGAATTGTAATATCATATCCGCTACCTACACCTATAACATAACATCTTCCGCCTAATGCGTGACGGCAATTTGCCGCTTTCCCCATTTCTTGAGGTAATATATGAAGAGCATCTATAACATTATTATTTGCAAGCTGAGTTGTTTCATGACCGGCAGCTGCTGCTGTCGTCAAATTATGCAATATCTGGAAAAATTGATCACGTAATTTGTTAATATTATATTTTTCCATTGCTTTCGAATACCCGGCAATCCCGCCAACAGACAAAACACCGATAATCGCCAACACTCCGAGCATTTCGACCATAGAACGACCTATTTGATTATTTTTTATCATAAAACAACTCCCTTCTGTCTGATATTATATGCCCGTAATTAAAAATCAATAAAAAAACAAAAAAATCGCTCTGAATTCAGAGCGATTTTTCTTATAATTGCAATTCAAAAAATATTATTTTGCAGCATCAATTTTTGCTTGAATTTCAGCAGAGAACGGTTGAACCAATTCGCCGTTCAAAATCAAAGTCGGAACACCGCCTACTTCAACATTTTGAGCCAATTCGTTGTTAGCAGCGAAAGCAGCTTCAACCTTTTCAGATTTCATATCTTCTTTCATCTTGTTAACATCAATACCGGCTTTTTCTGCCAATTCATTAATCAATTCTTCGCTCAAAGCTTTTTGAACTGTAAACAAAGCTGTGTGTAATTCTGTAAATTTGCCTTGTTCGTTAGCAGCCAAAACAGCTTTTGCAGCATATTCAGAGTGCGGAGAAACGAAAGCCAATGGTCTTAACACCAATTTTACATCAGAATTCTTAGCCAAAATTTGGTTCATTTCCGGGAACAATCTGTGGCAGTAGCCGCATGCATAGTCGAAAAATTCAACCATAACAATTTTAGCATCTGCATTACCTTGGAAAGGAGCATTATCAGCTTTCAAAGCTTCTTCATGTTCTTTGATTTTAGCTTTTAAATTAGCTTCTGCTTCTTCTCTTGCTTTAACTTCATAAGCTTGCAAAGCATTAATTACATATTCCGGATGGTCTTTCAAAATTTGTTCAACGTTAACCGGAGCATTGTTTTGTTCAGCAGCTTTTTTAGCACATGGCAAATAATCTTTTACCAATGCTGCAACTGCAACCAACAAAGCGATAATTGAAATAACAAGTGATTTTTTCATTATTTAATCCTCAAATTATAATATCATAAACCATAATCAATTTAGACAATATATCACAATATTACAAGAATAAAAAAATATTTATGCAAAAAATCTAATCTTTTTTAACTTTTAAGTGTTACTATTCAGCTAATAAATATCGGAGGAATACATATGTTTAAGTTAAAAATATCTCTTTTTTCAAAAACTAAATCTCTTGAAGCAAAAATCGACAGTTTTCACGACAAAATTATCGATTCTGCTACTATCTTTCGCAAAGCGGTTAATACATTTTTTTCAACGGAAGATTTTGATGACTTAAAAAAAATTAATAAACAAATTCAAAAAATTGAACATCAGGCTGATGCTCTGCGTCGTGAAATCGAAAATCAGTTATATGCTCAAAACTTGTTACCTAACCTTCAAGCCGATATATTAAAACTCGTCGAAAGTCTTGATGAAATAAACAATCATTTTGATAAAGTAGTATATAAATTTTATATTGAAAGACCGGAAATTCCCGAAAACTTGAAAAGAAATATTATAAAATTGTGCAATCAGGTTGCCGATAGCGGTGAATATATGGGAATTGCATCTCGTGCATTTTTTAAAGATTTAAGTGCCGTCAGAGATTATACTCACAAGGTTTATTTAATGGAACAGGAATCTGATGAAACTTATAACACCATAAAAAAAGCTATTTTCAAATCTGATTTACCTTTAGCTAACAAACTTCAACTCGATTCCTTTATTAATCGCATTACCGAAATTGCGGATATTGCAGAAGATTGTGCTGATGAATTGCTGATTTTCACCCTTAAGAGAGATATTTAATGTTTAGTTTTTTAATTTTTTTAAGTAGCGGACTTTTTTTAGGTTGGTCGTTAGGAGCTAACGATGGTGCTAACCTTTTCGGCACTGCGGTCGGAACCAAAATGGTAAAATTCAGAACCGCTGCACTAATCTCATCCATATTCGTAACATTAGGAGCAGTAATTGCCGGTAGCGGAACCACGGAAACCATTAACAAACTCGGTCATATCAATGCTATTGCCGGTGCTTTTATGGTGGTATTTGCTGCTGCTCTGACAATCTATTGGATGACCAAAGCCCGCATATCCGTATCAACCTCACAAGCCATTGTTGGAGCTATTATAGGTTGGAACATATATAGTGCAAAACCGACTGATTATTCATTGTTGACAACCATCGCAGGAACTTGGATTTTTTGTCCTATTTTAGCTGCCGTCTTTGCGGTTGTTTTATATTTTATCACTAAAATCGTTCTGAAATACTGCAAAATATCCTTAATAAGACAAGACTGCTATACTCGCATCGGATTGATTTTGGGCGGAGCTTTTGCGGCTTATGCTCTTGGAGCAAACAACATCGCAAACGTAATGGGGGTTTTTACCGGCTCTAATATGTTAAATGCACTGCCTTTACCTTTCGGATTGAGTCTGTCTCCGACACAAGTATTATTCTTAATCGGTGGTATTGCAATAAGTGTAGGTATTTTTACCTATTCAAAAGCAACCATGAATGCCGTAGGCAGAGATATTATGCAAATGAGCCCGCTTGCTGCTTGGATTGTTGTTGTCGCTCAATCTTTGGTGTTATTCGTTTTTGCATCGCCTAATTTGCACAACTTCTTAGTGTCCCATAACCTTCCCGCAATCCCTTTAGTTCCGGTATCAAGCTCACAAGCAGTTATCGGTGCGGTTATGGGTATCGGATTATTAAAAGGCGGAAACGGGATTAATTGGCGACTTATCGGAAAAATTATAATCGGTTGGGTTGCAACTCCGGCAATCGCAGCATTAGTATGCTATATATCTCTGTTTGTTTTGGCTAACGTATTTAACCTAACCGTATATAATTAATCTCTGTGATACGGATGACCGGCAATTATTGTCTGAATACGATATATCTGTTCGGATAAAACAGCTCGCATTAAAATATGCGGTAGTGTCAATTTGCCAAATGATAATAATAAATCTGCCTTATCTCTGGTAGATTGCAAATGTCCGTCAGCACCGCCGATTAAAAAACATAACTCGGAACAGCCGTTAATTTGCCATTTTTCTATCTTAGCGGCTAATTCCGTGCTTTTCATATTTTCTCCACGTTCATCAAGCACAATAACCTTTGCACCGTTAGGTATTACTGATTGCAAAAATTTTGCTTCTTCTTCCTGACTGGAATTATCAGCTTCTTTTATAACCACATTCCAAGACGAACGTTTTATATATTCTTCTATCAGAGCCTTTTCCGGTGAGTTTTTTTTACATTTCCCTATTGCTGCTATCGTAACTTTCATATTTTTAATCCGTTATCACAAAAAAGCAGTTCCTTTGAACTGCTTTTTAATTTTTATTCTTCACGCATATTAGCGATTGCATTCCACATTTTTTCCAAATTGTAAAATTCACGAACTTCCGGGCGGAAAATGTGAACAATTACATCAAAAGCATCAATCAAAACCCAATCGCCTTTTGTTTCGCCTTCGCTGACAGACTTATAGCCGGCTTCTTTCAAATTTTCTTGGATTCTTTGAGCAATGGAAATTACATGTCTGTCCGAATTACCGGAAGCAACAACCATTTCGTTCGCAATAGAAGTTTTTCCTCTCAAATCTATAACAATTACATCTTCGGCTTTTCCGTCTTCCAAAGAAGATTTTACAATATCTAAAATTTCATTTTCTTTTGTCACTTTTTTATCCTCTCATTAAATCGGAGACCAAGTTTTCTTAACCGGCTCTTCCATTTTGACCTCTTCTTCAACTTTTTGTTTTCTGTCTCTTTTTATATATTTATTTACTTCCAACAAACATTCAAAAACACCTCGACGAGCAACCGCAGAAATCGGATAAACTTTCTTTCCGCAGGCTTTTTCCAACTTAGAAATACGTTTGTTTATCTCTTTTTCATCTAAGGCATCACATTTATTCAAAGCAACAACCTCTGGCTTATTCATTAATTCCGGATTATACAACTCTAACTCTCTACGAATAGCTTTGTAGCTTTTGACTACATCATCAGATGTAACATCTATAAGATGTAAAAACACCTCACAACGCTCAATATGCTTTAAGAATCTGTCACCTAACCCGATTCCTTCGTGAGCTCCCTCAATCAAACCGGGAATATCCGCCAACACCATTTCATAGTTGTCAACCCACGCTACACCCAAATTAGGATGCAAAGTTGTAAATGGATAATCCGCAATTTTAGGACGAGCTTTGGTTACCGCTGTTAAAAATGTAGATTTTCCGGCATTCGGCATACCAATAAGTCCTACATCAGCAATAATTTTCAACTTAAGCCAAACCCATTTTTCTTCACCCGGCCAGCCCGGTTCTGCATAACGAGGAGCCTGATTGGTTGAACTCTTAAAATTAACATTACCGCGTCCGCCATCTCCACCTTTTGCCGCCAAATAAATTTGTCCCGGAGTAATCATATCCGCCAAAACGGTTTCGCCGTCTTCAGCCAAAATCTCCGTACCGACAGGAACTTTTATAACAATATCCGGAGCTTTACTTCCGTTCTTTTCGGATCCCATTCCGTTTTGACCTTTTTTAGCCTTAAAGTGTTGGGTATAACGAAAATCGATCAGAGTGTTCAAATTAGCGACAGCTTCAAAATAAATGCTACCGCCTTTACCGCCGTCACCACCGTTCGGACCGCCGAATTCAATATATTTTTCACGACGAAATGAAACGCAACCTGCGCCTCCGTTTCCCGATTGAATAAATATCTTTGCCTGATCCAAAAACTTCATTGTATTTTTCTTTACTAAAAACGATGTTTACAGAAAAAATAAAGGGGGCTTCTAGCCCCCTCCACCTTAAAGACTGCCTGATTATTCAGTAACAACTGAAACAAAAGTCTTATCACCAGATTTTCTGAAGGCAACTTTACCTTCAACCAAAGCGAAAATGGTGTGGTCTTTACCCATACCTACATTGTCGCCCGGATGATATTTGGTACCACGTTGACGGATAATGATGTTTCCGGCAATAACTGCTTGACCGCCAGACTTTTTCAAGCCCAAGCGACGGCCTTCGGTATCACGTCCGTTATCGCTACTACCACCTGACTTCTTGTGTGCCATAACTTATCTCCTTTAATCTCTCTATTCGTTAAGCAATTTCTGCAATTTTAACGATAGTAATATTCTGTCTGTGGCCTTTTTTACGACGATAGTTTTGTCTTCTTTTCTTTTTGAAAACAATAACTTTGTCAGCTTTAGCCTGTTTAACAATAGTAGCTTTAACAGATGCACCGACTACCAATGGAGTTCCGATAACATCGTCTTTTGCCAACACTTCGCTGAAAACAACACTAGCACCAGCTTCACCAGCAAGTTTTTCAACTTTAATTACGTCACCGGTAGTAACTTTATATTGTTTTCCGCCTGTTCTAATTACTGCGTACATTTTTTTCACCTAATATTTTGATTATTTAAACACAAAACGTTGTTTGCAATATACATAACTTTTTTTTGCTGTCAACAACATTTTCAATAAAAAATTAACTATTCTTCTTTTTATTCGCAAAGCGATATAATTCGGGGCGCATAAATTTGCCCTGCCAAATACCTGCTTTTTCTTTTTTGGCATAAAATTCAGCTTCTTTATAAGGAATCCCTTCATCCCTATATGAGACCGCCCAGCCTGAACGAACCATCTTTTCGTTTATATCAACACCATTAACATAACATACACTCAAACTTCTTTTATACCGGTCTTTTGATTGCTCTTTACATTCAACATCCCCGGATTTTATAATATCTTCAAGATATTTTTTTGCTTTTATTCCGCATGAATACTTTTTATGCTTCTTATCATAGCAATATTGCTTATATTCCGGCGAGTCGATTCCCAACAATCGGATACGGGCACTTCCTATTTCCAAACTATCCCCGTCAACAACCTTTATATTGTCGCTTGCTCCCGCCTTTATAACACTTCCGTAAGGATAAAAATAATGTGCGACCACAAAAAGAATCAACGCAAAAATAGTTTTTAAAGCCTTAGACACCGTCTTTCTCCTAAAAAAAGAACACTATTAATTATGCAAATACTAAATTATTACTTGATAAGCAAGAAAAATACTTTTATTATAACGACAGTTTTAGGTTAATTAACTAAAGGATTTAAAATCGTGTCTAAAATAAAAGCTATTGTCCTGTTGAGTTTTGTAGCACTCGTAACAAGTAACTGTAATTTAAGTAATCGTAGCATGCAAGAGGTTATAAATGATCCTTTTGACAAAGCTAACACCCCTTATTCAGAAGAATATGTCAATCGCCGTGTAGAAATGGCTCCGTTGCAAATGCCTCGCAATATCATTGTTTGTCGTTCAAAACAATGTGCTCCGGTAAACTTGGCTATGTCTAAAGAATATATCTATAACAGCCTTGCACAACTGATGCAAAATAACAACAATCAAAAAGCTTTGATTTGTGCGGCAGATACCGGAACACGAAATTGTTACAGCAATTTTATTTCTTTACCGATAGTAGTAGGTATTACTCCGGCATATATGTTTGTTGATTCGGTAAAGATTAGCGACGTGCATTTGTCAAAAGGTTCTCGCTCAGTAAAATTGATGCTCAATTACAATGTTACATATAACGGACAAACTCCTGATTGTGCTCCGGATAAAACATTATTATTTGTAAAAAATACCGATAATATCGTTATGGAAGACGAAGGTTATCAATGCAAAATGACTACTATCGGTACAACAACAGTAAAAACATTGTTCTTGATTGACTACATTGATATGGATTACGGATTTATCGGCGGTTATTATTCTATCGGTCTTTCCGGTCCTGCTTATGGTGGTGGTAGCGGTTATATGATGATTCGTTTGGCTAAAAAAGCTCTTCCGCTTAAGGAAAATTTGCCGGTAGTTACCAGCAAAAAACAGCCGACACAAGTAGAAATTGATGCCGCTAACCATATGGCTTCTCCGGCAAATTCTACTACATCGACCAGCACAAATACTAACGGTGTACAAATTTTCCCGATAAACAGAAAAAAATAAGAAACAAATAAATATGCTAAAGGCTCTGATTTTTTCAGAGCCTTTTTCTTTGACACTAATATCCGTTTAAGTATAATCACAACAATTTAATATTATTCTGCCATGGTAACGCTATCATTTTTAGCAATCGTCCTTTTAGAAGCATTGTTAGTTTTAGCTTTCAGTAAATTACTCGAAAGCATTTTTAATGCAGTTGCTGTTTTTAAGTATCGTAAAAACCCTGACGGAGTACACATTTCGTCGCCGGGATTTTCTATCAACAGCAAGTCTAAGAAAATAGAAAGCGGAAGCAAGGTTAAAACCCCTTTCTGAAAAAAAATAAGCAGGCTCCCCGAAAAGACGCCTGCTTTTGCATTTTTAGATGCTTATTATTTAGCTATATAAGAAAAATATCTGGGCTTTTCATAAACGACAATTTTACGAATTCTTTCAAAATTGATTGTCTTATTACCATAAATAATTTTTCCGTCCTGATACGGCATTTCTCCATGACGTTCTTGATATTCTTTCAAATCACGAAGATTCATAAACACACCGTTATCAAAGAATACGTTCCAACCATAGCAAGATTCGGTTGTTACATGTATAACTCTGATTGTTTTATCCGTATCCAAAAACTCGGGCATATTATCCGGAGATACTTTATAACTCTTATCCTTCAACTCTCCGCTATACCAATTCAGTATTTCTTGTTGGCGTTCAGCAGAGTTTTCAACAAAATTACTTTCATCAACCGTTGCCGGATTAAATTTTTCTCCTTTAGGAGTCTGCACTTGAACAGTTGTATCTTCAACAGGTGTTTCAATTTCAATATCAGAAACATTAAAATCTTCGACCTTATCAAAAGAAAAATCTTCTGTTTCAACGGCAATTTCCGTTTCCGCTAAAACAGGCTCTGTTTCAACAATAGGCTCCTGCTTAGGTTCTTCTTTTTTCACCGGCATCGGAGGTGGAACGGGAGCATTCGGAGCCAATCTGCCGGCACGAGCAGCTTGAAAAGAATTTAGTGCCGCATCAAAATCGTCAATATCAAAATTAGCAAAATCCGCAGGTGTCGTATCTTGCAATTTTTCAATCTCATTTGTTGCAGTATCCGTAATTTCTTCTATTTCAATAGTAGTATTAGAAAACTCAGCCGATTTATTTTCAGCAACAACATCTTCTAATAAATCGTCTAAACCGGTATCTTTAACATCATCAAAACTAATGCTGTTATTATCCTCGTCATTAATATCATATAAGGCTTTCAAATCGATACCTAAATCTTTTTCTTCTTCTGCCATACTTATTCCTTAATCAAAAAATTCTTTATATTATTTTTATCAAAAATTTTCTCTTAATTCAACACCGAATGTTTACTAACGAAAAACATATCTTCGGATATGCGAATTATAAGGGAATACTAATGAGTACCCTCAAGCCTCCCATCGGTGAATCTTGGAGTTCAATTGTTCCTCCGTGAGAAGTAACAATATCTTTTGCAATCGAAAGACCTAATCCGACACCGCCGGTTTCTTTATTTCGAGATTCGTCTAAGCGATAAAATGCCTTAAATACATCTTCTCTTTTCTCTACCGGAATTCCAGGACCATCATCATCAACCGTAACTTCAACTTTGCAACCGACACTTTCCAGACTGACGGCAATAGTCTTACCATAGTTGAAAGCATTTCCGATAACGTTACTTAAAGCACGCTTCAATGCCTGTTCACGACCTTGAACCGCACTAACCTGATCGTTGGTAGAATAGCGAATAAGAGCTTTATTAGAAGTTCTAAACTTGTTAATGATGCTCAAAATTACTTCGTTCAAATCTACAAAGCTCGGTTTTTCACCACCTTCACCACTAACGAAAGATAAATAGCCGTCAAGCATTTTTTCCATTTCTGAAACATCTTGCAAAAACTCTTCCTTATCTAGTCCGTTTTTTTCTTTATCGTCAGGCAATAATGCTAATTGCAAGCGCATTCTTGTTAATGGGGTACGTAAATCATGAGAAACCCCTGCCAACATTTGTGTACGTTCACTAATTTGACGCTGAATACGCTCTTTCATTTTGATAAACGCAATACCGGCTTTTCTCACCTCAGAAGAACCGAAAGGTTTAAAATCTTTATTATCAATACCTTTACCGAAGTCCTCAGCAACTTCTGCCAAATTAGCAATAGAGCGAACCTGAATACGCAAAAACAGTACTGCTACTATGAATAAAAGCAGAGATGTTCCAATCATCCATGCAACAAAACCGAAAATAGAAGTTGAAAAAATATTTTTGGAATTTGTTGTAAATTGATAAAGTCCGTCTTGTGTTTCAACAAAAACCACCAAATCTTGATTTTTAAGATAGATACTGGTTATATCATCGGGAAATTTCTTAACCAGAGCTTCTTCCAAAAATCCGGTAATCATCTTATTATTACGACGAACTGTTCTGATAACATCATGTTTTTCCTCATTATTATAATATTTAAAATTCAAATCATATTGCTTTTCAGCCAATGTTTGAATTTCGGCAATTTGTTCCGGAGCATGTTCCGCCAACTCTATTGTAAATGCCATATTTGATGTCAGATTAGAAGAAAGACGACGTCCTACTCTCCCCCAAGAACCGTCAAAGAATGCGACTATTGATACTACCTGAACCACAATAAGCGGAATAAATATCAACAACATTGTTCTAAAAAACAATGTTTTAGGCATAATTTTAATTCTCAAATATTTTAAAATATTTTCAATTTTACTTGGAAAAACTAAGTGCATTGTTATCTCCTTTATTCTGTCAACAACATATATCCTTTACCTCTTACCGTTTGCAGATAACGAGGATTTTTGGAATCTTTTTCTATTTTTTTGCGTAATCTGGTTACTTGAACGTCAATCGAACGAGGTCCCTGCCCTGCTCCCAGCAATTCTGCCAATCTCTCACGGCTGAATATTTGACCTGATTTTTGCCCTAACATAGACAACATAGCTTGTTCAACCGGTGTTATATGAATAATCTGTCCCTGTTTATTGGTTAGCTCTTTTTTATCTAAATCATACCAACATAAACCAAGATTTAATTTTGAATTTACTTTATCAACCTCTTGTGGCGCTCTTCTTAAAATATTTCTAATTCGTAAAACAAGCTCTTTAGGCTCAAAAGGTTTTGCCAAATAATCATCGGCTCCCAACTCAAGCCCGTTAATTCTGTCACCGGCTTCACCCATTGCTGTCAATAAGATAACAGGCACATTATCCTCTTTACGAAGCTTAGATAAAAACTCCAGCCCTGTTTCATTAGGCATCATAATGTCAACTATGAGTATATCAAACTTATATTCTTTGAGCATATCTCTGGCTTCAGATGCCCCTTTGGCAGAAGACACCATAAAATCGTTCTCTCTTAAAAAACGAGTTAAGAGAGAACGTAGTCTGGTATCATCGTCCACAACGAGAATATGAGTTTTTTTGCCAATCATTGTGGCCCCGAACTATTCAGCGGTTGTATCCGGTTTATTTTTTGGTTTTCTGCCGCGTTTTGCAGATGTCATTGAGCCTTTTTTCATTCCCGGTTTAGGACCGCGACGTTTTTTCTGTGCTGTATTTTTTACTTTTTCAGAAACTGCTGTTTTTACTTTTACTGCAATTTTTTTAACTTCTTGTTCAACCACCTTAACCGGATTTTTCTTATTATTTTCCACGGTATAGATATAGTCTAAACATTTTTCAAAATACTGATAACCGGTTACAAAAGTAAGAATACCAGCAATCCACAATAACCATTCTCCCAAAAAACCTACATATTCACCGATAACACTAAGTTTTTCGAGTAAAATCATAGAAATTGCCACCATCTGAAAACCTGTTTTCCATTTTGCCAAGCGGGTCACAGGCATTCCTACATGAAACTCAGCCAAAAACTCTCTTAAACCAGAAACCAGTACTTCGCGACACATAATGATAATTACCGGAACATAACTTATCGGATTAACCATACCGTTTGCAACGATAATCAATAAAGCAGAAACCACCAACAACTTATCGGCAATAGGATCAAGCAAGCGACCTAAAACAGAGTGTTGATTTCTTGCGCGAGCCAAATAACCATCAAGATAATCGGTAATTGATGCCACAACAAATAAAACACCGGCCAAAATAGACCAAAATGTTGTATGAATATAAATAGCTAAAAATATTACTGGAATAACAACAATTCTAGAAATTGTCAGAATATTTGGAAGATTATACATAATTTTACACCTATTAATTTGTTTAAGTTAACTCTACGTTATAATATTGCATATTTTTTATTTATGAAAGTAATTAAATATTTTTTCCGCTATTTTTTTGCTGATTCCGCTCACTTTTTGCAAATCAGATACATTTGCTTGCGAAACAGCCTCAACCGAACCGAAATAATTAAGCAATTTTTTCTTTCTGTCGTGTCCGATTCCTTCTATTTCATCAAGTTTGGAAACAAATACAGATTTCCCTCTTTTTTTGCGGTGTGTCCCTATGGCAAAGCGGTGAGCTTCGTCACGAATATTTTGCATATAAAAAGCTAAAGGAGATTGAAACGGCAAAGAAAAACTTTCTCTTCCTTTCATATGATAAAATTCTCTTCCGGCATTTCTATCCGGACCTTTAGAAATAGCAATTATCACTATATCCGACAAATCATAATCTTTCAAACATTCGTGAACGGCATTTAATTGTCCTATTCCACCATCCAACAAAATAACATCAGGCTTATTTTCTTCGGTCATTTTATCAAAACGGCGAGTTAAAACCTCTTTCATCATCGCAAAATCATCGTTAGTGATTTCTTCGTTTTTTATATTAAAAGTTCGATAAGATTTTTTATCAAATCCTTCAGGTGTAGCCACAATCATTGCTCCGACGGCATAGCTTCCCTGAATATGCGAGTTATCATAAACTTCAATTCTTTGAGGAATATTTTTCAGTCCGAAAACTGTTTTCATCTCTTGTAAATTATTTAATACCGAAGTTTCTAATGCCATTTTACGCTCTAAAGCTTCTTTGGCATTTTTTAGAGTATTCTGCACAATCTTATATTTTGCACCTTTTTTATAGGTATTAATTTTTACACCTAATGCCTGTTCCAAAAATTCTCGTCCCTCAGGCTCTTCCGAAACAATTATTTCTTCAGGCAACTGATGATTGGCATAAAAACCGCTCAAAAATGCTTCCAATATTTCTTTTGCATCTGCATCTTGAGTTTGTTTCGGAAAAAAAGCTATATTGCCGCAGTTTTGCCCTGCACGAATAAAAAACACTTGCACACAACAACAGTTATGCTGAACATAAACAGCAATAAAATCAGCTGACTTTATATTATCATATTCGGTAGTTTTTCCTTGTTGAACATTGGTTAATGCTCTTATTCGATCACGATACAAAATTGCCGTTTCAAAATCACAGGCATCGCTTGCTTCTTGCATTTTAATCGACATCTGCGCTTGGATATCAACATTTTTTCCCTCAAGAAAATCAACTGCCTCTGCCACCAATTTTTTATAATCTTCTTTTGATATTTTGCCGACACAAGGAGCTGAACATCTCTTAATCTGATACATCAAACAAGGTCGTTCACGATTCTTAAATTCACTATCACTGCAAGACCGCAATAAAAAAGCCTTTTGCAACAAATCAATGGTATTATTTACCGCCATAACATTGGCAAACGGACCAAAATATTTATATCCAAGTTTCTTAACTCCGCGATATTTTTTTAATACCGGAAAATCGTCATTGATATTTAAGCTTAAATAAGGAAATGTTTTATCATCACGTAATAAAATATTATATTTAGGCTCAAGTTTTTTTATCAACTCATTTTCAAGCAACAGAGCTTTTGTTTCCGATTCGACAACAATAAACTCCATACGATATATTTGTGCTACCATTCTCTGCAAACGTGCAGGAAGCTTATTAATATGCGAATACGCAACAATTCGTTTTTTTATATTTTTGGCTTTACCGACATATAAAACCTTGTCATTCTCATCAATCATTCGATATACACCGGGGGCTTCCGGAGCTACTTTAATATTCTTCTCCAGAATTTCTAATCCCCGTTTTATATCAAACACTTGTTTACTCCGTTAAAAAACAAATCTTTCAAAGACAAAAGCCGAAACAATGGCAGAAACAATCAACAATACACTTTGAGAGATAAAACGTTTAAATGTTTCCGGCCAATCAATAGTCGAACTATATCCCTTAAAAACCTGATTGAAAGCAAACGTATATACAAATGCTATTGCAATTGCTACCAGATAGGTGTCATACCACATAAATACCGAATAAACCCTTTCGGTATCAAAACGATATGATAAAAACGCACCGCTACCAAACCCCAAAAGGAACATCGGATTTAGAACTGTTCCGCTTGAAAAAAAGTTAAGAATACCTCGAAACATTATGCCTCCTGAAACTTTTTAACCGCATCAATAATCATATTTGCCGATTCTTCAACAACAGCCTTGTCACTTCCGGAAACCCATACTCTGATTTTAGGCTCGGTACCTGAAGGATGAAGCACAACTCGTCCGATTCCCTCCATTTTACCTTTAGCAGCATCCACTACTGCCTTTACCTCATCAGAAGCAACCGCTTTCTTAACTGTTTCCCTGTCAGCAACCGAAACACTTACAAATACATACGGATCAAATTCGAACAAAGGAAATACTTCATTCGGTTTTTTACCACTTTTCATCAAAGCCAAACAAACCAACAAAGCATTAACCATACCATCGCCGCTCTTACAATAATCAAGTGCAACAATATGTCCTGATTCTTCACCGCCGATACTGCAACCTACTTCTTGCATTTTGGCAATAATTGCTCTTTCGCCAACTTTTACACTATGATAGTCAAAACCTAAATTTCTGACATATCTTTCCATTGCAGTATTAGAAATGATTGTGGAAACAACAGAATCTCCGCGATATTTTCCGATTTGTTTGAGATATTGCGCCAAAAAGGCTATTAATTGTTCTGCCGGAACTTTTCGACCTTCGCTGTCACAAACCAACAATCTGTCTCCATCACCGTCAACGGCAATTCCGATATGAGCATGCGATTCTCGAACTGTTTCATAAAGTTTTTCCGGATGTTGCGAACCGCAATCTTTATTAATGTTGTAACCGTCCGGTTCATTACCCAACACAATTACTCCCGCTCCCAAGTCTTTGAATACTTGTGGCATTATCCCGGCAAAACAACCGTTAGCACAATCCAATACTACTCGCAAACCGGTCAAAGGACGAGGCTCGTCAATAATCTGTTTTGCTTTTTCCAAATACATAACTATCGCATCTTTGACTTCGGTAATTTTGCCCAATTTCTCACTACCGAGTTCAAATTCGCCTTTTTCAACCATATCTTCTAATTTAGCGGTAACCTCATCATCAAATTTATCGCCGGTAGAATCAATAAGCTTAATACCGTTATCATAATAAGGATTATGAGAAGCAGTAATCATAACCGACATATCTACATCTAAATCTGCAGTTATTGAAGTCAATGCAGGTGTAGGCAAAACGCCTAACAAAACAACATCAACTCCGGCCGCCAAAAAACCGGCTGTCAGTGCCGATTGTAACATTTCACCCGAAATTCTGGTATCACGAGCGATTGCAACTTTATGATAAACTTTACAAATTTCCAAACCGCATGCAGTACCTAATTTTGATGCAAAATCAACATTCATCGGAAATTTATTCGCTACGCCGCGAACACCATCAGTTCCAAACAATTTTCCCATAATAAAACTCCTTTTTTAATAATAAAAATAATATACAAGCATAAAAAATAAAATCAATCATATAAACATTTTACGCATAATTAAAATATTTTTGCCATACTCCCCTAAAGGAGAGAAAAAATGAATTTACCGGAAATTATAAAAGGCGAAAAAGTTACATTAATCCGCCCGTATCCTATAACCTTTGATTTAGCAAACGACGTTTTTGATGCTATCGACAGTTCCAGACAAAGTCTTGAACCTTGGTTTAGTTGGGTTGAAAAAACTCAAAAGGCAGAAGATTCTTATAATTACTTAATTAATTGGTGTCAAAAACACTGGGAAGAAAAAAGCGGTTTTGCCTACATTATACGAGAAAACGAAAATAACAAATTAGTCGGTATGATAGATCTTGTAAAAGTAAGTAAATCTTCTGCCAAAACTCAATTCGGTTACTGGCTGAAAGAAGATGAACAAGGAAAAGGATACATGCACGATGCCGTAATAACATTAGAAAAAGTTTGTTTTGATTGCGGATTTAATCGTATCGAAATAAGAAACAACACCGCAAATATTCGCTCGGCAAATGTGGCTAAACGAGCAGGATATCACTTAGACGGTGTATTGCGTCAAAACAGATGGGATACAAAAACACAATCTTTTCACGACAGTAACGTGTGGTCAAAAATCAAAAGTGATTTAGAAAATACCGTTATAAAATAGAAAAGCTTGAAAATGCTGACTAAAAGTCAGTCATTTTCAAGCTCAAGTTACTAATCCCCTAAAAGGCCGTCCCAGAATCTCCACATCACCACAAAGGTAATAAGAGAGAGGACTATTGTCCAAAATATATTAATGCCTATTGCTATATGGAAGAGTCCATACATCAAGTAGCCTGCAAGGAACATGAGAACTCCCTCAACTCCTATAAAGACGATAAACACTAATACGTCGACAATCCTCTTCAAGAAATCGAACATAATATACAGTGAAAGATTCTATTGCTCAAGCAACACGGGCTCACCACCTCCGTTTTTAAAAGAATATAGAACAGTCAGAACTCTTGAGCGAACTGACCGATAATAATACATGGAAAGCTTGAAAATGCTGACTAAAAGTCAGTCATTTTCAAGCTAGTGGTTGCTTAGTCAACAATGTTGATTGAGCAACATACCCAAACTATTACCACCAGGGTAATGATGGATAGCACCACAGTAAGAAACAGATTCAGTCCGAGAAGGAGGTGAAATATGCCATAGGAGAAACCTCCAAACACCATTCCACACATCAACATAAGTCCTATTGCAAGAACTTTGAAATAGATATCCTCTATCTTCTCTTTAAAACCCATACTACTCAGTAAAATTTTTGTCGCTCAAAGACAACACGGCATTTACCACATTCCGTTTCTAAAATAAATATATATACATCAGAACTCTTTGAGGCGAACTGACAGAACAATAATCGAATATAATGTATCTAAAAATATAATAAACTACTTTTAGTATATTATTTTCTAGACAAAAATCAATCATTATTTTTGTCTTGTCATCTGTCGTTCTAACGCTAAATCACAAAATTTAGGAAGATGTATAAAAAAAGAGAAAAAATTTTAGTGTATATAGAAATACATGAATTTTTTCCCTTTGAAGTTTTGGGTTAAAATATATCCCATAAAAAACTCGGAGAATGAGGTAAATAATAAGAAACAAGAGAAAAAGTACCGCAGTGTACAAATAGTACATGAGGACACTTTTTGCTCGCAGTTTCTGTATTAGTTACCCATTATACGAGTTTTTTCTAGACTTCTGGAACAGAACTTTTAGTCTTCAACTCTTCAGGAACAGGAGTTTCCGAGGCCTTTGATATAGTTTCTCCTCGTAGCAAAGCTTTAATTTCATCTCCGCTTAAGGTTTCATATTCTATCAAAGCTTGCGCCAGTTTTTCCCATTCTGAGTTTTTATCATTTAAGATTTTAAGAGCCGATTCGTGAGCATCACAAACAAGACGTTTTATTTCGGCATCTATAATCTTAGCTGTATCTTCACTCATATTTTTATTTTGAGTTACAGATTTGCCTAAAAATACTTCTTCCGAATTTTCAACATAAAGAACCGGACCTAGTTTATCGCTCATTCCCCATTCTGTAACCATTGCTCGAGCAAGCTTTGTAGCTGCGGCAATATCAGATGAAGCACCGCTGGTAACTTTATCATAACCGAATTTAATTTCTTCCGCTGCTCGTCCGCCCATTGTGATAATCAAGCGAGACAGCATTTTGGCACGAGAATAAGAATACTGATCTTTTTCGGGAAGTTGTTGAACCATACCCAAAGCTCTTCCTCTCGGAATAATTGTAGCTTTGTGAATCGGATCGGTCTCCGGCACATTTAATGAACAAATGGCGTGACCTGCTTCGTGATATGCGGTTAGCAGTTTTTCTTGCTCATCCATAGCCATAGACTTGCGTTCATTACCCATCATAACCTTATCTTTTGCATCATCAAAGTCCTTTGATGTAACCTTACGCTTATTTTTACGAGCTGCAAGAAGAGCTGCCTCATTGACCAAGTTTGCTAAATCCGCACCGGAAAATCCTGGAGTTCCGCGAGCAATAACTGCTAAATTAACATCTTTTGCCAAAGGAACTTTTTTGACATGAACTTTCAGAATATCCTCACGTCCTTTTAAATCGGGATTTGTAACCACTACTTGTCTGTCAAAACGACCGGGACGAAGCAATGCCGGATCCAAAACATCGGGACGGTTAGTTGCAGCAATCAAAATAACATTTTCATTTTCATCAAAACCATCCATTTCAACCAATAATTGGTTTAATGTTTGTTCACGTTCATCATTTCCGCCTCCAAGACCGGCTCCACGATGACGACCTACGGCATCAATTTCGTCAATAAACAATAAGCACGGCGAATTTTTCTTAGCTTGAGCAAACATATCTCGCACACGAGAAGCACCTACACCGACAAACATTTCGACGAAATCCGAACCGGATATTGAAAAGAAGGGAACGTCAGCTTCGCCGGCTACAGCCTTTGCCAGCAACGTTTTACCGGTTCCCGGAGGTCCTACCAACAAAACACCCTTCGGAATTTTTCCGCCCAAACGCTGAAATTTTCCGGGATCTTTTAAGAAGTCGATAACTTCTTCAAGTTCCTGTTTGGATTCGTCACAACCGGCAACATCGGCAAAAGTAACCTTTTTGGCATTTTCAATCAGGCGAGCCCTCGATTTTCCGAAGCTCATAGCCTTATTGTTACCCGAATTTGCCTGACGCATAAAGAATACCCAAACACCGATAAGCAAAATCATCGGGAACCAAGAAACAAAAACACCCCAAAAAGTATCTGCACTATTATCAATCGGTTTTGCCTCAACTCTGACACCGGATTTACGCAAGGTTTCATACATAGAAGGATCATCAGGAGCATAAGTATAAAAACTTGTTCCGTCAGAGAGTTGACCGTTCACATCCGGTCCCGAAATAGTAACCGAAGAAACGTTTTTGGCTTCTACCTGATTCATAAATTCTGAAAAAGGCAAAGCATTTCTCGGTGACATTTTCTTTGTTCCCAATCCGGCCATATTGCTGATTAATGTTAAAACAACAATCGCTCCGAGCCAAAACAATATACTTTTTCCTGCTTTCATCACATGTTCCTTATAAAATACAACTTATGATAATATAGTTTTTTTATTTTTCAAACTCAACCGCTTTTCCATATAAATTCAGCTTTAATTTATACGGGATATCCGTTTTCAATTCGGGCAAATACTTTTGAGCATATTCTTCCCATTGTTTTTTTTGAATAATTTTATTTTTCTTATCTTCTTTTATTATCCAAATTTTATTACGAAATTTTATCACTTCGCAACCACCTAAAGTACAACCGTTAAAATCATCGGCAGAAAGCATATTTTGCAAACGTTGTAATTCGCCATATTCAGGTGCATATTCGGCTCCACCTATTTCAACAATCATTTTTGCCAATGCTCGATATTTTATTTCTTTATGCAGGGTAATAAACGAGCTCAAACTAAAACTGTATGCTTCGCCATACCAATTCTTGCTCTGTGATTTCATAAAACGATTTACGGATTGCAAAAAATATTCTTTTGTCGCCGACAAAGCCTCAACGGCTGCTCCTATTTTTTGAATATTGATGCCCAATTCTTTTTCTATCAAAGGCAACATTTTTCTGATTCGAACACGCAAAAAATCATCGCAGTCATTGGAAGCATCTTCTCGCCATTCAACATTTTGTGCAATCAAAAAATCTCTCAATTCTTGCGGAGCAATATTCAAAAGAGGCCGTAATATTTTTATTCCGTTACGTTCCGAAATTTTAGCCATCGATGACAAACCGTCAACACCGCTCCCTCGTTGCAAACGAATAAAAAAA
This sequence comes from Alphaproteobacteria bacterium, assembly GCA_045659785.1. Lineage (GTDB taxonomy): Bacteria > Pseudomonadota > Alphaproteobacteria > RF32 > CAG-239 > JAFUYI01. The sequence goes on from JAZRCM010000010.1 coordinate 20,537, forward strand.
GTTTCCGCCTGATCACGCAAATGATGTGCCGTCAACAGCAGATTATAACCGTTTTGTTTGCACCAATCAGAAAGCAAGTCATAACGTGCTTTACGAGCTTTTGTTTCAATACCGCTAATAATATCTTCGTGTTCCCAATGTAAAGTTTGATGCCGTATCTTATTTTTTTTCATCAAATCGGCAACATATTCCGTTTCTTCATCTGCTTCAGGACGAAGATGATGATGAACAGTCAAAACAAAAAAATCAAGATTGAATTTTTCGGTATATTTTTTCAACAAAAAAGCTAAAGCCAACGAGTCGGCACCACCGGATACAGCTGCAGCCAACTTTTGACCTTGCATATTATTTTGTTCTAAAATATGCGTTAATTCTTTATCAAAACGCTCTTGCAAATCGTTCATTTAGTTACATTTCAATTTTTTAGCTTCTGATTTTGCTTTTTCTTTCAAAGTTTTTTCAGCCTTAGGAAATTCTTTCGCTAAACTTGTAAAAGCGGCACAAGCTTCTTTATTTTTATTTAATCCTTGCATTGCCATACCCAGTTTCAACAGACTGTCCGCCGCTTTTGCACTGTTTTTATATCCTTGATAACCTTTAGCAAAGGCAATTGCAGCCTTATCAAATTCTTTACGGGCATAATAGGTTTCGCCTAACCAATATTGAGCATTTCCAGCTAATTTATCATCAGCAAATTTAGTCAAAATCTTATTGAAAGCTTTTTCGGCTTTTTCATATTCGGTTGCTTTTAGAGCTTCTAATCCGGCCTGATAAATTTCGGGAGCGGTAGAGCCCTTTACCGGCTGTAAATTATCTTCTTTGCTGATTGAGCCTCCAACAATAGATTGCGGTGCATTAGTTGCTACCGGAGCCGCAAATTTTGGGCTATTATCTTCAACTTGTACATTAGCAGATACAGTCGGAGTTTTTCCTTCCATCAAACTTATACGAACATCAATATCGCGATTTATCATATCAATTTTTTCGCTTAATTGCTTAATTTTATAATCTAACTCGTCGATTCTTCCGGTCATGGAACGCACTTGCTCATCCATTCTGCCGACTTGAACACCTAAATCAGCCTCTTCACTTCCTTCATTATATAATTTTCTTTGCAATATTTTCATTTCTTCGCGAATTTCTTCAATATCACGATAGATAACCGTTGCATCTTGAGCATTTGCGGTTCCGCTCATTAACAAAACCAAAACAAATAAAATATATTTTTTCATTTTTCACCCTTTATTTTTTTCTTTTAAGATATTGCAAAAATTATAATATCTCAAGACAAAAAAAAGAGGTATTAAAGAATACCTCTTTTTCTCAAACTCTATTGCTGATTAGTTAGCTGTTTTAACAACAGTTACAGCACGACGGTTTTGAGCCCAAGCAGCTTCTGTATTACCCAATACTGCAGGTCTTTCTTTACCATAAGAAATGGTAGATACTCTGTCAGCAGCAATACCGTTTCTTACGAGGTAAGCTTTTACAGAGTTAGCACGACGTTCACCCAAAGCCAAGTTGTATTCTCTTGTACCGCGTTCATCGCAGTAACCTTGAACTACAACATCAACATTTTCATGTTTCTTCAACCATTTAACTTGTGTGTCAACAGCTTCTTTTGCGTTATCTGTCAATTCAGAACTGTCATAATCAAAGAACACTCTGTCTTCGGCATTAGCCATAAAGTTGCGAGCTTCTCTTGAATCGCATTCGCTACCACCAAACAATTCGCTGGTTGTAGAGCAGGCTGACAACAAAGCAACTACGCAGAACAAACCTAAAAGTTTTTTCATTTTATTTTCTCCATATATGGTTTCTTACAATATTCATAAATACACTGTTAAATTAAGCAATAAAAATTTATTTTTCAATAACAAAATCTAAAAAAAGGAAAAAAAATAAAACTTTTTTATATATTTAAGAAAATTCTGATAAAAAACAAAAAAAGAGAGGGAATTTCCGCTCTCTTTTTTGCAAAAAATCGGGCTTATTACTCCGGATCAAACGCATAGGCGATAAGAATACGCCCTGCCGCCTCGGGAATAGCAATGCCGTTGTCACACATACTCGTAACTAAAGACTTAATCTTGTCTCTGTTCTCGAGCTCAGACCACTTCTGAAACAAACCGAAAAATTGTTCTGCATCAAAATCCGGATGCTTTTGAGCTTCCTCCCACGAAGTTGGAAAGTTTGCCGCAAACTGTTTGCGTAGCAAGTCCTTCTGTTTACGAGTTGATGCCTCTACCGAATATCGGATTGTTTTGTCTTCACATTTAGCCACCGCTAAATTGATATCGCAGGCTGCGCCATACAATACCTCAAAATTTTGGAATTTCATCATAGTAAGAATAATTGGTTTAGTGATATTCTTTATCACATTTTTTAGACAAAATGTCAAGAAACAAAAAAGAAGCAAGTTTCCTTGCTCCTTTTAATCCATAGAACTAACTTTTACCGTAAATTCGGAGAACGTGGGAAATAATAAGAAATCAGGGATTTTTTTTGCGGAGTGTACAAAGTGCGTACATGAGCAGAAAAAATCCCTGATTTATGTATTAGTTACCCGTTATACTGATTTACCAAGCGTAGTTAAGACCGAGACCTAAAGATGTAGCATCATAACTTGAGCCGAAGGTGTAATTAGCCCAACCATAAGCCGACCAATTTTCATTGAACCCATAGTTGCCACCGATTTCAAAACGAACTAAAGTTTGATCTTCAACTGTATCAACTTTGTCAAGACCGGTGATATTTACCTCATCACCATTAACAATAGTTTGAACCATACTTGGTTTTACATATAATGAATAAAATCCGTCATCAGTAAATTTAGCACGCAAAAATTTTACACCAGCTTCAAGTTCAATTTGCTTCAAATCTCCATATTCAATGGTCTTTCCATAATTATCTGTTGTATCATCATAAGATATTTGATTGTAAGACACACCGAGACTTGGAGTTACAAACAAGGTATCCGTTAAAGCAATTTTATATCCCCCTTCAATACTTCCTCCTAACTCAACACCATCCGTACTGATTGAAATACCATCGTTGGTAGCAATATCTGCCTGTTGTATTCCGCCGTACAAAGTAGCAAATGCGTACCAATTATTATTATCATAACGATAATATAATCCGGCTAAATAACTGTTGATGTCAAGTTCTGAACCAAGTTTGGCAAAATATTCTTCTCCATTACCGGTCATTTCGTAATTACCTTGTCGGTAAGAAACAAAAATACCGAGTCTATTGTGTAAATCATTTTGAACATCGCCTCCGGCTTCAATCCCCCATACATTGGCATCAATTTCCACAGGCGTATCAATTTTTAAGCTATTATATGTAGCATTAGCCCAAACATCTTTAGAATCTGAGATTTTTTCAGTTTGTTTGATTATGTTATAAATCATTCCGTTTGTTTGCGCTAATCCGGCTGATGGCAATGCAGTCACTGTCATAACATCCGCAGTAACTTCTACCGGAGCCACTGGTTTAGGATTTACTGTTCCGCCGTCATCAGTATTATCGTTTTCATCTTTACTATCATCTTCCCAATAAGGGTTATCTTCATTTGTTGAATATAAGCTCCACTCTTTTTGGGCATCATCGTAGCTCACTTCCCACATATATGGACTACCTATTACACGATAAATCTCAAAAGATGATTTGGCTTCTTCTTCTGACAAAGTATGGTTTTTTGCAACAGCAAAACCGATACTGTTTTCTTTTGTTGTTTCCTTATTTTGCAAAACATTTACAACAACAAATGTAGTTCCTATTACTTCACCACGGATATCAATCTGTCCGACTTTTTGCTTTACTGCGTCTAAATCTAAACGAAGATAAGGATTATTTTGTGCGACGTAATTATGAACAATATTTATAACCGCATTTTTACCTAACGCCATTTGAACGGAATCAAGGCTGAAATCATAAACATTGTTAACTAAATCATTAAAACGGATTGTATTAGATTGAGGATTATTTATATCATATACATCGCCGGATATGTTAATATTATAGGCATATCCTTCTTCAATAACCGGAGCAGAAAAGTCAGAAAATCCGCCATCAATCTCATCATCAAAAATGAAAGAACCTTCATTTTTGATTTCAAACGTCAGATTTAGTTGTGTATCAATCTCACTGTTATTTACGAAAATGGCATTATTAACTTTAGAACCGTCGGCATTTTCAACATAATTACCGCTAAAACGGTTAATCACACCATCTGCCTTAAAAGTTAAATCATCATCTTGAACATAAATTGCTCCACCTAAACCTATTCCGCCATTTTCCGTTACTTTTACATGGTTATCTATAAAACTGCCGGATATTGATTTGATTGAACCGGTATATTCAGTAGTACTATTTTTAAGCGAAAATAAATCTCCCCATCCGATTTCATCATCCTCTCCAAATGTACCTTTGTGATGGTAGATGGCACCACCTGCCACCTCATCACTACCTTCCGCATAATTAGCAATAAAATCAGAAGTTATATGACCTATATCAGAGTACATATTCATTATCGCTCCGCCTTTTGCAATAGAAGCTTTTGAATAATTAGCAATGAAATCACCTGTAATATTGCCAATTTCTGATTGATATTCAAGTCCATTAGCAATTGCTCCACCTAAAGATTTGCCATCACTTTCTGCATAATTTCCGATAAAATCGCCAACAATATCACCGATTCTACCCAAATAGTTAGCAATTCCTCCTCCTAATGAAAAATCACCACTTTTAGTATAATTTCCTATAAAATTACCGGTAATATCTCCTATAATGTGAGCATTGTTTTTATTACCGTTACTTATGCTTCCCCCCCATGCTTCATTAACAGCATCAGCATAGTTTCCGACAAAGTTACCGGTTATACTTTGTATTGTTCCGCAGTTATCAATAGCGCCTCCGTAAGTCCAAGAAGCTTTAAGGTAATTATTTACAAAATCTCCCTTAATATTACCCATCACCCATTTTGCGTTTCTTATGGCTCCACCATAAATAGTTTTAAATTCACTGTTATCTTTTTCATCAATTCTGTTTTCTACAAAATCAGCAATTATATCATCAGTATTTTCTGTAACATTGAGGGCACCGCCACCGATATCATCATCTTCAATTTCAATATCGCCCCACCAATCATCATCACCCCAACTGTCATCGCCCCAGTCATCATCACCATCGATAGAAATATCAAATAGTTCTATACCTCCGCCGTTCCAATCAGAAGAAGAATCTGAATAATATTTTCCGACATATTCGGAAGCGCCTGTATATTGATACGAAAAATATTGAGTTTTTCCTTTAGGAAGTCTAATAGCAATACCATTGGCAGTTGTTGTCTCAAAAATCAAATCAGACGAATTTGAAAAATTTTCGGGTTTTAAAACAATTTTATAATATATGTTTTCGTTAGTTCCATCAATTTTAGTAGGAATAGCAAACATACTGTCGCTTGAAGTTGTTTCATTATATGCAAAAACACTATCCGGCAAACTTACAGCATCTATTATGTAGTCCACAATTTGGTTACCTGCTTTGATTCTATCTAAAGTAGGCTCAAATGCCAATGCAGTAGAGTTTGTTGATAAAAAAATTCCAATCATAAGAAGTGGCAGCAGTTTATTATTCATAACTAAAATTCCTCATTTATTCAATGTTCTGCAAGAATATCCTATTATAAACTTATTGCAACAAAAAACCGCTTTGTTTCCAAAGCGGTTTTTGTTATTCAAAAGCTTGAATTATTCAGCTGTTTGTTCTTCTGCTTCAACAGTTTCTGTTCTTGCTTCCAAACGAGCTTGTTCTGCTTCTGCACGCAAGGCAAGAATTTCCTTGTCGTTTTGAGCAGCAACACGTTTCAAAGATCTCAAAACAGTACCTGTACCGGCAGGAATCAAACGACCTACGATTACGTTTTCTTTCAAACCGTTCAACTTATCAACCTTGCCTTCAACAGCAGCTTCGGTCAATACGCGAGTTGTTTCTTGGAACGATGCGGCTGAAATGAATGACTTAGTATGTAATGATGCTTTGGTAATACCCAACAATACATCATCAGCTTCGGCAGGAACACCGCCTTCTGCAATAGTCTTTGCATTTTCAGCTTCAAACACATCACGGTCAACTTGTTCGCCGGCCAAGAAAGTTGTATCATTTGGAGTTCTGATTTCAACTTTACGCAACATTTGCGAAACAATAACTTCAATGTGCTTGTCATTAATCTTCACACCTTGCAAACGATATACGTCTTGAACTTCCTTAACCAAATATTCTGCCAATTTCTCAACACCGAGAACACGCAAAATATCGTGAGGAGCAACAGTACCCTCTACAAGAGTGTCACCCTTCTTAACAACATCGCCTTCTTGAACAGCAACGTGACGTCCCTTCGGAACAAGATATTCATAAGCTTCACCTTTTGCAGGTGTAACGGTAATACGTTGTTTAGCTTTATAATCTTTTCCAAATTCCACAACACCATCGATATCGGAAATAATAGCTTGATCCTTCGGATGACGAGCTTCAAACAACTCAGCCACACGAGGCAAACCACCGGTAATATCTTTGGTCTTTGAGCTTTCACGCGGAAGTTTTGCGATAACGTCACCGGCCTTAACTTCTGCACCGTTTTCAACGGTCAAAATAGCACCGACAGATAAGTAGTAGCGAACATCTTTACCATTATCAAAGGTGATTGCTTTACCTTTCTTATCTTTCAAGGCAATGCTCGGTTTGAGGTTCGGAGCATTTGCACCTGAGTGCCAATCGATAACAACGTTATCAACAACACCGGTTGTATCATCAACACGTTCATCCAATGAAACATTGCTGAGAAGGTCAATCCACTCAACTTTACCTGCTTTTTCTGTAATAACAGGGGTTGTAAACGGATCCCATTCTGCAACCTTTTGGCCTTTCTTAACTTTTGCACCTTCAGCAACCAAAATCTTAGTACCGTAAGGAACTTTGTGACGAGACTTTTCACGATCATTGCTATCAACAATCACAATCTCACAGTTACGAGCCAAAACAATTCCGTTACCTTCATCATTTACGATAACGTGAGCATTTTCAAGTTTGAGTGTACCTGCGAACGGAACTTCAACAGTTGATTGTTCTGCAGATTTAGACGCAGCACCACCAATGTGGAAGGTTCTCATGGTCAACTGTGTACCAGGTTCACCGATTGATTGAGCAGCGATTACACCGACTGCTTCACCGATATTAACCGGAGTACCGCGAGCCAAGTCACGACCATAACAAGCGGCACAAACACCATGTTTGCATTCACAAGTAAGAACTGAACGAATCTTAACTTGTTCAACACCTGCTTTTTCAACCAATTCAACATCGTTTTCATCGATAAGCTTGCCTTTGGCAACCAAAACTTTGCCGTTTTCAGGATCAATAATATCTTCTAATGTTGTACGACCCAAAATACGTTCACCGATTGAAACGGTAACATTACCGCCGTCAACGATAGGACGAACAATAATACCGCGTTCGGTGCCGCAATCTTGTTCATTAACAACAACGTCTTGAGCAACGTCAACCAAACGACGAGTCAAATAACCTGAGTTAGCAGTCTTCAACGCAGTATCGGCCAAACCTTTACGAGCACCGTGGGTAGAGTTAAAGTATTCCAACACGGTCAAACCTTCTTTAAAGTTAGATTTAATCGGTTGTTCAATAATTTCACCTGACGGCTTAGCCATCAAACCACGCATACCTGCAACTTGGCGCATTTGTGCAGCAGAACCACGAGCACCGGAGTGAGCCATCATGTATACAGAGTTAAGATATCCGTTTTCTGCTTTAGAAATGTTTTTCATCATTTCATCAGCAACCTTATCGGTACAAGCAGCCCAAATATCGATTACTTTGTTATATTTTTCACCCTTAGTAATCAAACCGTTTTGATATTGTTGTTCAAACTCTTTAACTTGGTCTTCTGTTTCGCTGATTAATGCTTTTTTAGCTTCAGGAATAACCAAATCGTCTTTACCGAAAGAAATACCTGCTTTACAAGCATTTTGGAAACCTAAGGTCATCAAACGGTCAACGAACATAACTGTTTCTTTTTGTCCGCAGTGACGATAGATAATATCGATTATTTCACCGATTTCTTTCTTTCTGATTAAACGGTTAACCAAAGAGAAGTGAACATTTTCATGTTGCGGTAAAATTTCAGCAACCATCAAACGTCCGGCAGTTGTATCAACTACAGAAAACTTGGTTTCGCCATTGTCATCAACATGTTTGATACGGCATTTAATTTTGCTGTGTAAGTCAATAGATTTAGCATCTAATGCCAACAAAACTTCGTTATAATCAGCAAAGATAGAACCTTCACCTTTCAAACCTTCTGCATCGTATGTAAGGTAGTAAATACCCAAAACCATGTCTTGTGTCGGAACGATAATCGGTTTACCTGATGCCGGTGACAACACGTTGTTTGTAGACATCATCAAAACACGAGCTTCTAATTGAGCTTCAACAGACAAAGGTACGTGAACAGCCATCTGGTCACCGTCGAAGTCGGCGTTAAATGCGGTACATACCAACGGGTGTAAGTGAATAGCTTTACCTTCAACCAAAACCGGTTCAAATGCTTGAATACCCAAACGGTGCAAAGTAGGAGCACGGTTTAAGAGAACCGGATGCTCTCTGATTACTTCTTCCAAGATATCCCAAACTTCAGGACGTTCTTTTTCAACCATACGTTTTGCAGCTTTAATTGTAGTAGCATGACCATACAATTCCAATTTTGCATATACGAAAGGTTTGAACAATTCCAAAGCCATCTTCTTCGGCAAACCACATTGTTGGAGTTTGAGTTCAGGACCAACGGTAATAACCGAACGACCTGAGTAGTCAACACGTTTACCCAACAAGTTTTGACGGAAACGACCTTGTTTACCTTTGAGCATATCAGACAAAGATTTCAACGGACGTTTGTTTGTACCTGTAATTGCACGAGAACGACGACCGTTATCGAACAATGCGTCAACAGATTCTTGCAACATTCTCTTTTCGTTGCGGATAATGATATCCGGAGCATGTAATTCGAGCAATCTCTTCAAACGATTGTTACGGTTGATAACACGACGATACAAATCGTTCAAATCAGAAGTTGCAAAACGACCTCCATCCAATGGAACCAAAGGACGTAACTCTGGCGGAATAACCGGCAAAACATCCAAAATCATCCATTCCGGTTTGGTGTTAGAATCGAGGAAAGCTTCAATAATTTTCAAACGCTTAACCAACTTTTTGCGTTTAGCTTCTGAAGCATTATCTTTCAATTCTGCTCTAATATTTTTGCGTTCTTCTTCCAAATCGATAGAAGCCAAAATTTCTTTGATTGCTTCTGCACCGATACCTGCACGGAAAGAATCTTCACCATATTCATCAACAGCTTCTTGATATTGTTCTTCGCTCAACATTTCATACATACCGAGCGGAGTAAGTCCCGGTTCAATAACGATGTAGCTCTCAAAATAGAGAACACGTTCCAAAGACTTAACACCAATGTCTGTCAACATTGAAATACGTGACGGCAAAGATTTTAAGAACCAAATATGAGCAACCGGAGCTGCCAATTCGATATGGCCCATTCTTTCACGACGAACGTTAGAAAGAGTAACTTCAACACCACACTTTTCGCAGACAATACCACGATATTTCATTCTTTTGTACTTACCGCACAAACATTCATAGTCTTTTACCGGACCAAAAATGCGTGCACAGAACAAACCGTCTTTTTCAGGTTTGAATGTACGATAGTTGATAGTTTCAGGCTTTTTAACCTCACCATAAGACCAAGAACGGATTTGTTCAGGAGATGCTATTGAAATTTTGATTTCATCAAACGAATCTCCGTTAGCCGGTTGTTGGCCAAAAAATTTCATAATTTCAGTCATATTTTTTTATCTCCCAACTTAAATGGCTTCGTTCAAAAGTTCTACATTCAAACACAATGATTTGATTTCTTTAACCAATACATTGAATGACTCTGGAACTCCGGCTTCAAATCCTTCTTCACCGCGAACAATAGCTTCATAAACTTTTGTTCTGCCGGCAACGTCGTCAGATTTAACAGTCAACATTTCTTGCAAGGTATAAGCAGCACCATAAGCTTGCAATGCCCACACTTCCATTTCACCAAAACGTTGACCACCGAATTGAGCTTTACCACCAAGAGGTTGTTGTGTAACGAGAGAGTACGGACCAACTGAACGAGCGTGCATTTTCTCGTCAACAATGTGGTGAAGTTTAATCATATAAATGATACCGACGGTAACTTTACGGTCAAACTTCTCACCGGTACGACCATCATACAAGTCAATTTGACCTGAAGTAGGAAGACCTGCCATTTCCAACATATTATTAATGTCAGCTTCGTGAGCACCGTCAAATACCGGAGTAGCAAACGGAATACCGTTCTTAACATTAGAAATCATTTCAACTTTTTCAGCTTCGTTCAAAACTGCGATTTCTTTGTTATACTGCTTTTCACCATAAATTGACTTTAATTTTTCGTTCAATTCATCAATGGTCTTTTCGCCACGTTTATATTGTTCACACATTTCATTGAGTTGTTTACCCAATTCTTTTGCGGCCCAACCCAAGTGTGTTTCAAGAATTTGTCCTACGTTCATACGTGAAGGCACACCCAAGGGGTTCAACACGATATCAACAGGTGTACCATCTTCCATATAAGGCATATCTTGCAACGGCAATACGCGAGAAACGGTACCTTTGTTACCGTGACGTCCGGCCATTTTATCACCGGTTTGCATTTTACGTTTAGTTGCAATAAATACCTTAACTGTCTTAAGAACACCCGGAAGCAAATCGTCACCGCGTTGAACTTTTTCAACTTTGTTTTCAAAGTGTTCTTTAACACCTTTAACACGCAATTCATAAGCAGCAACAAATTCTTCTACCTTAGACATAACTTCTTCGTCTTTAACGATAATCTTGCTCCATTGAGAAGAAGGAACGGCATCAAAATCACTTTCGTTCAAAACAGTCTTTTTAGCAATACCCTTAGGAGCATCAACAACTGTTTGACCGATTAACATAGATTTTAAGCGTTCTTCAAAAATCTTGCGAATGATAGCAATTTCATCGTCACGGTCTTTAGCTAATTGTGAAATTTCTTGTTGTTCAATAGCCAAAGCACGTTCGTCTTTTTCTACGCCACGGCGAGAGAATACTTGAACATCAACAACGATACCTTCAATACCCGGTTGAACACGCAAAGAAGTATCACGAACATCACTGGCTTTTTCACCAAAGATTGCGCGCAATAATTTTTCTTCCGGAGTAACTTGAGTTTCACCCTTAGGAGTTACTTTACCAACCAAAATATCGCCGGCCTTAACTTCTGCACCGATATAAACAATACCTGCTTCGTCAAGATTTTTCAAAGCTTCTTCACCAACGTTAGGAATATCACGAGTGATTTCCTCTTGTCCGAGTTTGGTGTCACGAGCCATAACTTCAAACTCTTCAATGTGAAGTGAAGTTAAAACGTCGTCACGAGAAACTCTTTCAGACAACAGAATAGCATCTTCGTAGTTCAAACCGTTCCAAGGCATAAATGCAACAAGCATATTTTTACCTAAAGCCAATTCGCCCATATCTGTACATGGACCGTCAGCCATAATATCACCGGCTTTAACTTCGTCACCTACTTTTACCAACGGAACTTGGTTAATGCAGGTATTTTGGTTTGAACGACGGAATTTTTGAAGTTTATAAATTTCAACACCGACGTCGTTAGAGTTTTTGTTTTGAGAACGAACCACAATACGGTTTGCATCAACTGCATCAACAATACCGTCATATTTACAAACAACAGCCGCACCGGAATCTTGAGCAACGGTTGCTTCCATACCGGTACCTACCAACGGAGCTTCCGAACGCAACAAAGGAACACCTTGACGTTGCATGTTTGATCCCATCAATGCACGGTTAGCGTCATCGTTTTCCAAGAACGGAATCAAAGCAGCAGCAACAGATACCAACTGTTTCGGAGATACGTCGATGAAATTAATTTCTTCCGGAGTTGCAAATTCAAATTCGCCTGCTTTACGACAAGCAATAATGTCTTTTACAAAAGAACCGTCTTCATTAACTTCGGCATTTGCTTCCGCAATAATGTATCTGCCTTCTTGATCTGCTGATAAATATACAACGTTATTTGTTACTTTGCCGTCTACAACTTCACGATACGGACATTCAATAAAGCCATATTTGTTGATACGAGCATAAGTAGATAAAGAGTTAATCAAACCGATGTTTGGACCTTCAGGGCTTTCAATCGGACAAATACGACCATAGTGAGTTGGGTGTACGTCACGAACTTCAAAGCCTGCGCGATCACGGCTCAAACCTCCCGGACCTAATGCAGACAAACGACGTTTGTGTGTAATTTCTGACAACGGGTTGTTTTGATCCATAAATTGTGACAACTGAGAAGAACCGAAAAATTCTCTGATAACCGAAGCAATCGGTTTAGCATTTACTAAATCTTGCGGTTTAACATTGTTCAAAACTTCGGCGCTCATTCTTTCGCGAATAGCTCTTTCCATACGGAGCAAGCCCATACGATATTGGTTTTCCATCAATTCGCCCACAGAACGAACACGACGGTTTCCTAAGTGGTCAATATCATCAACATCACCATGACCGTCACGAATATCTACCAAATGTTTTACGATACGCAAAATGTCATCTTTACGCAATGTGTGGTATGTATCCGGAGCTTCTTCAAAATCAATATTCAAAGCTGCATTAATTTTAACACGACCTACTGATGACAAGTCATAACGTTCTTCATCAAAGAACAAAGATTTGAACAATTGGTCAGCTGCTTCATAAGTAGCAGGTTCGCCCGGACGCATAACACGATAAACGTCCAACAAAGCTTCTTCACGACAATGGTTCTTATCAATTTCCAATGTATTGCGAATATACGGACCGACATTGACATAATCAATAAACAATGTCTTGATTTCTTTGATTTTGTTTTCACGAACTTGTGCAAGCAAATCTTCAGTAATTTCTGCACCTGCATCAGCCAAAACTTCACCTGTTTTAGCATTTACCAAAGCTGTTGCCAAAAACTTACCGATTAAGCGTTCATCAGAAACCTTGTAGTTTTTCATTCCTTCTTCGCTTAATTTTCTTGCATTACGAATAGTAATTTTTTTGCCGGCTTCAACAGCAACTTCACCGGTTTCGGCATTTACCAAATCGAAAGCAAGTTTAACGCCCTTGAAACGTTCAGGAACAAAAGGAACTGTCCAAGATTTTTTATCAGCGGTATAAGTTTCTACTTCATAGAAGTATTCAAGAATTTCTTCTTTGCTCATACCTTTAACTTCGTTACGATCGATTTTTTTGCCTTCTTTAGCTAATTCTTTGATTTTTTCTTCTGTTTCTTTTGAATACATAGAATATAAAATAGATGTAAGCGGCAATTTACGACGGCGGTCGATACGTGCATACATCAAATCTTTAGCGTCAAATTCAAAATCGAGCCAAGAACCGCGATAAGGAATTATACGAGCTGCAAACAAGCATTTACCTGTTGAAACTGTTTTACCTTTATCACTGTCAAAGAATACGCCCGGAGAACGGTGCATTTGTGATACAACGACACGCTCTGTTCCGTTTACGATAAATGTACCTTTATCGGTCATCAACGGAATATCGCCCATAAATACATCTTGTTCTTTAATATCGTGGATAGATTTAGCACCGGTAGCCTCATCAATATCCCATACCAACAAACGAAGAGTAGCTTTAACCGGAGCGGCATAAGTCATATCACGTTTGATACATTCATCAACGTCGTATTTAGGAGCTTCGAGCTCATATTTTACGAAGTCTAACTCGCCATTTCCGGCAAAATCACTAATCGGAAAAATAGATTTAAAAACTTGTTCCAAACCAAATTCACAGTCCTTACCTTCGATAAAGCTACGATATGAAGAGGTTTGAACTTCAATCAAACTCGGCATTTCTGATGCTGCATCAATTCTGCCAAAGTTCTTTCTTACACGTCTTTTGCTCGTATAAGATTCCTTCATGTTATGAATCCCCATGGTTATAATTCTGCGACAATACTATCAAAAAAATTTGAACCCCGACCGCAGAAGGTTGAAAATATTAGTTATTTTTAAAACGAAAAACCCCATCAAACCCGCGGAGTCTGGCTCCTCTTGATGAGTATAGATAAAATAATTGCATGCAATTGTTGCGATTCGCAACCTAATTCAGGCGGATAATGACTCACATTTTCAATTCTTGCAAGCAAAATCTTTATTAATTTTCAACATTGACAAAATCAGCAAAAAAAGATACATTTTTTGCACTTTTCTATATTATTCCTACAATCATTAATCACTAAAAAATTAACATTTATGAAAAGAGATGAACTTTTTAGAATTTGGGATGCAACCAACCCTACTTTTGATGACATCAAAGCATATCTCGACCGTTTTTGCGGAGCTACTCCGTTAGAGTTAGCCTTCAAAGACAAAAACAGCAATATTTTCTATCAGAATACGATAGATAAAAATGCGGCATTCATCGGAATTGTTGTGAACGGAACTATTTTCTACTCACGAGGATTTACCAAAGATGATATGTATCTTAAGGACGGCATATCTCTTCGATATGAGGATTTGTCCGTAGGCGATGTAAGCAAGTGGATAAAGGAAGCAGCTATCTTTCCTCAAACCGCACACCTCGTAAGAGGAATTGACCGTGGAACGCTGGACAGGAACTGGCATGATTTCATAACCACCGTCAAAATTCTCAAACATCATGGTATCGAGATGCCAAAGTTCAATCGTGAGATTTTCTGGTTTGATGTAGAGCATCCGGAATCAATCACTGCTCACGTCTCAGACGGACATTGCAGAATGCAATACTATCTGGACAGAGATGATTATTGGATTTGTTCCGATAAGCTCTAATCATCTATCTCAACAAAAAAAAGCGTAGCCCGACGGACTACGCTTTTTCATTTATTCAGCTATCTTAACTAGCTTTTTTGCAGCAGCAACCTTCATTACCACCAACTGTACGTTCTTTGCCGAACTTAACTGCAGCTTGAGCAGCAGCCAAACGAGCAACAGGTACACGGTATGGAGAACAAGATACATAATCCAAACCAACTTTGTGGAAGAATTCGATTGATTTTGGATCACCACCGTGTTCACCGCAAACACCCAAGTGAATGTCTGCTTTAGTTTCGCGACCTTTACGGCATGCACGAGCAACTAATTTACCAACACCATCAACATCGATAGATGCGAACGGATCAGCAACATAAACACCTTTAGCTCTGTATTCGTCCAAGATTGCACCTGTATCGTCACGGCTCATACCCAAAGTTGTTTGAGTCAAGTCGTTTGTACCGAAACCAAAGAATGCAGCAGATTCAGCAATTTCTTCAGCCATCAAAGCAGCTCTCGGTAACTCAATCATTGTACCAACGATATAGTTAACAATTGCACCTTTTTCAGCGAATACTTGTTTAGCTGTTGCATCAATAACATCTTTAACGATATCCAACTCTTTCTTAGAACCTGTCAACGGAACTTCGATTTCAGGAGTTACGGTAACACCTTCAGCTTGACATTCCAAAGCAGCTTCCAAAATAGCACGAGCTTGCATTTCTGCAATTTCAGGATATGTAACAGCCAAACGGCAACCACGGTGACCCAACATCGGGTTTGCTTCATGCAAAGCAGCTGCACGAACTTTAACTTGTTCCAAAGTTACACCTAATTTGTCAGCCAATTCTTGCATTTCAGCATCTGTGTGAGGCAAGAACTCGTGAAGAGGAGGATCCAACAAACGAACAGTAACCGGGAGACCATCCATGATTTTGAACAAATCTTTGAAGTCTTGTTTTTGATATGGCAACAATTTAGCCAAAGCAGCACGACGACCTTCTTCTGTATCAGACAAGATCATAGCACGCATATCGCCAATTCTGTTTGCATCAAAGAACATGTGTTCTGTACGAGCCAAACCGATACCTTGAGCACCGAAGTCACGAGCTGTTTGAGCATCTTTCGGAGTTTCAGCATTTGCACGAACTTTCAATACGCGGATTTCATCAACCCAGCCCATCAATTTACCGAAGTTACCGGTATTTGTGTCAGCTTTAACAGTTGGAATTTCGCCTTCAATGATTTGACCTTTAGCACCATCCAAAGATACCCAATCGCCTTCTTTGATAACAACACCGGACTTAGTTGTCATAGTTTTGTTAGCATAGCTGATTGTAATATCACTTGAACCTGATACGCAAGGAGTACCCATACCGCGAGCAACAACGGCTGCGTGAGATGTCATACCGCCACGAGCAGTAATCACACCTTGAGAAGCGTGCATACCGCCAATATCTTCAGGAGAAGTTTCGTTACGGATAAGGATTACTTTTTCGCCTTTAGCTGCCCAAGCTTCTGCATCTTCAGCATTGAATACTGCACGACCAACAGCAGCACCCGGAGAAGCAGGTAAACCGGTAGCAATTACATTTCTAGGAGCTTTAGGATCGAGCATCGGGTGCAATAATTGATCCAATTGGTCAGCACCAACGCGCATAATAGCTTCTTCCTTAGAAAGCATACCTTCTTCTACCATTTCAACAGCCATACGAACAGCAGCAGCTGCAGTACGTTTACCGCTACGGCATTGCAACATCCACAATTTACCATGTTCGATAGTAAATTCCATATCTTGCATGTCTTTGTAGTGAGCTTCGAGTTTGTTACGAACATCAACCAATTCTTGATAGAGGTGAGGCCATTTTTCTTCCAATGATGTACCATCATTTTTAGAAGCCATCGGTTGCGGAGTACGAATACCTGCCACAACGTCTTCACCTTGAGCATTAACCAAATATTCACCGTAGTAAACATTTTCACCTGTTGCAGGGTCACGAGAGAAGCATACACCTGTTGCACAATCGTCACCGGCATTACCGAATACCATAGTTTGAACGTTAACAGCTGTACCCCAGTCACCAGGGATATTGTTCAATTTACGATATGTAATCGCACGAGCTGCCATCCAAGAACCGAATACGGCACCGATACCTGCCCACAATTGATCCCAAGGATCTTGCGGAACTACTTTACCTAATTTAGCACCGATTTCTTTATATTCTTTAACCAATTCTTTCAAATCTTCAGCTGTCATATCTGTATCAGATGCATAGCCTTTAGATTTTTTCATATTTTCCAAAGCTTCTTCGTACAAATCGATATCTGCACCAAGAACCACATCAGAGAACATTTGGAGAAAACGACGATAAGAGTCGTAAGCAAAACGTTCTGAACCTGAAGCTTTAGCCAAAGCTTTAACTGTTTCGTCATTCAAACCGAGGTTCAAAACAGTATCCATCATACCCGGCATTGAAACGCGAGCACCTGAACGAACTGAAAACAACAAAGGATTTTCAGAGTCAGCAAATTTTTTGCCCATAATTTTTTCAACTTCGGCAACAGCAGCTCTTACCTGATCTTTCAAATCTTCAGGATAAGTTTTGTTGTTGTCATAGTAATATGTACAAACTTCAGTTGTTACTGTAAATCCCGGAGGAACAGGCATACCAACCACATTCATTTCTGCGAGGTTAGCACCTTTACCGCCGAGGAGATTACGCATGGAAGCATCGCCTTCAGCTTTGCCGTTTCCAAATGTATATACCCATTTACTCATGGTTTATCTTTGCTCCTATTAGCATTAGGTTAAAACAAAAATCATATTAAATACGATTTTATACTTAATTCGGGCACAATTTATAACACTTACATTGATTCTTCAAGCAAAAAATATATTACTTCAACAAACAATTTCATTTTACACCATATTATAAACGATTCATTTGACACAATTTTATTTTTTATGTTAAGTTTTCAGGCGGAGATTATAAAATGAAAGTTACATATCAAGGTGTGGCAGGAGCTTATTCGCACATTGCCGCCAAAGAAATTTTCCCCGAGGCCGAATATATCGCTTGCGAAACATTTGAACAAGCCGCAAAACTTGTTGAAGACAATAATGCCGATTATGCCGTAATTCCGGTCGAAAACTCTAATGCCGGACGTGTTACCGATGTTCATTTTCTTCTTCCCAAGACAGGATTACATATTGTTGGAGAATATTTTTTAAGGGTTGAACATCAATTATTAGGCCTTCCCGACACTGATATTGAAAAAATAAATATCGTCTCATCGCATCCGCAAGCTCTTGCCCAATGTTCAGAGTTTTTAACACAACACAATATTCTGACAGAAGCTAAAATAGATACAGCAAAATCATGTCAAGAAATCATCAATAATAAAGACCCAAACAGAGCTGCCATCGCCTCAAAATTAGCTGCAAAAATTTATGGACTGAAAATTTTAGCATCAAACATTGAAAATTCAAATAATAACACAACTCGCTTCTTAATTATGAGCCGTAATACACAAATTCCTCGTGATGACGATTCGTTATTTATTACTTCTTGTATTTTTAATACAAAATCAATTCCTGCCGCCTTATATAAAGCACTTGGTGGTTTTGCTACTAACGGAATAAATATTGTCAAATTAGAAAGTTATTTAGAAAACGACAAATTTTTATCAGCTCGTTTTTACATAGAATTTGAATCTCATCCGGATAGACAATCGTTTAAAAACGCATTTGCAGAATTGAATTTTTTTGCTGATAAAATACACATTTTGGGTACTTATAAGTCATGTAAAAAACGTTATGAAAGATAAAAAAATGTCACAGCAATTTATTATATATGATACGGAATATGCCTCATGGAAAGGCTTTATTGACCTACCGATTGATGATGAAAAACGCAAAAAAGCAGAAATCGTCCAAATAGCAGCACTCAAAATAAACCTTGACGACTTAAGTATTGCAGATGAATTTAATTGCTATATTAAACCTCATTTTGAACCTAACTTAACCGAATATTTTACCAATCTCACCGGTTTGACCGACGAATTACTCGACCGTGAAGGTACCGACTTTATGACAGCTTACGGACGTTTTTTACATTTTGCTCAAAAACTTCCTTGTTATTCTCATGCTTGGGGACAAAAACAAGCAGATGAATTAGTTATACGTAACAATTTAGAAATGTGGCAAATGGAAAATCTTCCCGAACCTGACTTTCGTAATATTGCATGGTGGTTTGATGAAAAATACAAACAACTTAATATGAACATTACCAAACAATCATCCGGACAGATAGGAAAGATTTTAGGATTGGATAAAGAAATAGCTCATCTTAATTTAGATGAGCATAATGCTTTATACGATGTATATTCTATCCTTCTCGGATTGCGAAAACTAGGATTTACGCAGCTGTTCTAACGACTTTATGGAAGCATCTGCCAATTCGGACTTAGTTTTGTCATCAAGTTTGTTATTGAGAACTTGCTGCAAGATTTCCATTGTTCTTTCAACAACTAATCCTGTTGCTTCAGAGATTATTTGCTCTTTTCGTATCTCTATCATACTTTCCGTATCTTTTTCTTGAGCAACTAACTCTTTCTCAAATTTTTTTAATTCGCTTTCGGTAAACTCTTTTGCCTTATCCTCGGCATCTTTAACGATAGAATTGGTTTTGAAATTTAAATCCTCTACTTTTTGCTCATAATCAGCCAACAATTTTCTGGCTTCATCTCGCAAAGAAGCAGCATCATCAATTCTTTTTATAACACTGTCTATTTTTCCTTTAATAAGAGAGCTTAAAGCCTTTTTCAGCGGAGAAAACAAGCCGATAACGACTACGACAAAAGCCATACCCACCCAAAATTCTGCCGATTTGTAAAATATCTCATGATGACCGCCGGAAATTTCTTCCGTAGTGGTCATTATGATATTACCGACATCATTAACGGCATCTATTACAGCTTCTTGTGTCGCTTCAATCAGCTCTTTTCCGGCACTGGTCTCACTCATCGTTTCCGCCTTTTTCTGCTACCGATAAAATATCCTCTTTGCTTACAAAAGAAAGACCTAAATTTATCGCTACTTTTTCAGCCAACGAAACAGACATTGCATCAACCTGATTTTTTACTTCCGTTTCAATTTTTTGCAACTCATCTTCCGTTGCCTGAGTTTTTTCTTTTAACTTGATTGACATATCTTCCTGCAGCTTTTCTGTAGCAAGTTTCAATTCATCTTTAGCGTTTTTCCACGTATTTTCTGCAGTTTGCTCTGCTTTTGCAATAGCTGCATCATAACGAGCAACCAATTCCTCGGCAGATTGTTTGAACTTTTCTGCCGCAGAAAGATAATCATCAATCTTGTGTTGCCTACGCTGAACTATATCACTGATTTTAGGTGTCACAAAACAGCCTATTATCGTCCATAAAACAGAAAAACAGACAATAAGCCAAAAGATTTGTGATATAAATGTAGAACTGTCCAGCTGCGGCATATTTTACCTCTTTAGCGTATTAGTTTCCGCCACCGGTCAACATAACCAATGCAATAACGAGAGCATACAATGCAATTGCTTCTACTGCAGCAAAGCCTGCCCAACCATAGATATCAACATCTTTCTTAACTTGAGGATTGCGTCCTACAGTTGTAATGATAGTTGTCCAAATTTTAGTAACACCCCACGCTGCAACAGTCATAGACAAAGCACAAACAGCAGCACTGATATAAGCCATAGGTTCCATTTTTTTATCCTTTCAAAAATTATAACATTTAGTGGCTATGAATTGCATCGCTCAAATATATGCAGCTCAAAACCGTATAAATAAATGCTTGAAGTAAAGCAATAAACAATTCAAAAACAATAATACACGAGTCAAAGAGCAACGGGACCGCTCCCAATACACCTAACCCAACGATAAATCCGGCAATTATCTTTAGCATAATATGACCGACAGTCATATTAGCCACCAAACGAACCGTAAGACTAAACGGTTTAGATAACAGCGAAATGGTTTCAATCGGCATCACTAACGGAGCCAAAGCCCAAGGAATACCTTTAGGCATAAAAGTTCTTATATATCCCCATTTTTTCTTTTTTATGCCGACAGATATATTAAACAATAAAGCAACCAACGATAAGGTTCCTACTGCAGCAACATGTGAAGTAAAAGTGAAGGCATAAGGAAATAACCCTAATACGTTTCCCACCGCAACAAACAAGAACAAAGAAAAAATAAAACTGAAATATTTCAATCCCTCAGGACCGACATTTTCTCGTAACAGATTATGGATAAAATCATATATCATTTCGGCAAAAGCTTGTGCCTTACCGGGAATTATGGTTCTTTTTCTCAAGCACAATCCGAAAAGCAAACTGATAACAACTACCGCCAAAACCATAAACAATGAAGAATTGGTAAAAGAAATATCATATCCCTTTGCCTCAATAGGAATAAGCGGCTTAATATTAAATTGTTCCATAGGATTTGACAATTTTACCTAACTCCTTTTTTATTTTCTTCATCTTTTGCCATACGGTAAACATTCAAAAAACCGGCAGCCCCACCAAACAGCAAAAAAACTGCAAACAAATAAGGGCGCGTATCAAAAACCTTATCCAACACATAACCGATTCCGGCTCCCACGGCAATCCCCGATAATAAATCAGCAGCGATTCTTATACCTATATGAGCGGCACCGATATATGTTGACGAACCTTTTTCGGAACTTCCGGTTTCTTTTTCTCGTAATTCACGAATTTTCCGGTCAAGATTATCTATATCTTTTGACAACTCCCTATTTTCCAACCTTTATACCTCTAATTAGTTACTCAGTTATTAATCAGCTAAAAAACCATTGATTAAATTGCTTAAGGCTTCGTAACTTGGAGCTCCGGCAATGAGTTCTTCTCCTTTTGCGGAACGAACCAAAAATGTCGGAGTCGCCATAACGCCGAGTTTTTCCATAGCTTGTTGGCGAACATACATAATTTCGGAAGCAATCGCATTATTATTCATACAAGCATTTGCATCTTCTACCGGCATCCCCTCAACTTCGGCATAGCTTGCCAAGATTTTTTCGGTCTTGAAAGAAAGTCCCCAACTTAATTGCTTTTTGAACAATACACTCAAGAAATCAAAATATTTATCTTGTGGCATACAACGAGCTAACATTGCGGCTTTCATTGATTTTGAATCAATCGGGAAATCGGCAAAGACAACCTTAACCTTTCCGGTTTCAATAAAATCTTTCTTAATTTTAGGAAGTGTATCCAAATGAAAATCAGCACAATGAGTACATCCTAATGATGAAAATTCATAAATCGTAATCGGGGCATTTTTATCACCTAACACAAACGGAAGATCCATTTGAAAAGCGGTAGTATCTACACTCTTAGGTTCGGTTTGTTGTTTATCTGCTGCTTGAGCTTCTTTTGCCAAAAAGATTTTTCCGTTTTCGATAACAAAACCTTTTTGACTTAAATAAAACCCGTCAGCCAATAAAAATACGACTATTGCGGCAAAAGTACGGCTGATTATTTTTATAACTTTTTCAAACATTTTTTACACTTTCTTATGTTTTTTACTAAATACACTTTGTCCTAAACGTTGTAATGATTTTTTCAATTTTTCACTCACAACATCTTCTGTTAATTCATTAATATAATTTTGTTCTTCGTTGCTTACAAGACTTTTTTGTACCATCGGTTGATTACTTTTCTTCAAGACCTTAAGCGTCAAGCTTCCGTCTTGTATAATTTTTAAGCAACTGACGGCATTATAACCGAAATACACATTAATTTTTTCAACAATAATTTTTTCACGATGCTGAACTTCTAAAGCAAAACCTCCGGCAGGAACTTTTAATTTAAGAGCTCCGTCACAACGTTGACCACGCTTAAATTCTATCTTTTCGGGAAAAGTATATGAAGCTACTTCTTCCCCGACTATATGTTCCCACATCGACAGAATATCAGCTCCGACCATTCCTTTTTTTCCTAAAACTTTTTTAAGCATAGGCAAAACGATGGTTGCAAAACTGCTCAACCCGTCGGTTTTTCTTTCATCATTTATGTTTACATCTTCATTCATATCTTATGACTAGCATATAAGAGCTTATTTTCAAACATTTTTTATCTTTATCATAAAAAAACTTGATTATATGACAAAATTAATGTAGTGTTTATCTCAGAATTAAATTATGTCTAACACTTTCATAGAGGAATCCTACATGTTAAAGAAAATGATGATCGGTGTTTCTGCAGTTGTTTTGGGAATTAGTGTTGCCAACTCTGCAAAAGCCGAATGCGACGGTATTTATATGGCTATTCGTGCCGGCGGCGCTAATCCTACAATCGATGACGATGACAAAGGCTCTAATCGTTTTGATATCGGCGGAACAGACTTGATGGTTAGCGGTGCTTTAGGTTATCGTTACAAATATTTCCGCGGTGAACTTGAATATATTTGGCGCGACACTAACGAAGACAGCGAAACAATCAAAATATATGATCCTGATTTACCTGACCGCGATCCTATTGTAAGCGAAAGTACCGGTGAATTTGATTATAAATCATATATGTTTAACGTATATTGGGATTTAGCTCCTTATACATGGTTCACTCCATATTTGAGTGCAGGTATCGGTGTTACCGAATTGGAATACAACTTCTCTTATAATAATGATGACAGCGGTTCTGACAGCTATGATAAAACACGTTTTACATGGTCTGTCGGTGCAGGTATTTCTGCTAAAATGACTAACCGCTTGAACTTGGATGTCGGTTATCGTTATTTTGACTTCGGCAAACTCGGCGAAGCTCAAATTCATAGCCACGAATTTTATGGCGGTATCCGTTACGTATTCTAGTTGAATATAGAAGAATTTAAGCCTCTCAATCGAGAGGCTTTTTTTATTAACATTGCTTAAACTTTTCAACATTTTTATTTTTCTCCGCAAAAACTCTTGACTCTTATATGATATATGTTGCACTAACTTATAAAATACCTACTACGGAAAAGAAAAATGGCTGACAAATTTTATCTGAATCAAGTACAATTTAATGCAGAAATAAGTCGCTGTCTTAATTGTAAAAATCAACCCTGCATGAAAGCTTGCCCTGTTGGTTGTAACCCTCACGAATTTATTCAATATGCCAAAAACAATGATTTTGAGAATGCGGTAAAAATAATTTGCAATGCCAACCCTATGGGACAAACTTGCGGACTTGTATGTCCGGATAAATTTTGTATGAAAGCATGCACAAGAGCCAATATCGACTTTCCGATTAACATACCGAGAGTGCAAGCGACAATATTAGAAAAACATCGCAACAATAATAAAAAATCAGATATTGCATACAACAATAAACAGATTGCGGTTATCGGAGCCGGTCCTGCCGGTATGGCCGCCGCCGAAAAACTCGCAAAAAACGGTTTCAGAGTAGCAATCTTTGAAGCTTCTGATAAAATAGGCGGTGCTTTAAATATGATTCCTGACAATCGTTTACCTTTTGAAGTTATCAAAAAAGACTGGGATTTTATCGCTCAAAATAAACTGATTAGTCTGCATCTTAACGCTTTTATTGACAATCCTGAACATTTATTACAAAAAGGTTTCTGCGCTGTTATCGTCGCTTCCGGTGAGCCTAATTGTATTGATTTAGGTATAGAAGGAGAAGAATTTTCAATATCTTATCTTGATTACTTAAAAACACCGGAAAAATATATATCATCAGGAAATATTGCCATCGTAGGCGGAGGCGCAGTTGCAACCGATTGTGCCGTTACAGCTCGCACAAACGGAGGCAATAATGTCGAAATGTTTATTCGTCGTCGTGTTTGCGATATGAGAATAACCGAAGAAGAGAGAAAATCGCTTATAAAAAATAATATCGATTTAACCACGATGACAAAAATCAAAAAAATTACCAAAGAAAACGATAAACTCATTTTATATACTTGCAAAACTCATTTTGTTAACGGAAAACTTGAAGAAATCGAAGGCACAACAATAAAACGTCCTAACTTTGATATACTCATAAAAGCAATCGGAAGCTCTGCTCCGAAATGTGCCGACAGCGAAAATATTTTCTATGCCGGAGACTGTAAAAACGGAGGTTCTACTGTTGTTGAAGCCGTAGCTTCGGGAAAAGACGTCGCACAAAAAATCATTGAAAAATTTTAGTTTAACAAAAAAATACTCGCAGATTTCTGCGAGTATTTTCTTTTTTAATTGATTATCGATTAAAATGCCCAAGATAAGCCGAACATTGCACGATAATCTGTTTCTGCGTCTTGTTGATGTTCAGGGTTTAAGCGAACCGCTATTTCG
>JAZRCM010000011.1:0-135940 GCA_045659785.1 Alphaproteobacteria bacterium
GCTGAAACTGTTGTCGCCTGATGTCGCAGCTTCATAAGCAAAGGCACTGTTCGGCAAAGCTTCAACATCAGAAATATAATCTACAACTTGAATACCTTCTTTAATTCTATCCAATGTCGGCATAAATCCGTCAAATACTTCAGGTGTGTCCGGTGTTTCCGGCTCTTCCGGTTTTATACAATCTTCTTCGTAGTCGTTAGCATCACTTCCCATTGCTAAAGACCATATATTTAGTCCGTCATTTTGGTATTTTACATACCACTTATACGGGCTTCCGATGGTACGATAAACAGCAAAAGCTTTGCTTGCATCTGCAGCATTGCCGTCAGTATCATAAACTCCGCCATAAGATTCTGCAAATACAATACTATTTTCACCAATATCTTTATAACTTATGATATTAGCAATAATACTTGTGGTACCATAAATATCGCCGCCAATGTATAGTTTACCTGTCGTTTCCGCTGTTGCATCAACATCTAAACGAAGATAAGGATTTTGTTTTGCTATGTAGTCATTGACAATATTAATGGTTGCATCTTTGCCTAAAGCCATTTGTGTTTTGGTAACAGTTAAAATATTTACATTGTTAACTAAATTATTAAAACGGACACTGTTCCATTCACATTGCGGACAAGCATCTCCTGATATATTAAGATTGTAACCGTAACCATAACGTTCTACGGGCTCATAATCAGAATTATCATAACCTACCATACCGTAGTAGTAACCGCCGTCAATTTGGTCATCAATAGTGTAGGAACCGTTTTTAGTAACTTTAAAGTTTAATGACGGAACAAAAGGTTCATAGTTACTGTTGTTCAACAAACTTATATTTACGGATTCCGGCTCAAAACTGGCTTCTTGTGAAGGACCATGATATTCACTATTTTGCATCCAAATAGCATTGTTTATTTTCCCTCGGCTGTCTTGGGTGTAGTTTCCGCTGATTTTATAATCTTCGCCTTTGGATGTAAAAGTCAAATCCCCACCTTCATTGAATATAGCACCACCATAAGCATAGCCATCTGCTTTTGCATAGTTGCCGACAAAACTTCCGGAGATTGTTTTAATTCCCGTGATATCCATCAGATTCGAATAATAAGCAAGATAGTTGTAAATAGCACCGCCTAATGCTTCATCGCCACCAATAACATAGTTTTTATTAAAGTCTCCGGTAACAGATTTTATATTTCCACCAATGTTTGCTATAGCACCACCATAAGCTTTCCATTCTCCTTGAGCGTAGTTTTTACTAAAATCGCCGGTAATATCACCGATTTTAGATTCTTCGCTATAAATAGCTCCACCTTGTCCGGTAGATTCTCCCTTTGCATAGTTTCCAGTTATGTTACCAGTTATATTACCTATAACAGAAACATAACTATCCTCATAATAACTTTCAGGTCTTGCTCCATGTTTATTATATAAGAAACCACCAGCTGCATCCATTGAGGATATTGCGTAGTTGCTTTGAATATCTCCAGTTATATCGCCTATAACTCCTTCAGCATTATAAATTGCACCACCATAGGATATATATCCGGATATTGTATAGTTTGAGGTAATATTGCCATTAACGTTACCCATTTTAGCATTATTAAATATGGCCCCGCCTAGAGCATATCCCGCTCCGGCATAGTTATTTGAAATATTTGCATTTATCTCACCAATCATACCTCCATTATAAATTGCACCGCCATAGGCATTTCCGTCGTAATAGTTTGAAAAGGAATCTTGTTCTTGTAATGTAGTATTTAATGATTTAGGTGTAAGATCCCATTCCGGACTAAATAAGGTATAGTTATATGAAATTGAATCGCTGCTAATCGTTTTTATTTTACCATTATAACCATTATAAATAGCACCACCATATGCACTTCTATATCCCATAGAATAATTACCGATAAAATTCCCTTTTATATTTTCTATAGTAGCATATTGGGATAAATATGCCGTAGATGTCTGAGCTGTGGCTCTCTCATAATCATTAAAAATTGCTCCACCATAGGAATTACTTCGTAAAGAATATGCGTAATTTCGTTCAAAATCACCGGTTATATCTTCGATGGACGCAAGGTTTGCAATTGCTCCACCGTTTGAATAATATCCATCAACATAGTTATTTACGAAATCAGCAATAATATTTCCTACTTTTGAACTCATATAAGTGTAATCATCCCATGCGTAACCACTATTATAAATAGCACCACCATAAGCATATTCTTGATAATAATATGATTTTGCATAATTATTTTCAAAAACGCCTTCAATTTGTGTAATATTTCCAACTAAATTATAAATAGCACCACCTTCAGCAGTATCATTAGCTTTAGTATAATTGTCTACAAAATTACCTTCTAATTTTTGAATTGACGTCGGAGTTGAGCTATATGGAGCTGTCCCTTGAGTATTTTCTCCGGTAACTAATGTAATTGCTCCACCACGAGCAATGTCATATCCTTGTGCGTAGTTAGCGATAAAGTCTCCTTTTATAGTTCCTGTTTGACTACCACCGAAAAGATACATAGCACCACCGACAGCACTACCGCTTGAACTATAAACATTATTAGCGATAAAATCTCCTGTAATACTATCTATAATTCCGCTTTTTCCTGGATTTTTAGCAGAAACGATTGCACCACCGAGAGCATCATATCCATTATAACATGCAGAATTATTTATAAAATCTGCAACAATAGAAGTTATTGTTCCTTCATTATAAATGGCACCAGCTTGTGGTTGTCCGTAATTATTTTGATTTCCAAAGAAAACTCCATTAATACTACTAATTGTTCCTGTATTAGAAACTCCTCTTTCACCATAGGCAAAGTCTGAGATAATTTTTATATCTGTATAGTTACCATTATTTACAGTGTTTCCGCTTGTACCATTGAAATAGTATCCATCTATAGTTTGGTTATTAGTATTTATCCAAATATTGCCTGATATTTCGGTATAGTTTGATGGTTGTTTATATGAATATTTGAAATATTTTATTCCGTCTGTTGTATTAACTTCAACATCGTAGTCTGACGATGTTGCACTTTCCCATTTTATATGATCAGATGTTCCCAGTTCATCAGCGGTAAGAGCAAATGCTGATGTTGATAAAAATGTAGTTGCGAGTAGTAAGCTTAATGGGGATATCTTCATTTTGTTTTCTCCAAAGTTCGAACTGATAAGGAAGAGTATCTTTTTTTGAAAGAAAAATCAACCTCAAAATGTTGTAAAATTTAACGTTTTTTACTGTTTTATGTTTTTTTAAAAATGCTTTTTTTTAAGTTTATAAAAATGTATTCACATATCTGATAAATGGGGTTATTATCTGAGCAGAGGAGAATAAATAATGCGTATTTTAGGATTGGATCCGAGTTTGTCATCGACAGGGTGGGGGGTTATAGAAACCGAAAGTAACAGAATTAAATATGTTGCCGACGGTTATATAAAAACAGATACAAAGTTGCCGATTGCCGAACGCTTGGCAATTATTCATAAAACCTTAAATCAGGTTATTGAAACCTATTGCCCCGATGAGGCGGCTATCGAGCAAGTTTTTCTCAATGACAATCCTACTTCTACCATAAAATTAGGTATGGCTCGAGGGGTGGTTATTTTGGCTCCGGCAATTTATAATATACCGGTTACGGAATATGAACCCAATAAGATAAAAAAGGCTGTTGTAGGTGTTGGAAAAGCAGCTAAAGAACAAGTTGAAACCATGGTGAAAGTTTTGCTTCCCGGTTGTAAACCGAAAAATAATGACTCTTCCGATGCTTTGGCGATTGCTATAGCTCATTTTAATTATCGTGGTGTTCGCAGTTTATTAAAATAATTTTTTGTTGATTTCTGTCTAAAATGATGTTAATTTATGGGTATGAAAATTATCCATTAATATAATCATTATGAACACAAAAGAAATGTTTAACACGATTGATCGTGAGGCATATATCTTGAAAAACAAGATTATGCAGGCTTTTGACCGAACCTTTGGTACTAACCTTTCCGCAAAAGATGCCGACGACTTAAGCTTTGTTGATATCCTTATGGCTGTCAGCGATCAGTCGGCGGAATCTGTTTATGCTCTGCTTAAGAGAATCGCAGGACATGGTGTGAGCTTCAAACAAAAAGATTTTTTGTATGAACACACTAATATGCTGTTTCTCAACGAGTGCGGATACGACTTCGAGGATCTGATGGAAAAACTGGCTCCCGAACTCGATAAGGTTGAAGGGTTGGTTCGTGTGGACGGTATTCCGGTAGATATCAAGGGCAATCAAGGTCCTTTCCAGATTATCTGCCACAAAGGTCCGTTCTGGATTTTGGAGTATGTCGGTATTGTGCCGAAAGATGTTCCGGTTGTCGAGGCTTTGCTTGTGCAAAACGGACAAGTTATGGTTTTGCGTACCGAACATCAGAAAAAAGAAATCCCTTGGGAGCAAATTATCAATTTGTATCCTAAGGGAGGTCTTCCAAGCTAATGGTCTGAGACCAACATAAAAAAGGCATCGGTTTTGTTCCGATGCCTTTTGTTTTATAAATTACAAATTAGAATTCTTCTTGCAATTCAAAGAAATAAGCTTGCGGATGGTCGCAAACCGGACATTTTTCCGGAGCCATAGGGCTTTCTATACGATGGCCGCAGTTGCCACATTCCCAAATAACTTTTGTCGGACGAGAAAAGATTTTGCCTTCGCAAAGAGATTTCAATAAAGCATTGTATCTTTCTTCGTGACCTTTTTCGATTTTTCCGACCATTCTGAATAAAGCGGCAATTTTAGTGAAGCCTTCTTCATCAGCTTCTTTTGCCATACGGTCGTACATATCAGTCCATTCATAGTTTTCACCGGCAGCAGCATCTTTTAAGTTGTCAATGGTAGATGGTACTGAACCGCCGTGAAGAAGTTTAAACCAAATTTTAGCATGTTCTTTTTCGTTGTTTGCTGTTTGTTCAAACTTGTCGGCAATAATGTTATAGCCTTCTTTTTTAGCTTTTGACGCATAATATGTATATTTGTTGCGAGCTTGCGATTCTCCGGCAAAAGCTTCCATTAAATTTTTTTCGGTTTTGGATCCTTTAAGTTCCATAGTTTAAACTCCTTATATTAGTTTTTAGTTTGACAATTTTTGCACGTGCCTTGAAAGGAAAGTTCTGTTCTTTCAATGGCAAAACCTGTTTTTTTCCAAACATTGTCGGCAATATCCGATGCAATATCATAGGGAATATCATATATCTTATTGCATTTTGTGCAAATAAAATGATGATGGTTGTGGGTATTATGGTCAAAGTGAGCTGCATCGTCAAGTCCGTATATTTTTTTGATGATACCTTTTTCTGCCAAAAGATTAAGGTTGCGATATACGGTTGCCAGCCCAATGTTTGGAAAATCTTTTATTATCAGTTTATACAGTTCATCGGCAGTAGGGTGAATTACATTCTCCTCTAAAGCTTTCAGAACTATTTCTCTTTGTTTTGAATATTTCATTTTTTATCCTTAAACTGATAATGATTATCATTATCAATATAAGAAAAATAAAATAAGTCAATATTTAAAATAAAAATAATCCCGATTTTTTCGGGATTATTTTTTGAAATTGTTATTTTTTATTGTTAGGCTTGACATAAGCAAGTGCGGCATGTTCTTCACAATAGGTTTGTCCTAATTTTATTTTTCTGCCACAGAAATGAAAATTTTCATCTTTCGGGTCACCAATCGGCCAACGGCAAGTGTGATTGTCTAAATCGGTGAGTTTTGCGTTGCCGTTATAAGTTTTTGCCGGAGTAACCGGTTTGGGAGTAAAAGTTTTTACTTCTTCAATAACCGGTTCAGGAGCTTTTTCTACAACCTTTTCTACAACTTTTTCCTCTTTTTTTACTTCTGCTTTTTCTTTTTCAACAGTTTTTTCTGCTGATTTTGATTTGCAGGATTTTTTTTCTTTTTTGGTTTCTTTAACTTCTTCCGGTTCTTTCTTTTTTATCGGAGACGGACGGGCATCAAGCTGCAAACGGTGTACTTTACCGACAATAGAGTTTTTGGATACACCGAGACGTTTTCCGATTTCTCCGGTAGTTAATCCTTGTTTCCACATAATTTTGAGGTCTTCAACCATCTTTTCAGTCCAAGCCATAGCCATTTCTCCTTAAAAAATTAACAACACAATAGTAAAACAATATTTTTTGCGAGTCTAGTATTTTCTTTACTTGATTACTTTTTATTAAATGTATTATTATTATAATGTAAAAGAGGTGCGTTTTATGAAGTTTAGATTTTTTATATTTATTTGTTTTTTACTGATATTATCCGGTGGCAAGGCAAATGCTATTTCGCCGGCGGATTATGCCGATCGTTTCAAGATTGATTTGGAAGCATCTCTTCCGAAAATCGAAGATTTACGCATTCAATTTGCTCCGGCTCCGGTTTATGACCGAAAATATAAGTATTATTGGTCGATAGGAGATAAGTTTGATAAAGAATTTGCTCAAACAATTCGTAAGTATGGAACAAGAGAAAAACGCATAAAATGGCAAGGCGAAGACGAATATTATGAAATGATAAAATCTATGCCTCCGCAAATGTATGAATATATCGGACCATATTTGCACACTGTTCCGGGGATTCCGGAAAAAGTCTTGAATATGCCGGGGATTAAGGAAACAAAAAATAAATTTCCTAGCAGAATCGCTCCGCAACTTGCGGATATAGAAGATATAGAGATGATTTCTCCGGTTTTATATTTTCTCCTAATGCCCGAAATGTGGCCTAATGAAAATGAGGCGGAAGAAATTGTAATGCCTAAGCCAATGCCTGAACCTGCAAATAAGTATAATTCAAAACTTTTGGATGATATTGCTAAAAAATTGTCTCCGCAGGATTATGCTCCGGGTGTTACGGCAAAAAGTAATATTAAAAGCCGTTTGAGAACCATAAGTCCTGATGAAAATTCTCCTTTAACCGCGGCTGATGTTAAAGCAGTAATCGATACATTTAATGATTTAAAAAATTTCGGTTCTGACATAGTAACGCAGGTACAATTGGTGGAGGCCGGGTATTTGCTGGATGCTTGGGAAGATGCCAACGGAACAGGGGTTGGTTTATCTAACCTAAAAGATTTGGTTACTCCCTGTGCAAGGTTGGTACAAAAAATACGCCTTATCGGAAAAAGCACCGAGTTTCAAAGTGTAATATCTAAAAAAGGCTTTAGCGAAAATGAGTGGGCTTATACTTGTGATAAAACCATAAAAGCGTACAGATTATTGAGAATGAGCCAAGTTGAGCTATTGACAATAAGGTTATATAGAAAAAATGTTTTTCAACATTCTTTACAGTCATACAATTATAAATACGGACCGAAAATTGCGGCAACAATGCAGAGTATGATTGAAAGATATGACTCTACGGTTGATGATATGCTGGAAGTTAAGAAAAATTCCAAGGCGTTAGATGAGGTTTTACATGACTCAAAATTCCGAATCGTGGGACAAGAAATTTTTATGAAGTAAAAACAATGATGTATTCTCAGAAAAGTACGGTTTTTCTTGCCAGTTCGGCAAAATAAGGTTATATTCGGGCAAAAATATGTTTTAACACTAAAAAAAGGTAAAAAAATGGCTAGAGTTACAGTTGAAGATTGTATTGATAAAATCCCTAATCGTTATGATTTGGTTATGATTTCTACACAAAGAGCGAAAGATATTTCTTCCGGTTCTCCGATTACGGTTGCTCGCGATAACGATAAAAATCCGGTTATTGCATTGCGTGAAATTGCCGAAGAGACAGTAAGTGTTGAAGATTTGCAAAAATCTTTGGTTATGGGACTTCAAAAATATGTTGAAATTGAAGAACCGCAAGAAGAAGAAATGGAAATTATGGCTGCGGAGAGAGAATTGGCAGAATTGGATGAACAATTCTCTGGTGTTTTGTTGGAAAGCGAAGTTGCGGAAGGTATGCAAATTTCTTCTGATGAAGATATTGATTTTGATGCGGCAATGGATGATGCTGACGAAGATTTTGACGGCGAAGATGATCTCGGTTTTGATGACGGAGCAGATTTCGGCGACGATATGGGTGATTTTGACGAAGAATAATATTTTAGGCAATTATCCGGATGTTAAGACAGTACGAATTAGTTGATTTGGTCACATCTTATGACCCTGATGCAGATGAAGACGCATTAAACCGCGCTTATGTGTTTGCTATGAAAAAACACGGGGCACAATTACGTGCGTCCGGCGATCCGTACTATTCTCATCCGGTTGAAGTTGCCGGTATTCTTACGAAATTTAAACTCGACAGCAATTCGGTTATTGCCGGATTGTTGCATGATACGGTTGAAGATACCGACACGACGATTGAAGAAGTACGCAATTTGTTTGGTGAACAAGTAGCCGGCATTGTTGACGGTTTAACTAAGTTGGCAATGATTGAACAAAAATCAGTTTATACCAAACAGGCTGAAAACTTCCGCAAGTTGCTTTTGGCAATGTCGGAAGATATCCGAGTTTTGCTGATTAAGTTGGCAGACAGATTGCATAATATGCGTACTTTACACTTCTTAAAGCCGGAAAAAAGAGCTCGTATTGCCAGAGAAACTTTGGATATTTATGCTCCATTGGCCGAACGTATCGGTATGCAGGAGGTTAAGAGCGAGTTGGAAGAACTTGCTTTTAGCGAATTGTATAAAGATGCACACGACTCTATCATTGCTCGTTTGAACTTTTTACGTGAGCAAGGAAGTGATATCGTTCCGAAGATTATTGCCGCGTTGAAAAAAGATATGGCAGACAATGGGGTTAATTGCATTGTTACCGGTCGAGAAAAGACACCTTATTCTATATGGCGTAAAATGCAGCAGAAAAATGCTTCTTTTGAGCAACTTTCGGATATTATGGCATTTAGAATTTGTGTCGATGATATTGGCGCATGTTACCAAGCTCTGGGTATTGTTCACAGCAAATATCACATGGTGCCTCGTCGTTTCAAAGACTATATTTCAACGCCTAAACCTAACGGATATCAATCTATACATACCGGAGTTATCGGGCCGGAAAATACCAGAATCGAGATACAAATTCGTACATTTGAAATGCACGAAATTGCAGAAAAAGGTGTGGCAGCTCACTGGGCATATAAACAAGGACAAAAGGCAGAAGGTAAAAACTTCCGGTGGATTAGGGAATTGTTGGAAATTTTGGAACAGGCTTCTAATCCGGAAGAGTTTTTGGAAAATACAAAACTTGAGATGTATAATGACCAAGTATTTTGTTTTACTCCGAAAGGCGATTTGATAGGATTGCCGGTCAATTCTACTCCGGTTGACTTTGCTTATGCCGTTCACTCTTCTGTCGGAGACACTTGTGTCGGAGCAAAAATCAATGGCGAAATCAGACCGTTGAGAACGATTTTGCAAAATGGTGACCAAGTAGAAATTTTGACCTCAAAGGCTCAACATCCCTCTACCGAATGGGAACGTTTTGTCGTTACCGGAAAAGCTAAAGCGGCAATTCGCAGATATGTGCGTGCAAACAAGAGAGACCAGTTTATTGTTCTGGGGCAAGAGATTTTAGAAAAATTATTTAAGAATGAAAATCTTGATTTTTCTGAAAAGAGTTTGGTTAATGTTTTATCCTCTTTTGAAGCAGAATCAATTAATGATTTATATGCAAAAGTAGGTGAGGGGCTTGTAACCGGTTGGGATGTTATGAAGGCGGTTTATCCGGCTTATAAACAATCAAAGTTGGATAAAGTTGTTCAGGCAATTAAGGTTCCGAGCTTTAAAAAGACAAAGAAAAAAGATGCTTCTCCTTTGCAAATAGAGGGGCTAATCCCCGGTATGGCAATGCACTTTGCCGGTTGTTGTCACCCGTTGCCGGGAGACAGAATTGTCGGTATCGTAACTACCGGAAAAGGTGTTGCTGTACATACAATAGATTGTAAGGCTTTAGAAAAATTTGCTAATGAACCGGAACGATGGTTGGATATTTCTTGGGGAAAACAAGAAGCAACCGATATTCATACCGGACGATTGAAAGTTATGCTCTCTAACGAACCCGGAACTTTGGGCGAAATATCAAATATTTTAGCTCGCCATAATACTAATATTTCGAATTTAAATATTGTATATCGAACAGTCAGCTATTTTGAGATTATATTAGATGTAGAAGTTAAAAGTGTTCATCAGCTAAACGATGTGATTGCTGCACTAAAATCTTCAAAAGTTGTCAGTTATGTTGCTCGTTCAAGTTAGGGAGATGGCGGTTGTTCAAAAGAAGAAAAAAACAAACACTGTTGACCAGAGCAAAATCGTGGTTTTGGCCCTCTATCGGTTGGAGCAAATACAGACAATATTTGGTATTACGACTGAGCCGATTGGGGAGTACGCCGTATTCTATTGCGGCCGGAGTTGCCTGCGGGGTTGCAATATCTTTTACTCCGTTTGTCGGTTTGCATTTTGTGTTGGCAGCAATTACCGCTTTTTTGTGTCGCGGAAATATTTTAGCTTCTGCCGTTGGAACGGCAATGGGAAATCCGTGGACTTTTCCGATTATTTGGGTATCGGTATATTATACCGGAAAATGGTTTTTGGGTATCGGAGTTGATAAGCATGTTTCGTTTATGCAAACTTTTGAAAAAGGAATGCATGCTTTGATGAGTTTTGATTTTTCAAATTTTGTAACCGATGTTTGGCCGGTTATATATCCGATGATGGTAGGTTGCATACCCTATTACATCGTTTCATGGTTGTTAAGCTATTATATTGTTTGGCATGCCTTAAATCATATAAGCAGAAAAAAGAAACAAAAAAGGAATGTAATATGATAATCGGGCTTGGAAATGACATATGCAATATTACGCGAATTGAACAAAGTTATAAAAAATTCGGTCAGCATTTTATCAAACGTTGTTTTGGTAAAAACGAGCAAGCAGAGTTGCAACAGCTTGCAGATGAAAAGAAATTTTGTGCGTCTTTAGCCAAAAGGTTTGCTGCAAAGGAGGCTTTCAGTAAGGCTTTAGGAACAGGTTTTAAGAACGGACTTGTTTGGGCGGAGATAGAAATTTTACATAAGAAAGACGGACAACCTTATGTTTGTCTTTCCGAGAAAACAGAACAGCTCATAAAAGAAAAAGGAGCTAAAAATATTTTTGTAAGTTTATCCGATGACTATCCTTTTGCACAAGCGGTGGTCATTATTGAGGGTTAGATTAAGAGAGGAAACTATGGAAGAAAGAGAAAGTTTTGCCGATACAATTAAGACAGTAGTATTAGCTATCGTTATTGCTGTTTTAATCAGAAGTTTTTTATTTGAGCCGTTCAAAATTCCGTCCGGTTCAATGTATCCTAATTTGTATGTCGGGGATTTTTTGTTTGTGTCAAAATATACGTACGGATATTCAAAGCACTCTTTCCCGTTCAGTATTCCTCTGTTTTCTGGCAGGATTTGGGCAGATGAGCCTAAAGTCGGTGATGTTGTGGTATTTAAATATCCTCAAGATAATCGCACTGATTTTATCAAAAGAATTGTCGGTGTTCCCGGAGATAAAATCAAATTGGAAAACGGTCGTTTATTTATAAACGGCAAAGAACTTCCGCGTGAAGAAAAAGAAAATTTCGTCGTTCGCAATAATATGGGATATGCGGAACGTTATCATCAATATGTTGAAACCTTGCCAAATGGTTTGGAACATACAATTTTAGAAATTTCCGATAACGAAAATGATGATAATTTTGCAGAAGTTACCGTTCCTGAAAATAATTATTTTATGATGGGCGATAATCGTGATCGTTCTGATGACAGTCGTATTCATGTCGGTTTTGTTCCTTATGAAAACTTGGTAGGAAAAGCTCGTTTCTTGTTCTTTTCTTATGATCCTCATGAAGGAGCTTGGTATAAGCCTTGGACTTGGGGCAAAAAAATTCGTTGGCGCCGTTTGTTTAATAAAATATCATAAAAAAGCAGGTAAATATGGAAGCATTAGAAAACAAACTCGGATATAAGTTTAATGATAGGACATTGTTATTCAGGGCTTTAACTCATAGCAGTATTACCGGCAACTTATCTGCAAATTATGAGCGCTTGGAATTTTTAGGCGATAGAGTTTTGGGGGTGGCTGTTGCGGCAATGCTGTGCCGATTGTTTCCTAATGAGCCGGAAGGAAATTTGTCGCAAAGATTTATGGCCTTGGTTTGTAAAGAAACTGTTTCGGAAGTTGCTTTAGATTTAGGCTTAGATAAATATATTCGAGCCGAAGGTATAGATGTAAAAAATAATGATAATGTTCTTTGTGATGTCGGAGAAGCAATTATCGGTGCCATATATACGGACAGCGGTTGTGTGCAGGCGATAGAGTTTGTTGAAAAACATTGGGGGGCGTTGATTAATACTCATACCAATCCGCCCAAAGATGCTAAAACTGCTTTGCAGGAATATGCTCACAGCAAAGGATGGAATACTCCCAAATATACGGAAGTAGGTCGTGAAGGAACTGAACATAATCCTATTTTTTCAATGAAAGTTGTTGTTAACGGACAGGATGAACAAATCGGAAAAGGACATAATAAAAAACTGGCCGAACAAGATGCAGCTCAAAAGATGTTAAAAGCTTTAGGAGTAAAAAATGGAACAAAAAAATAATCTTCCGTCTCGATGCGGTTTTGTTACTCTTATCGGAGCTCCTAATGCCGGAAAATCTACGATTACCAATGATTTTGTCGGATCTAAAGTGTCGATTGTAAGCCCTAAAGCTCAAACGACCAGAACAATGGTTAAGGGGATAGGTATTTATGAAAATACCCAAATTATTTTTCAGGATACCCCGGGAATTTTTAAGCCTAAACGTCGGTTAGACAGGTCTATGGTTGCTTCGGCGTGGGGCGGAGCAAAAGACGGCGATATTTTGGTTTTGGTGGTCGATGCAAAACGCGGATTTGATAATGAAACCAGAACTATAATTGATGAACTTAATAAACAAAACAGAGAAGCAGTTTTGGTCTTAAATAAGGTTGATATGTTGAGCAAAGAGAAGCTGTTACCTTTATCTGCAGAACTCAATGCTTACGGACATTTTGCGGAAACTTTTATGGTGTCGGCTACTACCGGCGAAAATATGGATATTTTTTATAAATATTTAGCAGATAATTTGCCTTTATCTACGTGGTATTATCCGGAAGAACAAATGTCGGATATGCCATTGAAACTGTTGGCAGCAGAGGTTGTTAGAGAAAAACTGTTTTTAATGTTGCAACAAGAAATTCCATATTCTTTAACTGTTGAACCGGAATTGTGGCAAAGACGTGATGATAATTCTGTTCGTGCGGAAATGACTATTTATGTGGAAAGAGAAGGACAGAAGAAGATTATTGTCGGACAGGGCGGAACGATGATTAAAAAGATAGGTGAAAAGGCTCGTCACGAATTAGAGAATATGCTTGATTGCCGTATTCACTTGTTTTTGTTTGTGAAAGTTCGTGAAAATTGGGTGAATGATCCTGCCAGATATAGCGATTGGGGATTGAATTATAACGCTTAAATTCCGATTTTTTGTAAAAAGTCAAATAGTTCGTCGGCTATAATTTCATGTCCTTCTGCGTTGGGATGTGTGGCATCTTTATATAAATTTTCTAAATTTCGGTTTTTCCATTTATTATAACGAGCGAAAAAAGTAATATTACGTTTTAGGCAAATGTTTTCGATAATTTGGTTATATTTTTCAACATCTTCATTGCGACGAATTAAAGTTGCCTGTTCTGTATAACGATTTTCAACTACCGGAATTAAGTCGGTAACAATAATTTGGGCATTGGTTTTATTTAAGGTATCAAGTAGTCGATTCCAATAAACGACTCGAGCTCCTTCTGATATATCGGTTTCTAAATTACTGTCTTTACGACGTCGTAAATCATTAATTCCGATATTAACGATAATAACGTCAAAACTACGGGTTAGAGCTTCAGTAATTGCTCTAAACGAAGCGTCTGCGATATTGTCTCCGGCTTGTGACATATTGTTGAATACATATTCTCCGGCTTTTTCTTGCAACATTTTTTGTGCTAAACGGGAAACCCAGCCAAGATTGTTTTCATCATAAAATCCGTGCGCTATACTGTCGCCGATAATGCCGATTTTTTTCATCACAGTTTTCCTTTTTTAGAAAAAAATTGCCAAAAATTTAAAAATACGCTTGCTTTTTGGTGCATTTTTGTATATAGTACATTCATTCAAACAATTTTTATCACTATAATATTTCCAAAAGTTTAACAGTCTGTGAAGGTGCAGACAAAATTAAATCAAAATCTTATGAAAAGGTTTATGTTGATGATGTGCGCGATGCTCTCTGTAGTAGTTGCGTCTGCGCAGGGTGTTGATCTCTCAAAGTGGAGATTCCACGTTGCTCCAACTGTTTACGGCGGTTATAACTGCCTTGAAAGTACCCCTGTTGCGGGTATTGCTATCCCTGTCTATGCAGGTTTGATTCGTGCCGAGGCTGAACTCAGCTACAATATGCACGATACCTCGCTCGGACACTACAATTACTTTACCTACGGTCACTACTTCGGTATGCAGTACGGTAATGACAAGATAAAAGGATATGCGCTGATAGGTGCAACCACATGGCCTTGCATAACGAGAGTCGGAGCTCCTTATTATCAGGGAGATGAAGACTACTTTAGTGTTTGCGACATTCAGGGAAAGATTAAGTGCGGCGTTGATGTAACCCTGTACAAAAAGCTTTTCCTCAATGCAGAACTCGGTTATGTGCTGGTTTCTGACGGCGGTCAGTACTATGAAACTT
Organism: Alphaproteobacteria bacterium; assembly: GCA_045659785.1. Lineage (GTDB taxonomy): Bacteria > Pseudomonadota > Alphaproteobacteria > RF32 > CAG-239 > JAFUYI01. Next base: position 14,790 of record JAZRCM010000011.1, read on the forward strand.
TCAATCAGCTCGCGATACGCATAGGTATCGGTTGGCGGTTTGGTTTCAAACACGCATAATTTCCAAGAGGGGCGTCTTTCGACCCCCTCTTTTTTTGTTAATAATTTTTTATAAAATAGAGTTTGATTTTTTTTGTTTTTTGTCATATAATGTGAGTAATGAAAATCATTATTAACAAATTAAAACCTTATAGCTATGAAAAAGTTTTTTGTACTTTTCGTGATGATGTTTTCGGTGATTGCATCATCATCTGCACAGTCAAAGTGGATTGAGGATTCAGATTGGAAGTTGCACGTTGCTCCTACCGTTTATGGCGGATACAACTGCTTGGAGAATGCTCCGATTGCCGGAGTGGCCGTTCCTATCTATGTCAACTTTATCCGTGCCGAGCTTGACTTTGGGTATACTTATCTCAACACATACCTCGGTCACAAGGATTTTATGACATTCTCACCATCTATTGGTGTGCAGTATGGCAACAAGGTTCGTGGATATGCGATGTACGGATGGACAACTTGGGCAAATATTACCAAGGTAGGAGCTCCGAACAGTAAATGTCCTACGGACCGTTTCTACTCTGACCTTTTCCACCACAAGATTAAGGGCGGTGTAGAGGTTATCCTGACGAAGAAGCTTTTCCTCAATGCGGAGGTTGGCTATGTCTTCTCTAGGGAGAGTAGTACCTACTATGAGAATTTCAGCAACTTGTCACTCCGTGCGGGTCTAGGTTGGAGATTCTAAAAGGGTTTACCCTATAGTCGCATGGCGTTGTTCACAGAACAGCGCCTTTCTTATTTTAAAAAAGCAAAAACTCCCGAAAGGGAGTTGATGATTGGTGCTCTGGAAAGGACTTGGACCTTCACGGGAAAACTCCCATAAGTACCTGAAACTTACGTGTCTACCAATTCCACCACCAGAGCGATGACTTACAATTAATAAGAATTTTTTGTTGTTTAGTCAATAATAAAATTTAAAATGTCTTTTTTTTGTAACATAAAAATTGTTGAAAATACGTTATCATAATTGGTATTATGTAAAGAAGATGATAATGGAGGGGAAAATGTGTAAGTACATCAGAATAGTTGCGCTTTTATCTATGATGGCATTTGCTTCAAATACTTATGCCTCTGTTATCGAATCTTCAAAATATTCTAAAAATGAAACTTCTGAGGTATGGCAGGAAGTCAGCACCAATATATCAGAACTCAATGCATTGATGCACCACTGCTCAAATCCGATAGAGGAAAACGGAGTTTATAAAGTTGCGGTTGACTTGAGTGCTGTCGGTGTAAGCTCAAAAGATGTTCAAGTAAAGGTGATTAAAGGTGGAACGATTGATACCTTGGTTGTGTTAGTTTTACAACGTAGAGATGACGGTGTTAATGTTATGTCTAGCTCAATATCTCTCTCAAAACCGGTTAACGAAAAAGGTATAGAAACAAAATTTGATGATGACGATAATTTGATAATTACAATCCCTATAAAATATAGTGCGCAGCTTATTGATGATGAAAAAGATATTAAAGTTTTGCCTGAACTCCGTGCAGCACAAGAAAAAATGCAACAGCTTCTCAATGTCGGAGTTGTATGGGACACAAGAGGATATGTTCGAGGGGAACCGATTGATGCGACTATGGCGCAAATTGATGTAAACGGTGTTTCATATACCAGAAGCAGTGATGCTTATGACTATAATATCATTATAAATTCGATGAAAGATATTGTTATTTATGATTCTATGTCGAATCAAAAAGTTATTACTCCTAAAACTGATGATAAAATGTTTAAGACTTATCTTATCGGGACAGATAAGGAACTTTCACAGTATTATCAAGCCGGAATGAGAGAAATAAACGGCGAAAAATGTCGAGTATACAAAAGCGATATAGAAGGAGGAGAACTCTGTATCAGTGAAGATTGGGGTATTCCTATTTATCGTAAAAATACATTTTGGAAGTATGAACAAACAATCAGCAATATCGGTGTTGGCGGTATAAAAATGGGATGGTTTGATATTCCGCAAGATGCGATAAACGGCAGATAAAAACCTTTACTTTTATATAAAAATCGTATATAAGATAATTTATCAGAAACACTATTAATCTTATATATTATGGAATTTACATTAACCCAACTGGAGCAATCCGGTTTGAGAGTTTTGCTTGAAGTCAAAGGCTCTCATAAGTTTGGCAGAAAGGTTGCTGATTTTATTCAGGACATTTATCTGCAGCAAGTTACTTTCTTTGACGTTCCGGTCAATTATGACGGAGTAAATGCTGTATCGGTCGCCCAAATTGATCCGCAAACCTTAAGGATGGTAATGTGGAAGTATTTTAAGAGTGTGCGTTCCGAGAGCAAGTATGTTCCGGACGAGGCCCTCTTGAGAAAAATTGAAAAGCTTTTTGCTTTTCGTGATAGCTGTGACAATCACCTTGAGTATTATCGTGAAAATAAGCGAGGCTCATGGTATTCTAATTGGCGTAAGCGCAGAATTATCAATAGGTATTTGCGTAGAGCGGATATGGAGTTGACTGTGCAGGATCTGTGGTCGGTGCTGATTGCTTTCTATGTTCGTAGCGGTTTCGGAACCGTTGAGGATTTTAAGGAAGCCGTTCATCATCTGAACTAGTTTTTCATTAAAAATTTTATGGCGAGGAATAATAATTCTTCGCCATTTTTTTATTTGACAATTTTTGTCTATAATGCTAAATTGTTTTCATAGACTAAATTTTTATGGCTTATGATATACGATAAAATTTGTTGCTTCCATGATGTTGCAAACATTATGAGCATTGAAAACAGACAGCAATTTCTTGCCAATTTGATGAACTTTTTTTATGAATCTTTAGACCAACTGAATATGATGGATTGTGATGTCCACACAGCTGATCAGAAAGATTTTGAATTCAAATTGTTTTTGCAGATGGTTCCGCTCAATTACAATGTGCCGAACCTCCGCAAGTTGCAAGATGATGTAAAGATGGATGAGATTTATGATCGTCATCTCGAGTTCTACAAGGCAAATATCTTCAACCGATTTAAGTATCGTGAGATTATTCGCCACCTTGAGTATCGTAAACTGAGAATGAACAGAGTTTTGAGTATCAGCGAGGTTTTTGAACTTGCCGCTTCTCACTACTTCCAGCAAAACTGGGGAGATGCTCAGACACTCAAGAGAGATTTGGAGATACTTACTATCAAGTAAATCTCTTGTCAGAAAAATTAAAGGAGAAAGCTTTATGCTTTCTCCTTTGTTTTTTTTAGCTAATATTAACAATTCCTCGTGAAAAGGCATATATAGCCCATAAGGCAATTACAATCAACAAACAAGCGAGAGCCGCTTCTCCTACCGTAAATGCTTTTTCGTTAGGGGAAGATTGTTTGCGAGCCCATACGAAAACCGGTATTCCGGCAGCCATAAATATTACGGCCATCAACAGATAGTTCAATCCTGCTGCATAAATAAGCCACAAAGCATAAATTGAACCGATAATTCCGGAGATTAGTGCAACCGAGCGTTTGATATAAATGCCCACCGGATATTCTCCATCTTCACATATTTTCCATAAATAAGCACAGCTTGAAAAATATGCCGGTAAAACCATTACACCGGTAATACTTAACATTGTGTTCCAGGCGTTATTTGAAAAATATACCAATAAAATAAACAACTGCATCATAATACTTGTAATCCATAATGATGTAGATGGAGCGCCATATTTGTTTTCGGTTGCAAATTGTTTTGGGAAGGTTCCGTTAGATGCGGCGGCTTGCGGAATTTGAGCCGTAATCATAGTCCAAGCCAACCAACTGGTTAATACCGAAATCAACAATCCGATATTCATTAACCATGCTCCCCATTTGCCGACAACTTTTTCTAAGATTCCGGCAGTTGAGGGATTGGCAACATCCGCTAATTCAGCTTGTGACATAAAGCCGTAAGGTAAAACCGAAAGCAAAATATAGATACCCAAACAGCCTAAAAATCCCAATAATGTTGCTCTTCCCACTGTTTTTGGGCTTTTTGCGTGCTGTGATAAAACAACGGCTCCTTCTATACCGATAAATGCCCACAAGGTTACAAGCATCGTACTTTTAATTTGTGTACTTAAACCTCCTAAATGTTTGCTGTTTTCTCCCCAGAAATCAAATTCAAATTTATCGAGATGAAAAACAAACATTGAGATTATGATAAACAAAATTAACGGAACGATTTTAGCGATTGTTCCGATGGTATTAATCAGAGTTGCTTGTTTTAAGCCGCGCAAAACCAAAAAATTAAATCCCCAAATCAGGATTGAACCGCCGATAATCGATGCAAGATTGTTTCCTCCGGCAAAATATGGCGGAAAGAAATAATTTAGTGCATCCATTGTAATAACTGCATATCCGACATTTCCGCATATTTGACACAGCCAATATGACCACCCGATAGTAAAACCGACATAAGGGCCGAAACCTTCTCTGCTATACATGTAGATTCCGGCTGTTAAATCCGGTTTTGCCGCAGATAAAATGCGAAATGTGTTAGCGATAAAATATACTCCGAAACCGGTGATTGCCCAAGATAAAATTACGGCACCGACAGATGCTCCGGCAGCCATATTTTGCGGTAAGGAGTATATTCCTCCGCCAATCATTGAACTCACAACAATAGCGGCAAGGGCTAAAACACCTAATCCTCCGCTGTTTGCTGATTTATTATTTAAATTTGTTTTATTGTTATCAGTCATCTTATAATCCTCATAAAATGATGTTGCTAACGAAAGGAGGCGAAGCAACCTTTACAGATTGTTCCGCCTCTCGTTCGGCATTGGTTTCTCAAAATTTTTGAAAATATCAAAAACTGCTATCGAAACCAATTTATGCTACCGTTACAGGGGCTGCATGCTCAAAGTTTAGGAAACCTAAACAGGTTAAGCAGTAACCGAATTGTTGGGTTATATTTATATAATTATGGAAGAGCTGGAATTCTGAGTGTTTTGTAACACCTCTGATTTCAAGCTCGTGATTCAACGATTTGTTGAGCCACATTTCACAATGCGTGCGAGCAATATCGTCATCGATGAAAGTATCAAAATATTCGACATATTCTGCTGCCCATCCTCCGATAAGTTCGCCTTTTGCATCTCTTCCCCAACAAATTCCTACACCGGTGGCAATAGCTTTATGTTCGTCACGGCTTGCACCGTTTCCGGCCATAATAACTTCTAAAACCGCACCATGTTTGAAATGGTTGACAACTTTGTCAACAGGTACAATGTTGCCATATAATTCTTTCGGCAAAACCGATGTGTACGGAACAATATTAAAGTTTTCGATTTTTGCTTGTAAAAGAGCCGAGTCATAACAGAAGGTTTCAAACGGCTGTGGGGGAATGCCAACATCAGACTGTCCTGCACCACCGGTTTGAAAAGCTAAAGTAGGATAACGAACACCTTCGGTCATATTTTTTCTCCTTATTAAATTTTTTTTTGAATACAAACAAAAATTAATTACGGATAGTAAAATTTCAACCGAACCTATACTAATTGCATAGTCATATCTTTTTATTTTCTAAATAGTGAATATATAAGTTTTGTTTGAAATAACTTTAGGGGAATTGAAATGAATAAAACTTTAGGATTTTTATTGTTATCCGGTTTGATGGTGTTTTCATCTTCCGTATATGCAGGAGCAAATAAAGGGGCTGTCAAACGAGGAGAAGCTGCACAAGAAAGACATAATTGGAGTTTTAGTGAGTTTGGTAATGACTATGCCGAATTTAAAAATAAGCTGAATAAAGATTATGGTTTTAATTATGCGGTAGATGTTTCTTTTATGCCACAAAGAGGTGCTCCTAACGGAGACAAAACCGCATGGCAAACTATGATTTATCCGAGTTTCAGTTGGACTACATTTAATAATGAATACGGAACCGGAACATTGAATTTTGCGTATAATATTGTTCGTTATGGTGGTTCTTCCGCTTCTCGAATCGGTAATAATATCGGTGTAGTCAGCGGAATTAATGATTATGCAACAAAATCAAATTCTTTTGATGAACTTTATTATACTTATCAATTTGGAGGTAAAGCAGATTGGCTTACTTTAGCACTGGGTCAATTTCCGATTTATAATTTTGACGGAACAGATTATGACTCAAATCAACAGGTTAATTTTATAAATTTTGCCTTATCACAAAATGCCAGCTCAACTTATCCGACTGCAGGTGTAGGAACTTATGTTCAAATTACACCTAATGATGAGTGGAGTTTTGTATTAGGTGGACAAGATGCAAGTAATGTTGAAGCTATAAGTGTTCGAGTTAATGATTTGAAAGATAAACATTTTACAAGTTTTGCTTATGCTTCATATACACCGACGATAAAAAAATTAGGACAAAGCGAAATTTCGGTTTTGTTATACAATCAACCCGGAGTTAAAGAGCAACCGGAAACAACAAACGGTTGGTCGTTGAATATAAGTCAAAATATCGGTGAGAAGTTTGCTATCTTTGGTAGAGTAAACGGTGTTTCGGGCAATACTGCCGAAATAAATCAGTCATGGGTGTTAGGCGGAGTTTATAACAATCCGCTAAACCGAAATCCGCTTGACCAAATCGGGCTAGCTTTTGCGTATAATAAAGTTGATGAAAAAGCAGTCGGAAGCAACTTATCAAGTTCAGCAGAAAAAGTTATCGAAGCTTATTGGGCATGGGGAATTTCAAAATGGGCAACGATAACACCGGATATTCAATTTTATATTGATCCCGCTCAAAACTCAAAATCCGATTACGGAACAGTATTGTCGCTTCGTGCAACATTATTTTTCTGATATAGATGTAGAGGTTGTCGCACTAGACTCTGTTTCTGGTGCGACGACGGGTATCTACTGAAGCTAACATCGGAGACTGTTTTACAATATTATGATTTTTTCTGTTTTTATCAGTAAAATCATCAATAAAAATTTCTCTCATTTGTGCATTTTCTTCCGCTTTTGCTAGCAACATAGGGCTGATTTCATGGGGGGTAACTTCTTGAATAGGGGCTTGAATATCCATACCTGCCGATAAATAGTCTTTAATTTGACGAGCTTGTTCAATCGGTAAAATGGTATCTATATTTTCCCAATCACCATTAATTAAATTTTCTCTTTCCAAATTTTGCATAATAGCTTTTTTGGTTAATTTTTTCATATGAATAACGATTGCGGTCGAATTTTTTAGCTCTCTAATACCGTCAATGTTAAAATTTAAGCAATAATGTTTTCCGTTAGTTTTTCCCAAATATTGACGGGCATGTCGGTCACCGTTACTGTTTCTGACCGTAAGTATAATATCTCCAGGCTCAAGATTGTTATAATTTATACGACCTGATTCCATGCAGTCTTTATATCCTTTTTGTCGTAAATATTCGGCAAAAGCATTGCAGCCGTTAGCATAACGACATTCTGAACTGTTAGGATCGGGTAAGACGTGAGATAAATCTCCGCCATAAGAATTTGCATCAATCAACGCTCGGTTTAATGCGGTAATACAATATGGGGTAGTTCCGGGAAGACCACGAACGGGAGAAACAACATCAAAAAAGTTTTCTTTTACATATTTTGTTTTGTTTCCGCAACTTTGGAGTGCTTCCAAATGATATTTTGCCGACTCTAAAAATTTTGAAATGAACCAATCAGCCCTTCTTTCTACTTCGGCATTTATGTTGAAAACAACCTTTCTTTCATAGGCCAACAAATCGTCAGAAGGTTGGTCAAGCATTATGTTATGAGCTAACATTTCGGTATTATCTGGAATGTAATCAGATTGAACAGGATTGGGTGTTTGTGCCTGAACGTTAGAAATATTAAGAGCCACAGATGCAACGGTAGGCAGCAAAATCTTGCTTCCGGCTTTGATTATTCCATAGCGTTTAACGTAATATTTTAATTTATTGAGACGCACGAGGGCGGCTGTTTTCTGATTTTTTTTGTTCATCATTCCCCCTAATTCTTACTTACGGGCGAATTATATACCAAAATGATTGTTATGTCATTAAAAAATTTTGATAAAAAATGCTTTTTTTCTTTACAAATTTTAGTGTTTGGAAGTAAATTGCATTAACAATGGTTTTTATTTTTTTGAAGATAAAAGATGAATAATATTTTTACAAAAACTATACTGATTACTCTTGCCACAGTTTTGATGTGTGCGTGCGCAAACAAAGAAGTTCGTCCCGCGATTGTTCCGGGAGTTGAAATTAAACGAGAAGAACCTAAGAAAGTCGAACCGATTAAGACTAAAACTCATAAACTGGGAGTTATCGGAGCGATTGAACCGATATATTTCTTGCCCATGAAAACCCCGTTTAATGCCCGAATTGATACCGGAGCAGAAACATCTGCCGTTGATGTTGAAAATTTAGAATATTTTGAAAGAGACGGGGAAAAGTGGGTTTCTTTTGATTTGATAAACAGATTAAATAATGAAACACATCATTTTGAAAAGAAAATATATCGCAATCAAAAAGTAAAACGTTCAGAAGGCAGGGAAGAAAGGTTAGTGGTTTTGATGCAGGTAAAGTTCGGCGGAGAAATTATTAATGCTCAATTCAGCCTTTCGGACAGAGATAAATTCAAATATCAAGGTTTGGTCGGACGCAACATAATTACCGGTCGAGCGATTGTAGATACAGCAATAAGTAATACACTAAAATAGTCAGGAAAACTAATGTTACAAAAACTTAAATCAGTTAGAATGTTATTGGGCATCGGGCTTTTTGCTTCGGTGCTTTTTGCCGCATACAGTATTTATTATAAAATCGAATATTGGGGGTTTAGTTGGGCTCCGAAACAAAAAACAGCGGTATGGACAATAGAAGCTCATGTCGCCTTTAAGCCTACCGGAACACCCATAAAAGTATCAATAGCCAGACCATCGGCTTCTAAAGGTTTTAAGGTTTTGGATGAAGATGTCGTTGCTCCTAAATATGATATAGATATGCAAGAAGAAAAAGTTATTTTGACTTCTAAACCTCGCAGTAAAATGCAAGATGTGTATTATCGTGTTTTGTTGTACGATAATGTAGAGAGCAGAGGCAAAACGCCGGCACCTAAACCGGAAAAAATTGTTAAACCGATATTAGATGAGCAGTCTTTGAGTGTCGCTTATCAAATTTTGGAAACAGCAAAGGGTATAGACGGAGATGAGGTTTGTCAGGTTATAAAACTGTTAAATCAAACTCCTCCCGATGAAACCGTGCGCTCTTTTATGCCGGAACGTCGCAGCGATAAAGAAACAGCTCAGGCAATTGTTGATTTATTGGCATTGAAAAATATTTCGGCTCGTATGGTCAGAGGTATAAAATTACAAGAAGATAAAAAAACATTTATGCCGGATGTTATGATTGAGGCATATATGGATAATATGTGGAAAATATATAATCTTCATACCGGAAAAAAAGGTTTACCGAGTGACTTTATCATTTTTCAAAGAGGTAACCGCCCATTGGTTGATGTGGTCGGGGGAGAAGATTCGGTTATAAAATATTCGGTTATGAAATCCTTAAGCACCTCATATAAAATGGCCGGTCATCGTGCAAAGTTGGCAAATCAGGAAGGACGCTTCGGTTATTCTATTTATAATTTGCCGCTTAACCAACAAAATGCTTTGAAGTGGTTGATGATATTCCCATTAGCTATTTTGGTAGTAGTTTTGATGCGTAATGTCGTCGGTATTTCTACAATGGGTACATTTACTCCGATGTTGATTGCAATGTCTTTGGTTGAAACAGGTTTTGTTTATGGTTTGGCCTGTTTCACCATTATTATCGGTATCGGAATTTTGATAAGAGCTCTTTTATCACGATTAAATTTATTGTTAGTTCCGAGAATTTCAGCGGTGGTAATTTTTGTTATTATCATAATGCAAATTTTAGCGATTATCGGCTATAATTGGCAGTTACCGATAGCTTCTTCCGCTTTGTTCTTCCCGATTATTATTACCGCATGGATAATTGAGAGAGCTTCAATAACTTGGGAAGAAGACGGAGCAAGAAATGCGTTGAGAGAAATTGTAAACAGTGTATTGGCTGCGATTGTAACTTATTTCGTTATTGTAAATGATACAATCCGTCATATCATGTTTGCATTTAACGAACTGAATTTAGTGATTTTATTTGTTGTAATGTTGCTTGGTACATATACCGGATATCGTATAACCGAATTAACTCGTTTTGCACCTTTAGCTAAAAAGGAAAAATAATGTTCGGATGGTTTAAAAATTTTGCTACTCCTTCGCAACTTAGAGCTGCCGGTGTTTTAGGTATGAATGCTCGCAATTATGATATTATTGCCAAGAGTAACAAACGTCGCTTATATCCTTTGGTTGATGATAAGGTACAAACCAAAAAGTTAGCTAATGAAGTTGGGATTAACACTCCTCGTCTTATCGGAATAGTGGAAGTTCAAAACGAAGTTGATAAATTTTTGGATTTGGTAAAAGACTATAAAGAATTTGTAATTAAACCAGCTCACGGCTCCGGTGGAAAAGGTGTTTTGGTTATCAAGCAATATGATGCCGAAAACTTTGTTACCGCTTCTGAAAAAGTTTTAACTTATAACGAGGTGTATCAGCATATTTCCAATATTTTGAGCGGACTTTACAGTTTAGGCGGCAAATATGACATTGCTTTGATTGAAGAAATGGTGCACTTTTCCAATCAGTTTCAAGATTTCAGTTATCAAGGTATTCCTGATGTGCGAGTTATTGTATATCAAGGTTTTCCGGCATTGGCAATGATGCGTTTGGCAACAAAAGAATCGGGAGGCAGAGCAAATTTACACCAAGGTGCGGTAGGCGTAGGAATTGATGTAAAAACCGGATGTGCGATTTCTGCCGTTTCACACAATTTGCCGATAGCAATTCATCCCGATACTAAAGCCGATTTAATGGAGTTAAAAGTTCCTTTTTGGCGAGAGCATTTAGAGATTGCGGTTAAAGGTTATGAAATGACCGGATTGGGATATTTAGGTGCAGACATCGTTTTGGATAAATTTAGAGGTCCGATGATGTTGGAGCTTAATGCCCGCCCCGGTCTGGCAATTCAAATTGCTAACAATCGCGGTTTGCGAAATATTTTAGAAGACATAAAAAATAATTATCCCAAAGGCTTAAATCCGCAACAACGTTTGGATTATGTGTTAGGTGTTGCGAAAGACTAAAACATTACCTATATATAAAGCAGTTAATTTTTAAGGAGATGAAATATGGCCGAATTACTGGATGATAAAAAAACAGCTAAATTAGAAAAACCGGATACAAAAGAGTTAGGCGGAGCAGATACCAAAAAACTCACACAAAGCGAAACCAGAGCCAAAAAAGAAAAGGCAAAATATAATGTTAAAGATGCCGAAAATTCTTTGTTGTTAAAGGTTAAAGATGGAGATGTTGTGATTGAAATGTATCCTGATGATGCTCCGAATCATGTTGCACGCATTAAAGAATTAGTCAGAGAAGGTTTTTATAACGGCTTAAAATTTCATCGTGTTATTGAAGGTTTTATGGCGCAGACAGGTTGTCCTTTAGGAACAGGAACCGGTGGAAGCGGTAAAAAATTGAAAGCTGAATTTAATAAACGTCCGCATTTGCGTGGTACTGTTTCTATGGCAAGAGCTATGGATCCTAACAGTGGTGACAGTCAATTTTTTATCTGTTTTGCCGATGCTCCGTGGTTGAACGGGCAATATACCGTGTGGGGAGAAGTAACTTCAGGTATGGAATATGTTGATATGATAAAACGCGGTGGTGGTGCAAACGGTATGGTGCATAATCCTGATGAAATTATATCAATAGATGTAATTGCCGATTTATAATATTTATAGCTTTTTTACAGCTTTTACCAAACCGCCTTTTAAAAGGCGGTTTATTCTTATTATAAAGACTTGCTTTTTAGATTAAATTTAATATACTTTTCTCATCGTATCCTATGCGAGTAAAGTTATAACTTTTAAGGATTTTAAATATGACAAAAAGAACACAGTTTTTCACTATGTTATTAGCCGGAACTTTTATTACTTCATCGGCAATGGCAGATATTTATAGCGATATTCCGCAGACAGAATTTGGAAGCGGTAATGAAACTAAATATTTTGAATGGACGTCTCCTTTTGAGGGAGCTGAAGACCTCTTTGGTTTTATGAGCGAAGTTGATACTCCTACTTCAGGCAAAACCACAGTAACAGCAAAATATTCGGAACCGACAGAAACAGAAAGATTGTATATTGATGATGAAGGCGATATTAATGCTAATTTTGTTGATATTGTCAGCGAACAATATACAGATTTTTATGGCGGTGCTATTTACAATGAAATGGCTTATGGTAACAACATAAAAGGTACTTTTATCGGTAATATGGCTATGCCGTACATCCAAGGACCTACAAATTTAACTCCTGAATCTATCGGTGTTAGCCTGATGGAATATACACCATCTTATGATTACGATTCTGCTTGGGGTGGAGCTATCGCAAACGGTCGAGCAGATGCAGTATTAGGTAATGTTGAAGGCACTTTTATCGGTAATGTTGCTTATGCTGAAGTAAGCGCCGGTGGAGGAGCAATAAGTAACTCCGGACAAATGGGAGATATAAAAGGAGATTTTATTGGCAATACGGCGGTTGGAGGTGAGGCTGTTTTTGGCGGTGCAATTGTTACTTCGGCATTTTTGACCGAGTATTACAATCCGACCGCATCTTCCGGTACAATTTCGGGTAATTTTTATGGTAATACAGCTATTGCTACTTATGGAGCCGCATTTGGTGGTGCGATAACTGCCGGAAGTTACAAAGAAATTAATATCGAAAATTCTAACTTCTATAACAATACAGTTGCCGGTGATTATTGGGCACAAGGCGGAGCAATTTATGCTTACAGATTGTCTGAAACCGACGGAAGTTGGTTGCCGGTAGTTGTTAAAAATTCTAATTTTTATAACAATGGAGCGATAAGTGGTAACGGGTATGTAACGGTCGGTGGCGCTATTTCTGCTGACTCAGAATTAACGATTATAAATTCTAACTTTTATAACAATTATGTAATGTCTACATCGCCTAATGGAAATACTATTCCTTTTGGTGGAGCTATAGGTCTTTTATACGGCAATAAGCTCAATATCTATGCAGATGGAGCAGATTCCGTATTTTCAGGTAACTACATATCTATTCAAGGCGAAAAAATTGATAATGCGATTATGACGTCAGGAGATATAAATCTTAATGTTAAAAACAATGGTAAAATCGTTTTTGATGATAGTATAATTGCAGGTGATTTAATGGGAGTTGGGACTATTCCTAATTTGAATATTAGTGGCGATAAATGCCCTAATTGTTTGGTAAACAGCGTTATTTTCAATAGTGGTGTTATGGTGCCAGGTAATGTAACTCTTGATACTACACAAATGGTGTTAGGTAAAAATGCGGCGATTTTAGCATATGGGGATTATGAAGCTAAAAATAATCCGATTTTGCGAGTTGAATTAGATGCTTCAACCGGAGAAGCCGGAAAACTTTATGCGGGTGATATTAAAGGAACAACAGGAGTTATTGTTGATACCAAAAACTATAAAGATATACGCGGGCAAGGAAGTATTTTTTTTGCTGCAGCTGGTGTTGCTGATGGCGAAGCTAATGAAAAATCTTTTGAAATTTTACGCGTAATCGGTTCTCCTTATATGTATAAAATTGATTATCAAACAGATATGACGGTAGATATTAGTGGTACATGGTTTGAAAAAATGGAAGGTATAACAGAGGTTGATGTAGCCAAGGCTTGGGGTGTAACAATGACCGATGAAGCAAACACCTATACCGAAGACTGCGATCCTAAACCGGAACCACAACCACAACCACAACCACAACCTTTAGGTCCGGTTGAGGTTGCTCCGGAGGTTATTGCCATGGAAGCATTGCCTTCAGCAGCAGTTGCTCAAACCAGTGGAATGATTTATAACATTATGCGTAAAGTTAATATAAACAGATTATATTGCCCCGGTTGCGGTTTCTATGACTATAATTGGGACGGCAAACCTTTGCATAATGCTTGGGTAGATACTTTCTATAACGGTTTGGAAATTGATGCTCCGGTTGCTATTGATGCTGATGTATGGGGTATTGAAGCCGGTGCTGATATTCAACATGATTTGAGCAACAAACTCGGTATATTCGTATCTTATCGTCAAGGTAATTATGAAATGGACGGTAAAGGAGACAAATATTATTCAAAATCCGGAAGTGAACTTGATATCGATAGTTATTTAGCCGGATTGTATTATCGTTATGATAATAATAATTGGTACGCATTTGCTACTTTGTACGGCGGTATGCAAGAAGCTGAAGTTACAACAGATGACGGTCTTTCCAATTATGATACCGACGGCATAGAATTTGGTGGAAGCGCTGAAGTAGGTTATAGCTATGCTTTGAACAACACCGTATATGTAACACCAAGTTTAGGTGTATTCTATACTCAAGTAAATTATGATGATGCCACAGATAATCTTGGTAAAACCGTCGAATATGATGATTTGAAACAAGTTGAATTAGAGGCTGGTATAAAATTGAGTAAAGCTATTTATACAGACAATGGTGCTGCAAGCATTTATGTCAAACCTAGTGTTGTTCAAACTTTGGTTGATGGTGATGAGGTTAATATTACCAAAATCGGCAAAGTTGATACAATCGAAGATGAAACATTAGGCAGAGTTGAAGTCGGCGGAAACTATGGTTTCAATGACAACTGGTCAGCATACGGTTGGGCTAACTATACCTTCGGCTCAGACTATGAGGCTACATCTCTTGGTTTAGGTGTTAATTATAGTTGGTAATGACACTCCTCATTATCACAAAGAAGGGAGGCTATTTGCCTCCCTTTGTCATTATGAGAAAATTTATTGCCATGAAAGTTAAAAAATACTCATTATTGTTAATAAAAATCATAAAAAAGTGCAATTTTCATTATATTCATATATTTTATAACCAAAGATGTGAAATTTTATGGAGAATGACTATGAATTTATGTCGTAAATTGTTTTTATTAACCGGTTGTATTTTGGCGTTTAGTGCTTGTAAGGACAACAATACAAATCAAGCGGCTCAAACTGCACCGCAAAAGGTTAGTGTGTTGGAATTAACACCGCAAAATATTCCTTTGAGTTTTGAGTTTTCCGCTCGTGCTCAAGGTTCAAAAGAAACCGAAGTTCGTGCTCGTGTCAGCGGAATTTTGTTAAAACGCAACTATGTTGAAGGCTCTAAGGTTGAAGAAGGCAGTGTTTTGTTTGAGATTGACCCGGATCAATATAAAGTTGCTTTAGATCAGGCAAAAGCTCAATTAGCTCAAGCAAAGGCACAATTTATAAATGCCGAAACACAATGGAAACGTACAGATGAACTCCATAAACAAGGTTTTGCCAGTGATAAAGCTTTAGACGAAGCAAGAGCAACCATGGACTCTTTAGCTGCTTCTAAAGAGTTGGCAGAAGCTGCTGTTGAAGCTGCTAAACTTAATTTTGACTATACAACGGTTAAAGCTCCGATTAGCGGTATCACAAGCATGGAAGCTCAATCGGAAGGAAGTTTGATTTCAACAACCGGGTTGCTGACCAAAATTGTTCAGGTAGATCCTATTTATGTGATTTTCTCAGCTTCTGAAAAAGAAATTATGTCTTTGCGTGATATGACTGAAAGAGGTCTTATTAAAAACCCGGAAAATAAATCAGAAATCGTTGCTAAAGTAAAATTTGGAGACGATACTTTGTATAACCAAAGCGGAACCGTTAACTTTATTAATCCTACCGTTGACGAAAGTACCGGGACAATCAAACTTCGTGCCGTATTTCCTAACGAAGAAGGAAGAGTTCGTCCGGGACAATTTTTGCGTTTGGTTATGGAAGGTTTAACTCGTTTAGATGCTTTAACACTTCCGCAAGAGGCTGTTATGCAAGAAGCAAACGGTTCTTATGTATATCGTGTAAATGCCGAAAATAAGGTGGAATCCGTTGCCGTAAGAACAGGGCTTACAACACCTGACGGAAAATGGATTATTGATGAAGGTCTTAAAGCCGGCGATAAAGTAATCGTTTCCGGATTGCTCAAGCTTCGTCCGGGAATGAGTGTTGTTGCCGAATAATAGTGAGGATTTAATATGTTTTCAAAGTTTTTTATTGAAAGACCGATTTTCTCTACGGTAATTTCTTTGGTTATCGTTTTGGCCGGTCTTGTTTCTATGAAAGCCTTGCCGATTGAACAATATCCTAATATTGTTCCTACCGAAATTCAAATTACGGCAATGTATCCGGGGGCTACGGCAGAAGTTTTGGCCGATACCGTTGCTGCTCCTATTGAACAAGAATTAAACGGCGTTAAGAATATGATTTATATGTATTCTAATGCTACATCCAGCGGTTATTTGACAATCGGTGCCGTATTCGAAATCGGTACAGATCCCGACCAGGCAACCATTGACGTTAACAACAAAGTTCAGGCTGCAACTTCAAAACTTCCGAGCGAAGTTACAAAAATGGGCGTTACCGTTGAGCAAAAATCTAACTCAATTCTTCAGGTTATTGCAATGCGTTCAACATCTGAAAAATACGATTCAGTATATGTTGCAAACTATGCTTTGTTGAACGTGTTGGATGAAATTAAACGTATTAAAGGTGTAGGTAGTGCTTCGTTGTTCGCATCGCAAGACTATTCTATGCGCATTTGGTTGAGTCCTGATAAATTGGCAGATTATAATATGACACCGCAAGATGTCATTGCAGCCGTTCAAGAACAAAACTCTCAATTTGCTGCCGGTCAATTTGGGCAAGAACCGATGGACGAATATCAACCGTACACATATTCGGTGAACACTAAAGGCCGTTTGGTTGATGAAAAAGAGTTTGGAGAAATCATTCTCAGAACAGATGAAAAAGGCGGAATTTTGCGTCTTAAAGATGTTGCTCGTATAGAGTTGGGGGCACAAGATTATAGTGTTACCTCAACTTTTAACGGCAAAGAAGCCGTTGCTTTCGCTATCTATCTGCAACCGGGAGCAAATGCTCTTGAAACAGCAGAGTTAGTAAATAACAAAATGCAAGAATTATCTAAAAACTTCCCTGACGGCATTACCTATGAAATTCCGTATGATACGACTTTGTTTGTGAACGTATCTATTCATGAGGTTATTCATACCTTTTTTGAAGCGGTTGTTTTGGTTATTATCGTAGTATATTTGTTCTTGCAAAGTATTCGTGCCACAATCATTCCGATTTTGGCGGTTCCGGTTTCTATTATCGGTGCTTTTGCCGGAATGTATTTGTTAGGCTTTTCAATTAACTTGCTGACTTTGTTCGGGTTGATTTTGGCAATCGGTATCGTGGTGGACGATGCGATTATTGTGTTGGAAAACGTTGAACGTTTGATGCACGATGAAAAACTGTCACCGAAAGAGGCGGCAATCAAGGCGATGCAAGAAGTTTCTGGTCCGGTAGTGGCTGTGGCTTTAGTGCTTTCGGCTGTGTTCTTACCGATTGCATTTTTAGGCGGTATGACCGGTGTAATGTATAAACAATTTTCGGTAACCATTGCCGTTTCGGTGCTGATTTCAGCTCTTGTGGCTTTAACTTTGACACCATCACTTTGTGCTTTGATTATTAAAGATGAACATAAAGAACCTAAAGGATTTTTCCGTTGGTTTAATGCTTTCTTTGATAAATTGACCGAATGGTATTTAGCCGGTGTAAAATTCTGCTTAAATTATCGCAAAATTACAATGTTAGGTTTTGCCGGTGTTTGTGTAGCAATCGTAATGTTGTTTAAAATTGTTCCGGGAGGTTTGGTTCCTAACGAAGATTTAGGAAACCTTTTGATGGCGTATAATATGCCGGAAGCATCATCATTACCTCGTACGGAAAAACTTACCGATACGGTCAGTAAGGCAATTATGGAAAATCCTGATGTTGTTGATGTGTTGACAATTAACGGATTTAATATGTTATCTGCAAGCCAAAATACATATTCTGCCGTTAGCTTTATTATATTGAAGGATTGGGAAGAAAGAAAGTTATTAACTCAATCTGCAGACCATTTGGCAAAAGTGTTTAGCGGTATCGGAATGAGCCAACCGGAAGGTGTTGCTGCTGCTTTCTCAATGCCGCCGATTACAGGTATGAGTATGACCGGAGGTTTTGAAGGTTATATTCAAAACCGTTCAGGTAAAACATCACAAGAATTGATGGCTAAAACTCAAGAGTTTATTGCAGAAGCATCAAAAAGACCTGAATTGGCAAATGTAAAAACTACGTTTTCGGTCAGCACACCGCAATATCGTATTGATTTAGACCGTGAAAAAGCTCGAGTTATGAATGTACCGATTAATTCTGTTTATACGGTTATGCAATCAACATTCGGTAGCTTGTATGTTAATGACTTTACCTATATGGGACGTAATTTCCGTGTTAGTGTTCAGTCAGAGGCAAAATTCCGTCGTACTCCTGATGATTTGCGTTATGTTTATGTTAAGTCAAATGACGGAAAACTTGTTCCGTTATCTACATTGCTCAATGTTGAAAGAGTAACCGGTCCGGAGTTGGTTAACCGCTTCAATATTTTCCCTGCTGCAAAGGTTATGGGTGACCCTGCTAACGGTTATTCTTCCGGTCAGGCTATTGCCGCAATGGAAGAAGTGGCAGAAAAAGTATTGGGTAGCGAATACAGTTTGTCTTGGATTGGTTCCGCATATCAGGAAAAATTAGCAGGAGGTGCTTCTACACAGGCATTTGCTTTCGGATTGATAATGATATTCTTGATTTTGGCAGCTCAATACGAAAAATGGTCTTTACCGATGGTAGTTATTCTTTCGGTTCCGTTCGCCGTATTAGGTGCTTTGATTGCGGTTTATCTGCGTGGTATTCAAAACGATTTGTATTTCCAAGTAGGTTTGGTAACATTGATTGGTTTGGCTGCCAAAAACGCAATTTTGATTGTGGAATTTGCGGTAGTAAAAGTTGAAGAAGGCTTGAGCTATGCAAATGCCGCTATTGAGGCTGCAAAACTTCGTTTCCGTCCGATTGTTATGACTTCTTTGGCATTTACTTTCGGTGTATTGCCATTGGCAATTTCTACCGGAGCCGGTGCAGGAAGCCGTCACTCTATCGGTACCGGAATGATTGGCGGTATGATTTTATCAACTTTCGTAGCAACATTGTTTGTTCCGATGTTCTTTGCAATAATCGGAGAAATGTTTGATAAAAAACATAAAGTCAAAGGATAATAAAAACCAAAGGCGTCTCTGATGAGACGCCTTTTTTCAGATTATGCAACCGCCTTTACAGGTTCAGGTTGCTCCTCCGGTTTTATGTAAGGAATAAGTTTTATACCTAATCCAAGTCGAAGTGATAATGAGTACCATACCGCAACAACAAGTATTGTAAGGCATTTTCGCTTAATTTGCATTAAGCTTTCCTTATCCTTCAAATCCTCGCAAATTGCTACACCGGCAACAAATATTGCGAATACGAGGATGCAGAATAATGCTTCGACTTCTTCAAACGGAGTCTGAATTGTCGGTTCACCAAATTTTATGGTAAATGCTTCTGCAGCCTGTGGCGATAACATTAGCGGTGTATCGTAATTTTGCGAATTATGACCTAAGATGATCATTATCACTGCAAAAACGATACCAGCTATAATCGCCGGTTTTTTAGTTTTTTTGCCGGTCAGGCAGTAAGATAAAATTACTGCCCCGACCAAAGCAGAGATAACAATCATCATCATGGTCATAAAAAATTAAAACATAAAACTACCACCTGCACCGATATAAGGAGAGAGTACATTGCTGTACTTCAAACCGGCCTCGGCAAAAAGAGTGGCCTTACCCTTAGTAAGTCCGGTCACAAGGTGAATACCCTGAGCTGCACGCTTAGCCCAAGCAGAAGCAGAAACAGATAACATTCCATCACCAACCGCAATATTATTGCGAGCATAAGACAGAATAACGTTACTGTTTTCAGTTCCGAGCTTGTTGCCGGTTACGGTAATATGGTTATTACCGGCGACAACCTTGGCAGCAGCAAAACCGGAAACAGACTGACCGAAGTCAGCACCACCGGTAAGACGCAACCAGTTACATATAGGTACCTCTGTATAAGCGTACCAGTTACCGTCATTGAAACGGTAGAAGCTGCTACCTCCCTGATGACCGAAACCGAAAGTAAAATACTTGTGATTCAAAGCTAACTGCATAGCATTTGATACACCTGCGCCTTCACCCATAATAGTACAGTAGTTACTGAACTGTGGGTCAATCATAGGAGTAACTATGGTTGAGCGCTTGAAATTACCCATTCGGTACTCAAGGTTAAGGTTGTCAAAGTTATAGCCCGCCTTGGCATAAAGTACCGGAGTACAAATACCAAACTCGGTTGAGAGACCACCCACCATATTTCCGCCTAAATAGAAACGGTCATAGTAGCGAGTGTGAGAACCTATAAGAATCAGCTGGAAAAGCTGCTGGTCAGTAGTAGCATTTACTGAAACAGAACCGCCGAGAGATGTCTCGGTTTTGCTCTTCTCGTTCAGCTCTTTAAGGTTCAAACCACCGTCACCGGCAGTAAACACGTTGTTATCTCCACCCTTTGGGGCAATAACAACAATAACAACTAAGATAGCAATCGTAACGATTGCGTAAAAGAAGTTTTTCTTGTTCATATATGTAATAAAATTAAAAATTATCTAAATAAGGTTTTACAGTTTCAGTCTATCTCATTTTGTCTAATATGTCAATATAGTTATGTGCTTGACATTTGTTTGCTGATATATATCTAATATTATATACGGAGAATAAAATGGAACATTGTCATCATCACCATCATGAAATCAGTCATAAGACGGTAAAATATCTGTTGTTATCGTTTATTATCAATATTGTTTTGAGCATTGTTGAAATTATCGGAGGAGTTATTTCGGGAAGTATGGCTCTAATCGGTGATGCTTTACATAATACATCAGATGCTTTTTCCATATTAATAGCGGTTATTGCTTTCAAAATAGGGCATAAAAAAGCTGATAATAAATATACTTTCGGTTTTAAACGAGCAGAAATAATCGGTGGTTATACCAATCTTATTTTGTTGTTTGTTGCCGGAGTTTATTTGGCGGTTGAGGGAATTGAAAGACTGATAAATCCTCAAACAATAAATGGTAGTATCATTATTTGGGTTTCAGTTGTTGCTTTGATAATTGATGGTATAACCGCAAAGCTTTCTCATCACGGAGCCGGACATAATACTAATATGCGTATGGTATTTTTGCACAATTTGGCCGATGCTTTGGGTTCGGTTGGAGTTATAATATCCGGATTGTTTGTGCTTTATTTTGATATATATTGGGTAGACGGTGTTGTTGCCTTAATTATTGCAGCATATATGATTTATCAATCAATTTTGACCTTTCCGAAAGTTGTAAATATTTTGATGAATGCCGTTCCTGATAATATTGATATAGAAGAAGTTAAGGAACAGATATTAAGTATCACCGGTGTTTGTGATGTTCATCATTTGCATATATGGAGTGTTAACGAGCATGATATATCACTTGAGTGTCACATTGTAACACAGGAAAAAGATATTATTCATAAAGTAACGGACATGTTGAAAGAAAAGTTTTCCATTGAGCATTGCAATATTCAAATTGAACACAATCCTTGTTGTAAAAAATGTGAATTGTAAAAAAGGTCTTATGTTTTTTAACATAAGACCTTTTGAATTTAATCATCTGCTTAAAGATTAGAGAGTTCATACTCCAGATTCTTGCGAGCCTGTTCTTCAAAATTATTGTAAAAGAACGAAGTGTGGAAAATTTGATTGCTTTCGGCAAATCTTTCGAGAACCTTTCTCCTTTCGGGAATATAAATCTCGTCAGGATATACGGCATATTCTTTACGAATAGCGGTATTGTAGTTTTTCCATACACGTCTTTCAAATGTTCCGAGAACACTCAAGTCAAGGTCAGCAATCAACGCGTAGTCGTTGTTCAATCTGTCTCCGCTGTGAGAGGTTGCCATAACCAAACCTCGAGCCAGTTCAACAGATATTGTATCAACAAGGTCGTTGCGCATGTCGAAGATAACGCCGGCAGAAGCCATTTCGTTAGAATACGGTAACGGCATGCGACCATTGTCATTGACTTCCATCCTTGCAATCGACGAGTTGTCGCCATGGTCGGTATTATACACATAATCATGCATAAAAATTGCTAATACAAGCTCTTTATGGTTACTAAAGTCTGCACAATGAGAATTTTGTGACAGATAAATTTGTAACATATTGAGCATATAAGCAATATGCGATAAGTTATGGTACTGACGACCACGATAAGCCTTTAGCAAATCTTTCCAATGATAAAGTGCATCGACTTCGGTTTTGAACAATGTTAACCACAATTCGCGAAGATACAACTCACACATAGCCTCGTGAACATTTGCCGGTACACAGCGAGCTGCAGCAATGTATTGGCGAAGTTCAAACAGATTTTTTACGGCTGTTGATGATATATTGGCAGAAAATACATCATTTGAGTTATAGAACTTTGTTTCAAGTTTAAACCCTCGTATTTTTGCCAGATATTGATTCATAACAGCTAACTTGTTTTCGTTTTCTAAGTCATTTGTGCCGGGACGAACACCTCGGATAAGGACGTTAGCATCGTAAGCCATTGCAACATCAACAGTCAAACCGCTTTCGGCGATTATCATAATGTTTTGACGCTCCGGCCAATCTTTGATAGCTTCCTTAATCAGCTCAACGCGTTTCTCAACGGAAAATAACGGTGTCTTTTCACTGTTTTTACCGACATTAACGATAACTGTTTTAAACGATTTTGCGGCTCTCTTGATTATATCAAGGTGAGCTACGGTAATAGGATCAAATGATCCGCTAAAAATTGCTCTCATAGAAAATAATATTTTAGAGTGTTAATAATTTTCGAAACTTGTTTATTTTTAACACAAATAAAATTTTTTGTCTATAAAAAACAACTTTAATGTCAGACAAAACTTAAAACAAACCGGTGATTTTGCCGTTTTCATCAACATCAATTTTTTCTGCTGCCGGGTGGGCGGGAAGACCGGGCATGGTCATAATGTTACCTGCCAATACCACAACAAATCCGGCTCCTGCAGAAAGACGAACGTCTTTTACTTCAAATAAGTGACCTTGCGGAGCGCCAATGAGTTTACTGTCTGCAGAAATAGAATTTTGAGTTTTAGCTATACAAACCGGTAAGTTTGAATAGCCGTTTAGTTCAAATTCTGCCAGCTTTTTAGTTGCTGTTTCGCTATACTCAATTTTTCCGGCACGATAAATTTCTTTTGCAACGGTTTCTATTTTTTGTTTCAGCGTTTTATTTAAATCATATATCGGAGCATAATTGTTAGGAGTATTTGTAATTTCAACAACTTTTTGAGCCAGCTCTTTCGCCCCTTCGCCTCCATGTTCCCATGATGATACCATAATTGCTTCAACACCGTTTTGATGACATAATTCTTCTACGGCTTTAATTTCATCTGCGCTGTCGGTTATAAAGCGGTTGATTGCAACAACGATAGGTAAGCCATATTTTTGCATATTTTCAATATGAGTTTTCAGATTGGCAAAACCTTCTTTTACGGCCAAAACATTTTCTTCTTTAAGATTGTCTTTAGCAACTCCGCCGTGCATCTTTAGAGCTCTGATTGTAGCGACAATAACTGCGGCATCAGGTTTTAAGTTTGCAATTCGGCATTTTATATCCAAGAACTTTTCTGCACCTAAATCTGCTCCGAAGCCGGCTTCGGTAACAACATAATCAGCAAGTTTTAGAGCGGTTTTTGTAGCAATAATACTGTTACATCCATGAGCAATATTAGCAAAAGGTCCGCCATGAACAAGGGCGGGTGTTTTTTCTAATGTTTGAACAATATTCGGTTTTATGGCATCTTTTAACAATGCGGTCATTGCACCATGAGCATTAATTTCTCCGGCTGTAACATAACGTCCGTCAAAGGTTTTACCGATGACAATTCTTTTTATGCGATTTTTCAAATCATCCAAATTTTCGGCCAAGCAAAAAATAGCCATGATTTCGCTGGCAACACTAATATCAAAATGGTCTCCTCGAGGTGTGCCGTTTACTGATGAACCGAGAGCAATTTGTATCTCTCTTAATGCCCTATCATTTAGGTCAAGACAGCGGTTCCAACGAATTTCATCGGGGTTTAATCCCAAGGTATTACCTTGTTTTATGTGATTATCAATCATTGCGGCAAGCAAATTGTTCGCAGCCGTAATGGCATGAATATCTCCGGTAAAATGAAGATTTATTTCTTCCATCGGCACAATTTGAGCATATCCTCCGCCTGTTGCTCCGCCTTTTAAGCCGAAGCAAGGCCCCATAGACGGTTCACGCAGAGCTAAAATCGATTTTTTGCCGATTTTTTGTAATCCGTCAGCTAATCCTATGGATATGGTAGATTTTCCCTCGCCGGCGGGGGTAGGGGTGAGGGCAGTTACTAAAATAAGTTTGCCGGAGGATTTTTTAGAGGCAAGTCTGTTTATGGTATCAAAAGATAGTTTTGCTTTATATTTTCCGTAAAGTTCCAAATCATCTTGATTAAGTCCTATTTTTTCAGCGATTTTTGTAATCGGTTCAAGATTGTTTTGTTGTGAAATTTCTATGTCAGAGAGCATACCAAATCCTCCGTAATTTGTTTAATTACGTTCATTATTGATAAATTTTGTTAAATTGCAACATCAAAACCTAAGTTTTGCAAGCTTTTAAGCGTTTTGTCTTTTCATTTGTGCGATTTTACCGGCAAGCCCATCGCTAATCTTTCTTGCGGTATTTGATTGCGGTTGATTTTGTGTAGCCTGTTCGGGAGAAGAAGCATTATTTTCTCGATGTTCAGATATACGCTCACGCCCTTCAGTAGATTTTACTTCACGTATCATAGCTCTTAATTCGGTATCATATCCTAAATATTGAGCAGTATCTTTAGCTCCACTTTGTTTTATACATGTACGTATCACTTCGTTTTTGCGTAAATCAATATCATGTATTCTTGTTTTAGAACACATTTCATGAAATTCAGCTAACTGCTCATGAGTAAAGTCGGGTTCACGTGTGATTTCAAAAGTCATACGAAGTAAGTCTGCATCAGATTTTCCTTGTAACAATTCGGGATTTTTTGCGTATTGTTCAAGTTGCTTGTATGTATTAGGCATTAGATATGTCATTGAGCCTTTTTTGATTTCTCTATCGAAATTATAATCAGAATTTCCACTTTGTGCTTTTTGAAAAGTTTCAATAGTATATTTAGATTTTGAACGGGCAAAATTATATACTTCCCACATTGTTTCTGCGTGTTCAGGATGTTCTTTCATCACTCGCAATAAAGCAAAAGTATCGCATTTTCTCTCGTCATCTGTTCCTAAAGCAGCATGCACGGCTTCATGATATAAACCTCGTTTTAGGGTCATCTCCTTAAAAACTTCGGGAGGAATTGCATCTACTTTGTCCATAATATCTTTTGGGAGACCTTTTGCGCTTTTCGGGAGTTTTTCAGAACTGTCCGGAAGGCAGATTATTTGTGCATTTCCAATGTGGCGACTTATGTAGTTAGTGTTAGATTTAGCTCCATTATATATTGTATCGGCATAAAATGCTTCAAGACTAACAGGTTTTCCGTTATTATAGAACAAAGTGTTTCCCATGCTTTCCGGAGAGATTTCTACTCCATTTTGTTTCAATAAATCTACAACCTTTTGGGCCCTAAGTTTTGTTTGCTCTGTTTCCGGAAGTGTTGAAATTATTTCACTATGTGTTTCAAATTCGTGAGCATTTGCTAATATTATGTTATCACATACAGGATTATCGGCATCTCGTTGCATTGTTCCCGCATTATATAATGGGTCTTCAATAGTTTGGGGCAAGGTATCTTTGCAAGACAAATATGTTTGCCGCAATTGGCGAGCAAAGTCTTGGTGTTTGGCAATGAAATCATCATATACTTGACTTAAATCATCTTGCATATACATTCTCCTTGCCCCTTATTATAAAATAATTTTTGTCTAAAGTCAAAAGTATTATTGGTCTATTTTTCGGCTTAAGAAAATCAAATATACGATACCGCAAAGCATTACGGCAATATTTCCCATTTGACTTTGAACCATATCGGAAACAAAGCCCATAATCAGCGGAAATACGGTTCCGCCGAAAACGCCCATGACCATCAAACCGGAAACTTCGTTTTTCTTGGTAGGCATAATTTGCATTGCCTGTGCAAAAACAATCGGAAAAATATTGGCGTTTCCGTATCCGATGAAAGCGATACAAGTATAAAGAGCTGTTTTGCTGTCGAATAAAAATAGTCCGAACATTGCGCAGAACATCATAACTACGCTTATGCTGAAAAATTTTCGAGTTGACATTTTAGTCAACAGATATGAACCGGACAGAGAGCCTATGGTTCTGAACAGAAAATATATACTTGTTGCAATTCCTGCCGTTTCAAGAGGAATTGCAAGCTTTTGCATCATTATTTTAGGGATGGATACGTTGCTTCCGACATCGATACCTACATGGCATATAATTCCTAAAAAGCACAACAAAATCGGAAGTTTTCCGAGAAGAGAAAAACATTCCTTAAAACTTGCCGGTTGCCCGATTTCGTCTTCTTCAATTTGTTCTCGTGAGAGCATAAAAATTGCCACTAAAGAGATAATCAGAAAAAACGGAAATAAAATTTGCCATGTTCCGAAATGTATCATACTCCAACCGGCTAAAATAGGAGCAACAAAAGAAGCACATGCCTTAACAAACTGTCCGAAAGTCAAAGCACTTGAAAGCCTTTCTTTGCTGACAATATTGGATAATAGCGGGTTTAGAGATACTTGCATTATGGTGTTTCCGATACCCAATAATGAAAATGACAGCAAAATAATGAAAAGATTATATCCCAAAAAAGGAATCGCCAAGGCGACAACCGTAATCCATAAACTTAAAATTACGGTTTTTCGGCGTCCGATTTTGTTCATTAATATTCCGGTAGGAACCGAAAAAATTAAAAACCAAAAAAATACCATGGATGTAAATAAGTTTGCGATGGTATCCGAAAGCTGAAAGTCTAATTTTACATAGTTGGTTGCAATGCCCACAAAGTCAACAGCGCCCATTGCAAAAAAAAGTTACCATAATCGGTAACAGTCTTAAAATGGTATTACTCATAATCCGTCTCCTACATAAATTGGCATTATGATTTACAGATAGCTATTTTTTAGCAAAATCCAAGTTGTCGGAATATTTTTTAGTGTCTGTGATAGGGGAATTTTATCGGCATTTTAACATTACGACTTTTTTCGCCGCCGTCGATAGCTTGTAAAATATCTTGACAGTCATCGTAAAAAGGTGTGTCGGTGTATTTTTCTAAAGCATTTTTGATGCAGTCAAATTTGAAATTGTCGCTGTTTGCCGTTGCTTTATATACTTTATTAATTGCATATTTGCGACAAATTTCTTTGCCTTTGGAATCTGTTGTTCCGGTCAGTTCTTTTACTTTGCGATTCATTTTTATGCGGTGGTTTTGATATTGTTTTGTTATATCAATATGTTTGATGCTGTGTTCGCGCACCAGTCTCTCATAAAGAAGATTGATGTAGGTGGAACGATATGACAATTTTTTGAGTAAGTCGTCATTTTTATATTCGAAAGCCCATTTATTTAGGCTATGTATTTCTTTGCCGATTTTTTCATTTTGAGTTTTTCTCATCATATCGGGCATAAGCTGATACATTTTTTGCAATTTCGGATTATGACTTTCACAATTTGCGAAAGTTTGGCTGAGGTGTTCAATATCTTGAGTGCTAAAATCGGTAGTTTTAATCTTTTCTAATATAAAATCTTGGTATCTTTTTATGAAACTGTCCGGAATACGGGAAGAAAAGTCACTGTTAACTTTATCTATAATTTGAACTATTCGGGATAGGGCATTAATATCCGGTCGGCGAGATGATGCGGTTATCTCATCAAAAAGCTCTTGTTCTTGAGTTGATGATTTTCTCCATAAAAGCATATTTATAGGATAAAAACTCACATAATCGTCTTTAGGCGACAACTTGGCAAATACGGTTACGAGCTTGTCGAATCCTTTGTTGTCAATTTTTTGACCGGACAGAACATAGTTCTCCATGGTATGATATGCTTCGGCATAGTCATACACATTGTCAACATTGACAAACAAATCTTCAAACTCTTTAACCGCATTTGCCTTGTTGTCGGTCATTTTTTTAGTATCCGTTATAAGGGATTACACGAGCTCTTGAAGAACCGTCTCCATAAAGAACCATACAACGTTGACCGTTGGCTAACAATACATCGTTGCCTTGAGTTACGGTAATAATTCCGCCATTGTCGAGTTGAACAACATATTCATATCCGCCTTGGCTTGAAAGGCTGCCTTGAGCCAAGTTTCCGGCTGCACCGCCCAATAAAGCTCCTGCTGTTCCGCCGATTAAGGCTGCAGTATTGCCTTTGCCTACTTGAGAGCCTGCAATACCGCCGGCAATTGCTCCGAGTGCTGTACCACCGGACTTGTTGCTGTCACGAACAGTGATGCTGCGAACAGAAATTACGGTTCCTTTCAATGCTTTGGTGATAGAGCCTACTGAAGCAGAATCGTATTGGTTGGCACCGATATCGGCAGCACAGGCACTCATCAACATCAAAGCGGGAATGGCAAGAATTAATGCTATTTTTTTCATTTTTTGCTCCTTATTTAAAATATTGTTAAAAACATATTAGCAATAGTTCACTTTTTGTCAATGCTGTACTAGACAATTAAAAATAACTGTTATAATATCGCAAACGGTAAAAATATTTTTTAAATAAATAGGAAAAGGCTAAAATGTTAAAAAGAACAAAAATTGTAAAGCTTCTAAAGTCGGATACTACACTTGACGAAGTATTGGTAAAAGGTTGGGTTAAAACCCGTCGTGATTCAAAAGATTTCATGTTTATTGAACTTAATGACGGATCTTGTTTGAAAAATATTCAAATTATTGCCAATAACAATTTAGCCAATTATGAAGATTTGAAAAAATTGACAACGGGGTCTTCTTTAGCTGTTAAAGGTGCTTTAATCGAATCTTTGGGCGGAAATCAAAAATATGAAATTAAGGCTGAAGAAATCGAAATTTATGATATTGCCAATGAAGATTTTCCTTTGCAAAAGAAAAAACATACAGACGAATATTTGCGCACAATAGCTCATTTGCGTCCGCGTACAAACAAATATGGTGCAGCTTTCCGTATTCGTTCGGAATTGTCTTATGCCATTCACAAGTTTTTTAATGAAAAAGGTTTTCGCTACGTTCATACACCGATTATTACGGCTTCTGACTGCGAAGGTGCCGGAGAAATGTTTCAGGTTACAACTCTTGACTTGAACAATGTGCCGAAGACAAAAGACGGAAAAGTTGATTATTCTCAAGACTTTTTCGGTAAAGAAGCAAGACTTACCGTATCAGGTCAATTAAACGGTGAAATGTATGCTATGGCTTTGGGGGATATTTATACTTTCGGGCCGACTTTCCGTGCCGAGAACTCTAATACAACTCGCCATGCTGCAGAATTTTGGATGATTGAACCTGAAATGGCTTTTGCAGATATTTACGACGATATGGATTTAGCTGAAGATATGGTCAGATATTGTGTAAAACATGTTGTTGAACATTGTGCAGAAGATATTGAGTTGTTCAACAAATTTGTTGCTCCCGGTCTGATGGATACTTTGGATTCGATTATAAATCAGCCGTTTGCTCGCATTACATACAGCGAAGCAATCGAAATTATGCAAAAATCCGGCGAAAGTTTTGAATATAAACCGGAGTATGGCGTTGATATGCAAACAGAACACGAACGTTTCTTGGCTGAAAAATATTTCAAACGTCCGGTAATCGTGAGAGATTATCCGAAGGAAATTAAGGCATTTTATATGCGTATGAATGATGACAACAAAACTGTTGCCGCTATGGATGTTTTAGTTCCGGGTATCGGTGAGCTTATCGGCGGTTCACAACGTGAAGAAAGATACGACAGATTAGTTGCTCGTATCGAAGAAATGGGAATGAAGGAAGAAGATTATTCTTGGTATTTGGATTCTCGTCGCTACGGTTCTGTTCCTCACGCCGGTTTCGGTTTAGGATTTGAACGTATGATGTTGCTTTTGACCGGAATCGGAAATATTCGTGACGTTATTCCGTTCCCGAGAACACCTAAATCTGTTAATTTCTAGGAGAAAATATATGAAATATCTGTTATTGGCGGTTATGTCTTTGCTTTCGTTTAATGTTTTTGCTTCAGAGGCTGTTGAGCAAGAAGAAGCAATTATGATAATAGAAGCACCGCAAGCCGCCGATGAACAGAAAAGTGCGGATTTTCCTACTTGCAATAACGAAAAGTTGATTGATGTCGTACGTGAACATGTGAAATCTCATCTTGATAAAGAAACTTCCGGTTCAATAATGGATATCCGTAAAAGCCGATTGGTTCTCAAAAATATTAATTCATATACAGAAGTTCCCGTAAGCACTTTTGACAGTAAGGAAAACTTTTTGGTCGCTAATGAAATCGTAATGAACAAAATTAATCGTGATATTAAAGAAAGTGATATGCGTCTTTGTGTCGGAGAGGGTAAAAAGCCGATTTATTTGCTGATATATCCTGAAGATTTTCGTTATGTTGTGCAGATTATAAACTTTATTCCTCCGGTTGACGGTAAAAATGTTTTTTCGGTTTGGTACGTTCCTGAGGTCAAACAATATGATACTTTGATTGAGGCTGAATAATTTTAGGGTTGAAATTTGTTTTTTATGTAATATAATTTCCTATTGTGTGAAAAAAGAAAGTAGGTTGGTTTATTTTGAGTAACGGATCTTCAATAGTAGTAGTAAAGCCATCTTCCAATTTACCTTTGGTAATTGATAATAATGGTTTGGTGGCATACTTTGAAAGAATAAAATCTTTTCCGGTTTTATCCGAAGAAGAAGAGGTTGCTCTTATCAATGATTTTAAGCAAAATAACAATCTGGAAGCAGCTCATCGTTTGGTGGTATCTCACTTGCGTTTGGCGGCTAAAATTGCTTTAACTTATCGTCGTTACGGATTGCCTTTGGCTGATATTATTTCTGAAGCAAATATCGGTCTTATGCAGGCAGTAAAAAAATTTGACTTGTCTAAAAAAGTTCGTCTCTCAACCTATGCAATTTGGTGGATTAAAGCTTCTATCAATGACTTTATTTTGCGCTCTTGGTCTTTGGTTAAAATAGGTACCGTTGCAGCACAGAAAAAGTTGTTCTATAACTTAAGCCGTATTAAAGCTCGTTTAGGTATATACGAGAATAAAGAATTAGAGCCGACAGTTGTAAAACAGATTGCCAATGAATTGGTTGTGGAAGAACAAGAAGTTGTAGAAATGAATCGTCGTTTAAGCGGTGATACGTCGTTGAATGTCACAATCGGCGATGATGAAGACCGTGAAAGACAAGATTTGTTGGTTGACAGCAGACAAAATGTTGAAGAGGCTTTAGCAAGAAAGCAAGAAGCTAAATATAAACACCAAATTTTGATGTCTTGTCTTGGTAAGTTATCTGAACGTGAAGCATTTATTGTTAAGAATCGTATGTTAACCGATGAGCCGATGACATTGGAAGATATCGGAACAAAATATGAAATCAGCCGTGAACGTGTTCGTCAGATTGAAAAGAAAGCTTTTGAGCACTTGGCAGAGTTGGTTAAACAAGAAGTTGCATAAACGGGAGCGCATATGTCCGAAAAAAATGAAGACAAAACTGTTGTAACATTTGATTTTGAAGGTCAGATGGAAGCAACGGATGTGCGAGGATTTGACTATAAAAATATTTTTTCTCCGGTTGAGTCTCTTGATGATATGCCGAAACGTATGGAAGACAGAATCAAAAAAGTAAGAAAAATTCGCAAAAATAAAATTTTCAAAGAACCTTTTAAAGCGTAGCCTTAATAAAATGACAATATCATTCGGAGATTTAGTTTCTTCTTTATCAACTTTGGGGATTGATTCTCCCAGGTTGGAAGCGCGCATGATGTTAGCCGGAGTTTTGAATGTCGATGTTAATGTTATCGGAGCCGATATATCGGTTGATGGTGAGCAAGAAGCAGAAGTAAAACAAATGTTGGCTCGCAGAATGAAGCATGAACCTCTTGATAAAATACTAGGCATTAAAGAGTTTTATAAAAGTTCATTTATCGTTAATTCTGATGTTTTATCTCCACGTCCGGATAGTGAAATTTTGGTAGAAGAAGCAATAAAGATAGCTAAACAAAATAATCTGGATAAGATTATAGAGTTTGGGGTGGGGTCCGGATGTTTGATATTATCCATATTGCAAGATGTTCCGCAGATGAGCGGTTTAGGTTTTGATAAATCTGAAAAAGCGCTTGAAGTTGCTAAACAAAATGCCAAAAGGTTAGGTTTGAAAGACCGAATTGATTTTGAAAAATTTGACTATTTTAATGATAAAACGGAAGCAAAAACTTCTCTTATAATAAGTAATCCTCCGTATATTCCGACAAGTGATATTGACGAGTTGGATGAAGAAGTCAAAAAATATGATCCTTTTATGGCTTTAGACGGAGGAGAGGACGGATATGTTCATTATCGCCGTATTGCCGAAATAGCTCCCTTGATTTTAGAAGATGGCGGATATATCTTATTGGAAGGCGGAATAGGGCAGGCAGATATGATTGCCGAAATATTTGCGGATAAGGGATTAAAGCTGGTGGCAAAAGTATGCGACTTATCCGGGATAGAACGTTGTATAATTTTGAAAAAATAAGTTGCAATTAATAAATTTAAATGTATTATGCCCTTGTAAACGCTATGACAAATGTCGTATGTTTTTTAGAATTTCCGTCATACTGAATACAGTTTTTTGTTTGGGAGCACAAAAGGTGCTTTTTAACCCTTTATATGGTAGTGATTTTATATGAAAAAAGTAAATAACAGATATCGTAATAATAATTCGAATAACGCAATATATTCTCTTAATTATAAATTTGACAGCAATTCTATTGCCGGAAAAATCAGCGGTACAGCTCTTGATTTGATAAAGAGATATAATGATTTGGCAAAAGAAGCTCACAGTAATAATGACTATGTTACTGCAGAAATTTTCCGTCAATATGCTGAGCATTATCGTAAGATTGTAACCGAAATTAATGAACGTAAACAGGCAAGAGAACAACAAGAAGCAAATGATAATGCAAATGCTAAGGTTGAAGCTGTGTCTGATAATTCGGATAATACTGCAAATGAAGTTGCAGTAGAAAATAAAGCTCCGGAAAAGGAAGTTGTTACAGAAGCTCCTGCCGAAACAGAAGTTAAAGAAGTAAAGAAAACCAAAAATGTCAGAAAAACATTTCATGTAATTGAAATTAATAAGACAGATGCGGTTGAAAATGAAGAAAAAGAACCTGTAAAGGCTAAACGTGTATATCGTCGTAAAACAGTTGAGGCGGTAGCGGCACAAGCTTAAATTATTATTCCGGAGGGAAAATGTTTTTTGTGTATGCATCATTAATAATAGCTTTGGCTTGTTCGGTAATTACCGAAAGGACTTTATTAGGTTATAATAATGTCCATTGGTCAATAAGAACATTTGTTTTTCTGCTTTTGGTATCAGCTTGGTTATCTCCGCTTATTATAAACGTTTTACGCCGTAAAATGTTGTTGGACGGACAAATTTTTAATTCTTTTTCAAATGTAGGATATGCGTGTTTCGGTTTTGTATTTATCCTATTCATTATGTTGTTTTTCCGTGATGGTTTTTGGTTTGTAACCTATAAATTTTTTGGAAAATCGCAGTCGTGGAATCCTACAAATGTATCGTTACTTACAAAGGTTAATGTAATAACAGTTTTGTTGGCTATGGCATTATCCGTTTATGCAATTTTTGAAGCAATAAAGCTTCCTATGGTTAAAAAGCTTGAAATTATAAGCAATAAGGTTAGTGAGCCGATTACAATATTACAAATTAATGATGTACATTTACACGGAAGAAAAAATGTTTCCGATGTTAAAAACTTGGTAAAACTTTCTAACTCTCTCAATCCTGATGTTATTGTTATGCCGGGAGATATTGTTGATGACGGTATAGGCTATATAAGTAATCATTTGAAAGAGTTGTCAAAACTATCCGCTAAATACGGGGTTTATGTTTCTGCCGGAAATCATGAATATTATAACGGTTTGGTTCCTATTCAATGGCAGTTTCAAAATATGGGATTTTTCTTTTTATCCGAAAACGGTATGCGAGTAGGGGATAGCGGTGTTTACATTGCCGGTATTCCAGATAATTCAATGCAGAGAGTTGTAAAAGAATATCCCAAGATTTTGGATGGTAGTGAAATTGATGATTATAAGATTTTGTTGGCTCATAATCCTAAATTTGCCAAAGAATATTTGAACATGGGGTTTGATTTGCAACTGTCAGCTCATACTCACGGAGGACAAATTTTTCCGTTTCATATATTGGTAAAATGGGCAAATAATTATTTAGCCGGAAAGTATGAAATTGATGGTAAAATTTTATATATTTCACGAGGAGCAGGTTATTGGGGACCGCCGATGAGATTGCTCTCTCCTGCCGATATAACTCTTATTACTGTAAAACCTAAAAAATAAACGAGAATAAATATGTTAGATCCTTTTTATTTGCCCGAAATTATTGAAGGAACAAATGTTGTTTTATACAAACGTGACCACAATTATGATAATGAAATGTGGTTGGCGATTGATAGTAATAGGAATTTTTTACGTCCGTATTTGATGTGGGTTGATAAAACCGATTGTTTTGATAGTGTGACTAATGCTACGAAACATTTTAATTTAGCTTGGGCTTCTCAGGCTAAATTTGCGTATGTTATTGCTGATAAATGCTCAAAAAAATTGCTGGGGTCAATAGATATTCATAATATTGATTTGGATAATCACAGTGCAGAAATAGGCTATTGGTTAAAGGAAGATAAAACCGGATACGGATATGTTTCTGATGCCTTAAAACAACTTGAAAAGTGTGCGTTTTCCGAAAAAATTAATCGCTTGGTTATTACTTGTGACAGTCGTAATCGTGCTTCGGCAAATGTAGCAATTCGTAATGGGTATAAGTTTGAAAGTACTAACCGCAAAGCCATATTTGCTTATGGTAATTTCTATGACAGAGAAGTTTATGCTAAACTCATAAATGAGTAGTGTTTCAGATAACTTTTTGTAATTCTGATTTTATGGAAGAGAGTTCTTCGATTACATTTTTTAGTATATCGTTTGACAAAGATGATGCATTGTCTGCTGACGTTTCATCAGATGACAATTCTTCAGCAAATAAATCATCTAATATTGTGTTGCCGACAAAATTTTTGATACCTTTTTCTTTGAAAAGCTTTTGCACACCTTCTATGGTGTAACGTTCACTATGAAGAAGCTTTTGGATACATTCCAAAAGTTTTACATCATCAGGACGATAATAACGGCGACCGCCGTTCATTTTTAGAGGCTTGATTTGTGTGAATTTGGTTTCCCAAAAACGAAGAACATGGGTGCCAACCCCTAACATATCAGCTACTTCTGCAATAGTTCTGAATGCTGCTTTTGACTTGTTGACAACCATGTTACATCCGATAAAATTATTTGTTCAAAGAAGAACGCATTGTTTGAGATGGTTTGAAAGAAATAACTTTACGAGAAGAAATTTCTGCTTCAACACCGGTTTTAGGGTTACGACCGATACGAGTGTTTTTTTGACGTACGGTAAAAGTACCGAAAGAAGAAATTTTTACATTGTTACCCTTTACTAACTCATTGGTAACTTCTTCTAAAACCATATCCAAAATTTCACCAGAATCTTTGCGAGACAAACCAACTTCTTGGTATAAAGTTTCTGCAATATCAGATCTTGTAACTGTTCTCATTTTTATTCCATCCTTCTATTTTTTTTAATTTTTTTCAATATAGCAACAAAAAAATATATCGCCAATATTTTTAAAAACTATCTACAACTTAAATTCTTATAACCATTCCGCCCCAAGTAAATCCGGCTCCCATTGAGCTAAAAGCAACCAAATCGCCTTTCTTTACTTTTCCGGATTCGACAGATTCTGCTAATGCTAAAGGAATCGAGGCGGCAGAAGTGTTTCCGTGGTGATCAACGGTAACAATCACTTTGCTTTCATCTAATTCCAGTTTTTTTGCAACAGAATCAATAATTCTTAAATTTGCCTGATGAGGTATATACCAATCTACATCATTTATGTTTACGTTTGCGATAGCTAATGTTTCTTCAACACCTTGAACCAAACTTGGAACGGCAACCTTAAACACTTCTTTTCCATCCATGTGAATAAAACCGGATTTTTGGTTGAAAGAAACACCGCTGTCAGAACAAAGTTTGTCATATTGTGAGCCGTCAGCATAGATTTTTGTGGCTAATATACCTGTGTCGGTATTTTTGCCTTCACATTCTGCGGCCTTATATATAGCTGCACCGGCTCCGTCACCGAACAATACACAAGTATTTCGGTCGGTCCAGTCAGTAATTCTTGATAAAGTTTCAGCACCGATAACCAAAGCATTTTTAATTTGTCCTAAACGAATCATATTATCGGCAATTTGTGTAGCATAAACAAAACCTGAACAAGCAGCATTAATATCCATTGCCGCAACTCCGGAGCGCAGTCCCAAAATCTTGGAAATTTTAGCGGCACAAGACGGAAAAGTATTGTCAGGTGTTACAGTTGCTAAGATTATAAAATCAATTTCTTCCGCAGTCATTTGAGCATTTTTCATAGCCATTTGAGCTGCTTTTACACAAAAATCAGATGTATATTCCCCTTCAGATGCAACGTGACGGCTTCTGATACCTGTTCGAGTGCTAATCCACTCGTCATTAGTTTCAACAATTTTTGATAAATCATCATTAGTTAATACTTTGGCAGGAAGGCTGTATCCGGTGCCAACTAATTGTGATCTTATAAGACTCATAGATAATATCCTTCGTAAATGCTTTCTTGGTTTAATTCGTCTAAATCAACTTTTTCAACTTCTTGACGAATCGTATCAACAAAGTTTTGGCGAACAAGTTTGGCGGCGTTATCAATAGCTACGGCATAGCCTTTTCCATCAGTTCCGCCATGGCTTTTTACACTTAAGCCATTTAAGCCGACAAGCATTGCTCCGTTATATGCACGAGGGTCCATACTCTTTTTAATTTTGAGCACAACTCCCATCATAAACGGAAGACCGATTTTGGCAAAAATAGAACGTTTAACTGCTCGCTTAATCAAACGTACAACGAGTCTCGCAGTTCCTTCGGTAGCCTTGAGAGCAACATTGCCGGTAAAACCGTCGGCAACAATGACATCAGCAGCACCGTTAGCAATATCATGCGGTTCGATATATCCGGTACAGTTAATGTCAAGTTGCGGATTTTTCAAAATTTTCAGGGCTTGACGAATTTCTTCTTTACCCTTCATTTCTTCAGCACCGATATTGAGCAATGACACGCGAGGAGTTTTGAGTCCTAAAGCGTGTTTGGCAAAAATGTTGCCCATAATGGCAAATTCTGCCAAATTGATTGCATCACACTCGGTGTTTGCACCTAAATCAAGCATAACATATTTGCCGTCAATATGTGGCATAATTGTACAAATTGCAGGACGATGAATTCCTTTAATGGTTTTGAGTACCATTTTAGAAATAGCCATTAACGCACCGGTGTTTCCGGCGGAAACAACGGCACGGGCTCTACCTGAACGTACAGCATCGATTGCCATATACATACTGGTATTTCGATTGCGAATTACCTGCGAAGGCTTGTCTTCGTTTTTGACGTAGTCTTCGGTATGGATTACCTTTGAAACTTTAGCCACTTTAGGATATTGTTTCAATAAAGGCATAATTTTATTCTCATCGCCGAAAAGCAAGAAACGCAAATCAGAGTTACGCTTTGCAACGATGTTAATTCCTTCTATTACGACTCGAGGGGAATTATCTCCCCCCATCGCATCAATTGAAATAACCAGATTATCAGACAAATTTTTGCTCCATCTAGGTTAATATGATTTAATTATTCTGCTGCTTTTTTTGCAACAACTTCACGTTTATCGTATTGTCCGCAAGAAGGGCAAACGTTGTGAGGTCTTTTTAACTCACCGCAGTTAGGGCACTCATGATAAGAGTTAGCACCTAAAGCATCGTGAGAACGGCGCATATTGCGACGTGATTTTGAAGTTTTATGTTTTGGTGTTGCCATTTTCTTATTCTTTTCAAAAAATCATTGTTATCACGAAAATTTCAAAGCACAGTAATAAAACATTTTTTTACAAAATGCAACATATTTTCTGCAACTCTGAAAAGGTTATGTGTCTTTTAACCAAAAAAAAACAGTTTTGCAAGCATAATTTTTATTTCTTTAGTTTTGCCAGTACGGCAAAAGGATTGTTTTTGACGTCATCTTCTTCGTCAAACTCGGAAACAAAGCTGAATTCTTCGCCTTCTTTACGAGGATAATCGTCTAAACGCAAAGCAATTTGCTCAATGGCAATGTCACCTAAATCAATTTTTCCGCCGATTACAACTTCCGGCATATCTTTGTCCCAATCGTCTCCTTCTTCTTTTTGGCTGGCAAGAGTTGCTTTTACATCATAATCGGTTTCAAAATCAAAATCATAGTCTGTGGAAAATGTTTCCAGTGAGATTACACTTTTTTGTACGACTTCTGCCTTGATATGTCCGGTTATGCTTAATATATTTGTGCTGTGATTAAGTTTTAACCTGAAGTCTGCATCAAGTAATTTTACTTCCGGTATTTGTAAAACTTCAGCCAAAAAGGTGAGGTTATCCTCATTTGCCGTCATGTGATAATGTTGTTCGTTTAACGGCATGTCAGCAACTGTTAAAGGGTAAGAAAATTCTTTTTGCATAAATATTTTCCCTGTGTTATATATGTTAAACAATTTAAGTCATAATGATAAGGAAGTAATAATATGTCAATAAACAAAGTATTTTTATTAAGTATGATAGCAATGCTTTCCGCCTGCAGTAGTGATGTTTTTATAACCCACACCGGTAATATGCCGTCTGAAGAAAAAATTTCAATGGTCTTTAACGGACAAACAAAAAATGATGTTTTAGAGGTGTTAGGCTCTCCTTCAAATGTGGTGTCACTTGATAAAGATACATGGATTTATATGTCTTCCGAAATTAAGCAAGTTGCCTTTTTTGCTCCTAAAGAAGTAAACAGAGAATTGTTAGTGATTAAATTTGATGCTGAAAACAGAGTTGCAAGTGTTGAGAAATTAAATAAAAAACATGGTGAAAAAGTAGAAATAACCGAAGAGCAAACACCGAATCAGGAACAAGAACAAGGTTTCTTCCGCAAATATTTCGGTGGTGTAGGACAATATTTGCCGTTTGGTAACGGTGGCGACAGCGGTCTAGAATAAGGAAAAAGAAATGATTGCCAAGTTACGAGGAATTGTTGACAGTTTTGGCGAGGATTGTGTTGTTATTGATGTCAACGGAGTAGGGTATTTGGTTTATGCCTCAAGCCGAACCTTATCAAAATTGGTAAAAGGCTCTGAAACAACACTTTTTATAGAAACGGTAGTCAGAGAAGACAGTATAAGTTTATATGGTTTTGGTGCGGCATTAGAAAAAGAATGGTTTTTAACGCTTACTAAAGTGCAAGGAGTGGGCGCAAAGGTATGTTTAAGCATTTTATCTGCTTTGACACCGTCACAACTAGCACAAGCAATTGCGGCTCAGGATAAGGCTTCTTTCACTCGAGCAAACGGTGTAGGTCCGAAATTGGCTGCCAGAATCGTTACCGAATTAAAAGGAAAAATGGTGGGATTGCCGATTGGTGCAGATACGGCTGATTATGTTGCCGCTGTCGAAGATTCTCCGTTGACAATAAATGTTGCGGAAGAAAAAACAAACCGCCAAACGGAAGATGCTGTTTCAGCCTTGGTTAATTTGGGATATCCTCGTGTAGAGGCTTATAGAGCGGTAAATTTGGCATTGGCAAAAAATCCCGAAGCTGATTTTGCTTCTTTGATAAAATCTGCTTTGAAAGAATTTGGCAATAAGGAGATGTAGTATATGGAAGAAAGAATAGTTACACCTCATGAGTTGCCGGAAGATGATAACGGAGTTAATGCTCCGGCTAATTTGCGTCCGACCTCGTTGAGTGATTTTGTCGGGCAAAAGCAAGTTTGTGAAAACTTAAAAATTTTTATTGAAGCGGCAAAAATGCGTGGAGAATCGTTAGACCATGTGTTGTTGTTCGGACCTCCGGGATTGGGAAAAACAACCTTGGCTTCTATTGTTGCAAAAGAATTAGGAGTCAATTTTAAGGCAACATCCGCACCGATGATTACAAAATCAGGAGATTTGGCGGCAATTCTCACTAATTTGGAAGCAAATGACGTATTGTTTATTGATGAAATTCATCGTTTGAATCCGGCTATTGAAGAAGTTTTATATTCGGCGATGGAAGATTTTCAACTTGATTTGATTATCGGAGAAGGTCCGTCGGCTCGTTCTGTCAGACTTCCGTTGCAGCCGTTTACTTTAGTCGGAGCTACTACACGTTCCGGATTGCTTTCTACACCTTTACGTGAACGTTTCGGTATTCCTTTACGTTTAGATTTTTACTCTCCGGAAGACTTGGAAAAAATAGTTCTTCGCGGAGCTCGATTGCTGAATGTTCCGATGTCACCTGAAGGGGCAAGAGAAGTTGCTCGCCGTTCGAGAGGAACGCCTCGTGTTGCCGGTCGATTGTTACGACGAGTTCGTGATTTCGGGGCAGTTATTTGTGATGGTGAAATCGGAGAAAAAACTGCAGATATGGCCTTGCAAAGATTAAATGTCGATAAATTCGGGTTAGATGCTTTTGATAAACGCTATTTGAATTGTATTGCCAAAAACTACGGCGGAGGTCCGGTCGGAGCGGATACTTTAGCTGCAGCCTTATCGGAAGAAAGAGATACCATTGAAGAAGTTATTGAGCCGTTTTTGTTAAAACTGGGCTTTTTACAAAGGACTCCGAGAGGACGTGTTATTTCTGATTTGGGATGTGAATATTTGAGGATTCCGAAATTGCGTAAAAATGTAAAGCAATATAGCGAACAAGATGATTTATTCGGGAGCGAAGATAATGAGTAAGGTTGAAACTGCACAAGGTAAGTTTGAAGGAAATAAGTTTTATTTTCCGGTAAGAGTATATTATGAAGATACCGATGCCGGCGGTATAGTTTATTATGCTAACTATTTGAAGTTTGCGGAAAGAGCTCGTACCGAATATGTGAGAGCAATCGGTTTGCGACAACAAGATGCCTTAGAACAAGAAGAAAAAGCTGCATTTGTAGTTCGTCATTGTGATATTGATTATAAATCTCCGGCGGTTTTGGATGATTTGTTGACCGTAGTTTGTGAAGTTACGGAGTTTGGAGGGGCTTCAGTGGTGATGCACCAAGATATTATGCGAGGAGATGATGTTTTGGTCAGTTTAGACATTAAAGTTGTTTATGTTTTGTTGAAAAATAAACGACCGTCCCGTTTGCCGGCAGAACTTATAAAAAGTTTTAAGGGGGAATAAAGAAAAAACCGTCGAATTATGATATTCGGCGGTTTTTTGATTGTTTTTCAGAGTTGCTTACATATCTGCATGAACATAAGTATGTTTTTTCTTTTTCGGTTCCTTGTTTGTGCAATATGTATCAATGACAAACAGGAAGGCGATAAAACACAGTATGTAGGTGAATGAATATATCCACCAAGTGCTCGGAACAATCTCTCCGTACTTGAGGGTTTCTTCATCAATCAGCTTTTCAGATGCAAAAAATGTGTCTCTGAATTGATAAACATGGACATTCTGTCCTTCCACTAATGGTTCTTTGGTGCAAATGTCTTTTGAGTAGTGCAAAATTCCGTGAGGATTGTTGTAGTAAACGATGTTGTTCTCTACGCTCGAAATCGTTCCTTGCCCGACATATTTACTGCTTTCATAATCTAAAGCGACTATTATAATAATAGCTAAAGGAATCAAAAAGCAGATAATTTTGCCCTCTGTTGATACATTGACAAATACAACAACCAGTATCAATACGATGATACCGACAATCAGGCAATTCGTTGAGGTTTCAGTATCGGAAAATTCGGTTTCTTTCAACATGTCCCTAATTGCGCGAGCATCTTCAAGATTTACTTTGCTGATTGCGTACTGGTCATCACAACGATAGACATAAACTCCGGTTGTATCTTCAACTAAAATACGCTGAAGAGCCCAACTCGGATTAGCTAAGTCTTCGGTGTTGGGAACAATATAAGTTACATCGGTGCTGTCTTTTTCAACACGGATATACTTATCACGAACAATCTCACATTTTTCGGCATAATCAATCAATTCACACTCGGTATCGATATGGTTGCAGGCAGTAAATGCGGACAACAACACGATACTGGTCAAAAACAGAAAAATCTTTTTCATAAGCGTGTATTTTAATAAGTTAATAATTTTTTTTCGTGCGAAAAATATACATCACCACAAAAGTAAAGTCAATTTTTTTAATAAAAAAACCGTCGAA
The DNA here is from genome assembly GCA_045659785.1 of Alphaproteobacteria bacterium. Classification (GTDB taxonomy): domain Bacteria; phylum Pseudomonadota; class Alphaproteobacteria; order RF32; family CAG-239; genus JAFUYI01. Next base: position 57,501 of record JAZRCM010000011.1, read on the forward strand.
TATAAAAATTCGGCGGTTTGTTTTACGGTCATTTGAAAACTACTCTTTGTTGTCTTCTTTTACCTCCTCAACGCTGTGTTCGTAGAACATCTTGTTTTTGTGTCGGCAGAAGATAAATTGCCAAAGTGCATATATGACAAGAAGTACGGCGATGAGATAGAAAACAATAAACGATGCTATAAACGTTATGGTGTAAATCCACCAAGTGCTCGGAACAGTTTCCGAATACTGAAGAGTTGCATCGTCAATTCGCTTTTCTGAAGCAAAGTACGTGTCTTCAAACTGATAGATGTTAACTTCCTGACCTTCGTGCAGAGGTTTGCTTGTGCAAATGTCGTTCGAATGTTGCAAGATACCGTGAGGATTGTCCACATATACAACATTGTTTTCAATGTTAGTGACGGTTCCTTTTCCTATAAATTTTACGGCTTCTACATCAGCAGCAGTTGCGATGATTATAAAGCCTATCGGAATGAATAACAGCAAGAACTTGATGCTGTCTTTGCTTGTCATAGAGAAAAGTATGAAAACAATCAGTGCTATAACGAGCACAATTCCGCATCTTGCGGCAATTTTCCAATTGCTGAACTCTTCACTTTTTAAGACATTACGAATAGCGCGGGCATCGTCTACGTTAATTTTGCTGATGGCATATTTGTCATCACACTTGTAGATATAGACATTTTCGCCGTCGTTAACCAGATTTCTGACTAAAAACGAGGCGGATGGCTCCAAGAAGTCCTCAGTATTGGGGACCATGTAGAAGACATCTGCACTATCTTTTTCAACGCAGACATACTCGTCAGTAACTACCATGCAGTTTTCGGCATAGTCAACAAGTTCACACTCTGTATTGATTTTGTTGCAGGCAGTAAATGCGGACAACAAAACAATTCCGGTCAAGAATAAAAAAACTTTTTTCATAAGCTGGAAATTTAATGTGTTAATAATTTTTCTTTATGGACAAAAATTTATACTAAACGGATGAAAAAGTCAATTTTTTTATTTAAAATGCTATAAATTAATTGATTTTTTAACTTTTTATAGTAGGTTATGCTCAACTATCAGTATGTCAAATTTTATGAGGTAAAAATGGAAACGCAAACTTTAGCAGATGTTGCAAACGGCAGTTCTATGTCGATGTGGGATATGATTTGGAATTCTGACTTTGTTACTCAGGTGGTAATGATCGGTTTGATTTTGGCTTCGGTATGGTCTTGGGCGATTATTATTGACAAAGTTGTTACTTTAAGAGATGTAAGACGTCGTTCTCGCAGTTTTGAGTCTAAATTTTGGTCTGGCGGTTCATTGGATAAGCTTTATGAAAATATAGATAACACTCCTGATAATCCGATGGCGGCAATGTTTGTTGCGGCAATGAGAGAATGGCGTCGTACCAATATTATGAAATCCAAAACTGACAGAGGTTTGCGAGGTGTTTCTTTGCAACAAAGAATTGAAAAAGCGATGGCTGTATCAATGGATAAAGAGATTGAAGCTCTTGATACCAAAATGGGGTTTTTAGCTTCTACCGGTTCGGTTGCTCCGTTGGTAGGTTTGTTTGGAACGGTTTGGGGAATTATCGACTGCTTTAATGCTATCGCTGCAACGCAAAGTAATTCTTTAGGGGCGATTGCTCCGGGTATTGCGGAAGCTCTTTATACAACCGCTTTCGGTTTGATTGCCGCTATCCCTGCGTGGGTTGCTTATAATAAAATTTCTGCTGATATTGACAGTTATGCTAATAAACTTGAAAATTTTTCTGCTGAATTTTCAAGCATTTTATCTCGTGAAATTGATGATACTGCGATTAGGGCTGATATGGCAGGTGAATAATGGCATATTTGTTAAGAACAAAAACAAGTCGCCGCAGAAGTCGTCGTAATGCCGAGGTTAATATGACAAACCTCATGGATATTATGATGGTTTTGTTGGTGGTGTTTATGGTTACGGCTCCTATGATGACATCGGGGATTGCTCTCGATTTACCTAAAGTAGGAGGTAAAAATTTAGTAGGAAAAGAAACAACCTTAAATATCAGTGTTGATGAGGCCGGTTATTATTACATCGGTAAAGAAGAAATTCCTGCCGATGAAATTGTAAATAAAGTAAAAGCCGTAAGAGATGCTAATCCGGAAATAAGTGTTATAATTTCCGGAGATACCGGAGCTCAATACGGTAGAGTTTTGGGGTTGATGGCTTTGCTTAAAAATGCCGGTTTTGATAAAGTAGGGTTAAAAACCGATCCGGCTCCTAACAGTAATGTAAAAACTCAAAATAATAATGTAAAAACAAAGAAGAAGTAAAAAATTGAGAAAATCGTCCTTATATAAATCACTGGCTTTGCATTTGGTTGTCGTTATTTTAACGGCAATTGATGTGTCAGTGCTGTGGCGTAAGGATATGTCGTTAGACCAAGTGCCGATTATTGTCGATTTGAATGAGGTGAAACTTTCAGAGTTGACCAATCTTCCGACTAAAGCAGAATTTGGCGAAAAAAATACTCCGGCAACTAAGGTAAAAAAAGAACAACCGAAGGCAAAAGAAAAAGAACAGCCGAAACAAGATGAGCCTAAAGAAGTAAAAGTTGAAAAGACAAAAGAAAAAACTCCGCAAAAGGAAGAACCTGTAAATCCTAAAAAAGATTTTATCGTTCCTCCCGAGCCGGAAAAGAAGCCTGAGCCTAAGAAAAAACCGGAACCTAAGCCTAAACCGGCCCCTAAGCCTCAGCCTAAAAAGAAAGAAGTTGCCAAGAAAAAGCCGGAGACTAAAAAGCCTGCTCCCAAAAAATCAGAACCGGTTTTAGCTAATCCGCTAAAAGATTTGTTGGCCTCCGTTGACAATATGGAGAAAAAACTCGGTGAACAAAATGCAAATGCAACCATCAAGACCGGTACTAAGGTTAACAATATGGGAATAGAGGGCGGTATCGGAGGTTCATATTTTAGCGACTTATCAATTTCCGAAGCCGATGCTATTGCCGGAAGATTACGTGCTTGTTGGAATTTGGACCCCGGAGCAATGGGGATTGAAGACATGATAATAGAAATCAGAGCTTCGCTCAATAAGGACGGAACCGTCAAAGATGTTGATATTTTAGATAAAGCAAGATATAACAGTGACAGACACTTTAAGGCGGTTGCCGATAGTGCAAAACGTGCGGTTTATATTTGTGCTCCTTATGGTATTTTGTCGCAAAAATATCCGCATAAGTATGATATGTGGAAAACGATGTTGTTAAGGTTTAATCCGATTAATCATAGTGTGAATTAATTAAGGAAATAATATGGCAGAAATAAGAAAAATTTTGCTTAAGAGATTGTTTGTAAACAGTACAAAATATTGTATCAGAAAATGGCATGAAATGGCGTTATTTTCGATTGTAAATGCTATTTTTATGATTGTCGGTTTTAAGTTTATTAACGGATGGCAAGATAAACTTTTTTTATTGTGGCTAATCCCTTACTATATGTTTTGGTATTCGTTTTTCCGTTTTTATTTTGAACGAAAACCATATATGATAACATCAAAGATTTTTGAAACATTGATGCCGTCTTCGCGTATTTTCGGTTTGATGTTGTTTTTTACAACTCTGCTTATCGCTATTCCGTTGGTAATTCCGTTTATTAGTGATAACCACTCTTGGGTGGATAGATACATATTCTATCTGCAAAAACATATGGAAGATCCGTTGATTTTGAATACGATAACCATGGTTATATTCAGTATTGCTTCGCCGTTTATTTTTTATCGCCCGATGATGGGGTGGATTGGTTCGGTTATCGGTCGTAGCGGCTTACTTTCTAGCGCATACGCACGCACAAAAGGAAACTATTGGGAATTTTTATTAATCACCATCGTTTTTAATTTGGTGTATTCAATAATGCAATTTTGTGACAATCATTTGGGAACAGCAGGATGGTTAACAATTTTGTTAGGTTCTCCCGTGGTCGTGTTTATGAACGTGATTTTAGCAAAAACATACGAATATTTCTTTTTGGAAATAGACAACGGTTAAAAGATTTTTCTTAATTTTGCTACGTTTATTTTAATATTTTCAAAATAGCGACAACTTTCGCCAAGCAAGACAATTTATTTAAATTACTGATTGTTATTGGCGGATATAAAGGGTTGTCGGATATTATTTGTGCATTGTGCTCAAATTCGTTAAAACAAAGGCGTTTTATAAATAATTCTCCTTGTAATTCGAACAAATAAATACCGTCATATTCAGGTTTTGTAATTGATGTGTCAACAATGGCTATATCTTTGTCGCATACTGTGGGCAACATGGTGTCTCCGCGCACAATAATTGCTTTCAGTGAATGTATGGAAGCGGAGCCAAGATTGTTGAAAAAGTTTTTGCTGATAGGATATTGTCCGACAACCGGAGCGGATAATCCTTTTCCTTCCGTTGTGGCGCAGTCAATAATATCTGCAAAAAATATTTGCTCATCGGTTGTTGATGATTTTTGTGTCGGTTGAGGAATTTCGTTTGAAAAACCGGAATTGAATTTGGTTAGAGCTTCCAAATCGAGATTGAAAAATTGTGCGGCAGGTAAAACTTTATCAACCGGTAAATCTCTTTTTCCACATAAAAGTTCTGATATTCGAGGCTTTTTCCAATTCAATGCTTCAGCGGCATCTTGTTGGCTGATTTTGTTTTGACGCATATAATCTCTTAACCATTTCCATTTTGACATATTTTCTTCCTTTTACCAAATATGTATTTTTTATATTACGATAATTCATTTAAATCAAGTAATAGTTGCGTATCAGAATAAAAATATCAACATATTTACATAAAATGTATTGACAACAATTACATAAAATGTATTTTATTTTTGCGGAGGTCAATATGAAAAAATATGATGAAACATACATTGATAAAGCTAAATGTATAAAAGATGGTTTTATTCGCACTAAAAAAGGCGTTTGTAAAATGACGGTTTTGGAAAGGTTATATCATAAAGGAAAACTTGATTTCGGTTCATCAGGAGCAGGAGCTGTTGACCGCCTAAAAGCCGGAGAATATTTGGCATCAGATTATGAAAAAGGGCATTTTAACGTAATCGGTTCCGCTTGGGGCGGCGAGAAGGTAGATTGCGGAAATTCCAATGTTTCAAACGGTGTTTTAACCGAAATGAGAAGTCGCTATTTTATGGCGGCAAAATCCGTTCCGTCAGAATTTTGGCCCATTGTCAGAGCTGTTTGTATTGAAAATAAATTACCGGAAATTGACAATTCTTATTCTGAAAGGAAAAGAGGAGAAATTGCGTATTTGCAATATTGTGACCTGTGTCGTGGTTTGGACAGATTAATAGAATTTTATCATAAGACAAAAATACAACTATAAGTATATATTAAATTATGTTTTGCAAATTTCTGTTATTAATTGTAAAAAATGATTTTTAATAATTTTAGGTTGTGTTATAGGTTGTTTATAAATGGAGGTTTTTATGAAAATGGAACTAATTACTGCAAAGAAAACAAAGGTATCTCCGCAAAATATTACGGATGGGATATATGGTTTGATTAATTTACTTTCAAATACAGACTTAAATAATAAGCAATCTATATTGATATATAACATATTATACGGAGCTTATGCCTTATTGAAAAGATATGAAACAGCAAGCAGGGAATCTTTACTTATCGCATCGGTTGAGGAGGATAATGATAATATGCGTAAATATATCGAAACTTTACATAAAAATGCTCTTCATGATGAGGTTATAATTCCTATGATAGTGGCGGAAAATATAGATATTTGAAAAGTTATCCACAACCTTAATTAGATAATATTGACTTTTTCGACGGTTTGTGGTATGTATTTTTTCTAGAATGGAACAGGTGGCTTCAGAGATAAGCTGCCTGTTTTTTTGTGTGAAATTTGACCGAAGAGAGTATGTTATTTTCTTCGGTTTTTTTATTTTTAGGAGAGAATAAAAAATGGCAAACGAAACTTATAACATTTTACAAGGCATATTTAACGGACAAACACCGATACAACGCAGTAATCCGGTGAGCGGAGAAAGCAATTATTATTATATGAAACCTAATCAAAATTCTTATACTCCGTTGTCACAAATGCAAACCGTTGATGTGCCGTCGGCAACAACTCCAAATCCGTATTTGAGGGAGGGATATGGTAATTCGTATTCTAAAAACTCTTTTGGAGATTATTTTGCAGAAAATATTACGGATAAGACTATGACTGATAATAAAGAAAAATTTGATATAAACAGATTTATGAAAATATATGCAGAGAATTTAAATAATTTAAATCCTGGATATAGAATTGGCGAGACAGCGAATAATCTTTATGAAGGGAAAAGTTTTTTGAGAAACGCCAAAGTTCACGGATTAGATAATTATGTTCATCGTTTAGCGATGTGTCAAAACGCACAAGACGGAATAGACAAGTACTTATATACACAAGGGATGGGATTATTAAACGAAGCAAAGGATTTAATTGAAAAAACGGAGTTTTCTAGACTTAATGAAAAAGAGGTGAGAGAAAAATTTGTTAATGACCTTATAGACTCTGGAAAGGATATAAAAAATAACTTTGAAGGAGCAAATTGGGGCTTGCTTAATCCAAATAAATCTTGTATAATGTGGCTTAAAGATTTAGATTATAAAAACAATGTTTGGAAGAATAAAAATGATTAAAGAATTTAAGTTAATATGCAAGACCACGTTAATTTGCATGGGTGTAACTTTTTTTGTTATTGCTCCCATTGTGGGATTATTTTTATAACAGAAAGTAATTTTTTTACAAGCCGCTCTTTAATTAGGGCGGTTTTTGTTTTTGGTAGAATATAAAAATGGCAAATGAAACTTATAATATTTTACAAGGCATATTTAACGGGCAAACTCCGATACAACGCACTAACCCGATGAGCGGACAAAGCAATTATTATTATATGAAACCTAATCAAAATTCTTATACTCCATTGTCACAAATGCAAACCGTTGATGTGCCGTCAGCAACAACTCCAAACCTGTATTTGACGGAAGAGGAACCTAATTTTATAGAAAAAGGTATTTCTTTAATTCAAGACGGAGTAACGGCTTTCAAATATTATAAGGAAATGGATGAAACAAATAAAAAGCTTATAAATATGTATGGAAAAGGGGCTTTTGATTTTGTTAGAAAAAATAATAGGCCTTGGACAGAAGTATCTGCAGATGCGATAAAGGACTTGACGAACAATCGCTATGGTTCTAAAGTCGGTTATAGTAATAGAGAGGCAAATTGCAGAGATTTGTTGGGACATTTAAGGACAGGAAATATGATAAATGCAGGTATTAAATAAAATACTGGATGTGTTATTAAAGATAACTATATTTCCTTACATTATCGTTCTGTTATTGTTTATCGGATATAAAATTTATGAACATAATGTAAAAAAGGAATATATTGAAGCTTGTTTAAAACATGAGAAGAATGTAGAGGTCTGTTCTCAAGAAGCAAATAAAGTTTTTGATGAAATGTGAAAAATTGATATGGCTTGCAAAACCCGAATAAATCTTGTATAATGTGGCTTAAAGATTTAGACTACAAAAATAATGTTTGGAGAAAAAATGATACGAGATAAAATTACTTTTATTTCTAAGGATGGAATAAAAACCGACTGTAAAAATATCGTCAATGGTGTTATGAAGATTTGTTTATATGTGTGGGCAATTTTAATTTTGGCAACACCATTTTTTGTTCCATAGTGTTGATTTATGTTTTTTATAAACCGCTCTTTTTAGAGCGGTTTTTTGTTTTTATGGGAGAATAAAAAATGAAACTTATAATAAGAATTTTAAGGACTTGACGAATAATCGCTATGGTTTTAAAGTTGGCTATAGTGATAAAACGGCAAATTGCAGAGATTTGTTGGGGCATTTAAGAACAGGAAAGATAAAAAAATATGAATTTTTATAAAAGACTTGCGTATTATTCAGTGGTTTTCATACTGTTTTTTGCGATATTGATTTATATGCTTATCGTAGATTATGAAAAATCCGGCGATAAGTTTATATTAGAATGTATGCAAGCCGGTAAAAGTTATGAATTTTGTAAAAACCAGTGGTATTAAGAAAAAAAGCCCCAATTATTTGGGGCTTGTTCCAATCCTTTACCTGGGCTAGCAACTCAAGTAAAGATACTAAATGAGCGATTTCGATTTCTATCTCACTAGTGGATAGTGACAATATATCATATATAAAGGTGAAAATCAATAAAAAGATAAAGATACTTCGTAAAATATAGAGATGTTTCTTATTGATTTTGTGATAAAAAACAAAAAATGTTCTATTTTTGTTCAAAAAATATTTGACAATGTTCTATTTTTGTTCTATTGTTTTTTTATAATCAAAATTGGGGGAATAAAAATGAATAAGACAATAAGTTTTGAAGATGTATTGATATTTTTTACAGCAATAGCAGCTGTTTTAAGTTTGTTTATGATGATAGTGGTTATTTGCTTGAGCGGAACAAAATATTTGGCATTTATATTTTTTAATATTATGTTGGTTGTAGGAGCTTGGATTTTAGATTATAAAGGCATAAATCCAAAGAGTATGTTAAAAATTTGTTTGCGCAGGTAATATGAAAAAAGCAAAAAGAATATTGGGCTTAGCAATAAAATTTACAATAATATTTATTGTTTTGTCGGTAGTTTTTGATTTTGTTGCTGAAATTAATACTATAGCTGCATATATGCCAAAAGATAGATATGTTTTAATTTTGAGTGAAATTTTGGCGATATTGGGAATATGGAAAATTACGAAAACAAAATGGAAATGGTGGGTTAAGCTTTTTGCTGTTCTTTTTACGGTAGTTTTTTTGAGCAAAATATTGACCATATTTCCGGAGTATCGTTTTTATAAAGCGGAAGAGATGTGTCATGAAGGAAAAATTTGCCGACAAGGTATTGTGTTAGAGGATGAATATGGCAAAAAATATTCAGTAGATGAAAAAATATGTAAGGAATATAACGGAAGGTGGATGACAGAATATCAGGCTTGTGATTTTAATCCGCCTCAACCTTAAAACAGGTACATTAAATCGCTCTTATGAGCGATTTTTTTTTGTGAAATATTTTAAAAAAGGAAATTAAAATGAATTTTAGAAATGTGTGGGAAGATACATTAGATGTTGGAAAATCCGTAGGCAAAGGTTTATTATCCGGAACGGAAAGTGCATTAAACGGAGCAACTTTAGGCGGTTATCGTTGGTTGGGAGATAAGGTTGGTTTGGGAGTTTCGCAAAGAGCGAGAGAATTGCAACAACAGGCAGATGCAGCCGGAGTAGGCGGCTTAAATCAAGTCGGTAATTTTTTTGCAGAAATGGGAGGTTCTTTGCGAGGATTAAGCAATTTAGGGTATAATGCCATCAGAAAAGGAATTAGTATTTTAGCACCGCAAATGTCAAAATCAGTTGTTGCACCGAGCATATTATCCGGCACGGCAGAATCAGCAATAAACAGCACATTTGAAAATGATTTTTTAAATTGGCAAGAGGTTGGAAAAGATACAGTTCAAGGATTGGGAATATCAACCCTTTTGAGCAGATTTGGAACATTGGCAAATAAAGGATTGCGTAGTTTACGAGATTATATGACCTTACCTTATAAAAATATAGAAACAATGAACTTTGCCCCTACAAGAGAACAACTATTAAAATATCCTGCAGAAAGCAGGTTTAACTTACCCGAAAAAACTTTGACTACTTCCGAGGCTGAAAATGTTTTGCGTAATAGAGCCCAGAATAGTGGTGTTGAGATTGGAGGAAATATTGACCATTATTTAAATAAAAGGGGGAGACAACAATATGTAAGAACATTATCAAATACTCTTGAAAATCCTGATATTACTTATTCTTTAGGTAATAAAAATTATTTTGTAAAAAAATATAATGGGGTTCAAGGAAAAGAAGTGAAACTGTTTAATGATTTCATTGTTAAAAAGGATGGTAAATTATATACTAAGTTTGTTCCTGATGATTTGGATTACGTAAGTAATCAGCTAATAAAAAACAACCCGCAAGACCTGTCCTTACGGGGAGTTACCAACAGTACGGAGCCGACAGGTGGTAAAGTTGGAACCTCTTTTTACAAAAAAAATATACCATATTATGATATTGTTGTCAATTCCAAACTGCCTCACGTTAGCTCGTTATCCGAGGGGTTAAATGGTGTTCAAAAACAACAATTCGGTGATAGTTTTCGAGATGTAATGAGAAATAATTCTCAAAAATTGGGGACATTAGGTAGTATGTATCAATTACGGGATAATATTGAAAATAAACCGTACTTGAGTTCGGTTACCGACAAGTTAAGCGAGGCAATTTTGACAGCAGAGCAGAATGCCAATATGCCAAGATGGACAAGATTGTTACAATCAATGCCAAATAAATTTAATAGTAAATATCCTTATTTTGCCAATACATTAAGTTGGATGGGAAGCAGAGAATATTAAACCGCTCATAAAAGCGGTTTTTTTTATGGAGATATGATGAAAAAAACAAAAGATTATAAAAGTGAATATGCTCAAAAACTTGTAGCGTGGTTTCGTGATGCTCCGTTGTTTGTTGAAGAAACAAAAGAAGTTTTCAGCAAAAAGTCGGATAAAATAGAAACAATTATCGAAAAACAACCCGCTCCTTGCCCGAGTGTAGTTCGTTTTGCCGATAATCTGAAAATAAATGTTGAGGATATTTTGCGTTGGCGAGAAAAAAATTCCGAATTTAAATCCGCTTATGAGCAAGCAATGTATTTTCGGGAAGAATGGTTGATGAATGCAGCCGGATTGGGTTTTTATAATTCATCAATGTCAATTATGGCATTGAAGGCAAATCACGGTTGGTCGGAGAAAAGCGAAAAACAGTTGATTGATGACGGGATCAAACAAGTTTTAGTTCAATTTGTAAAAGATAAAGGAGAAAATTATGAAAAAAATAACGGCGAAAATTCCGCAAATATTTGCTCCGCTAATGACGAAAAAATATCGGATTAAATTTTATTATGGAGGGAGAGCCGGCGGAAAAAGTTATGCTTTTGCTGACAGTTTGTTGTTGTTGGGCAGAAAGAAAAAATTGTTCATAGCTTGTTTGCGCGAAATTCAGGATAGCATAAAAGATTCCGTTTATAAGTTGTTGTGTGACAGAATATCTTTTTACGGTTTGAACGACTACAAGATTTTTGAGGATAAAATAGAAAACAAAATTACCGGAACACGTTTTATTTTTAAGGGGTTGCGAGAGCAAGATGCACAAAAAATAAAATCGTTGGAAGGTGTTGATATAGCTTGGATTGAAGAGGCTCAAACCATATCGGCAACTTCGTGGGAAGTACTAGAGCCGACTATCAGAAAAGACGGTTCAGAAATTTGGATTTCGATGAATCGACGATATGAAAACGATGCTTTGTGGATGGCGGTTGCCGCAAAGCCGGATAAAAGAACTTTAGTTGTAAAGGCTAATTTTAATGATAATCCCTTTTGTCCGGAAGAAATTAAGTATCAAGCTGAAAAATGTAAAAATGAGCATCCGGAAAACTATGGTCATATTTGGTTGGGAGAACCTATGTTGCAAGCAAATAATCGTTTAATCTCAACAATTTTAGTCAGAAGGGCTTTTGAAAGGACAATAATTTCGACAACTTCACCGTTGATAATTGGTTTAGATATAGCTCGTTTCGGTGATGACAGAACAGTATTTTGTTTTAGAAAAGGTCGAATGTGTTATCGCTTTGAAACTTATGAACATTTGAGCAATGTAGAGGTGGCTAATTTAGCCACCAATTTTATTATGGAATATCTGCCGAGAAGAATTTTTATGGATGTCGGAGGGCAAGGAGCCGGAGTTTTTGATATTTTGAAAGACAGAGGTTTCGGGGAGATTATTCGTGCGGTTTATTTTGGCGAAAAAGCTCTTAAATGTGAGCGCTATTTTAATCGTAGGGCGGAGATGTGGGATAAATTGGCACAATGGCTTAATGATAATCCGCAACCGCAATTACCGGAAGATGAAGAGCTTTTTAACGAATTGATAAGTGTGGGAAAAAAGTTTGATTCAAAAGGGAGGTTACAACTGGAAAGCAAAGACGAAATAAAAAAACGTTTGGGGAAATCACCGGACAAAGCAGATGCTTTGGCTCTTACTTTTGCTGAGCCGGTTTATGATTATGGAGTACCGAAATTATATGGTAACGGAAGAGTGAGTATTGAGGATATGTTTAATGAAAAAAATTATAAAAATGAAAATTGGTAATTCAGAAAGGAGAAAACAAAATGGCATTATCAAATTTAGGAAACTTTATTATTGATTCAAACGGAACAAAGTTATCTGATGCGTTTAATCAAGTAAAAGGAGCTATTAAAGATTTGAATCGAAATTATTGGGATATGAGAAGAGATAATACGATAGGAAATGATGATTATTTTCATTGCAAAGGTAATTTTGAAGCAACTCAAAGAGGAGTATATGGTAAGGAAGTTGCCAGAGCTTTTGGAAATGAAAAAGAATGGTTTGATTTTTATTATAATCAATTGGTAAAAGGTTTAACAAAACAAGAGGCTATAGAAGACTATAATCACGATACGTTCATCAATAAATTAGGTAGACAACAGGCAGAAAGCGGATTATACTCAAACTCAAAAGAAGGTTGTGATATTTTGAGGGTAAATAGCATAAATGAAAAGTATTAATTTAGCAGAAAAAATAAAAAAGACAGCAAGTTTTTTATATTCCTGCTGTAATATATATCTGTTATTTTTAATTATTGTTTTTGTGCTTTTTTATGCAATGTATGATGATAAGTCATATTGTTTAGATATCGGTTATCGTATAGGTGATAAGATGTGTCAAAAAGATGATAATAATAAATTAATTGTAGTTAAATAGAAGAAAGTTTCAGATATATGTTGAAAGAGTTAACGGAATAAATGAAAAATATTAAAAAATATCTATATAAATTTATTGTAAAACCAATAATTGTTTTTTTGTGTATTATAGGAGTTATAAGTATCTGTATATTTATTTTCTTTGCGACGGATAATGTTGGAAATTGTCTTGATATAGGTATGGTTTGGGATGGCGACAGAAAAGAGTGCCGTTCCGATTGCCTAACATGGAATGAAAAGGACGGATGTGTACCTATAACTGCCGATAATATAATTAAAAAGGAAAAAGAATTATAAGCAAAATATGTAAATGTAAATTTGCAGCACCGTTTTCTAACGGTGCTTTTTTTATATATAAAGGAGAAGAAATGATAAAAGCAATAACAGACAGAGTGTTTATTAAATTGCCGCCCGAAGAAGAAAAAACTTCGGGCGGTATTATTATAGATTATGACGGACCAAATCGGCGAAATATCGGTGAGGTAATTTCGGTCGGAGAAAAAGTAAGATCAATAAAAAAAGGGGACAAGGTTTTATTTCACATTTTTGACGATTTACCCGGTGCGGAAAAAGATGTGGTCGTAGTTAGAGAAAGCAGTATTTTAGGAGTGATTAGTGATGATTGAAAAAAACGAAAAAGAATGTTTGGAAGAATGGTTCGAAAAGATTTCTTTTGCCGAAAAATATTATCAGCAATACCATAATTTGATAGATGAAAGTCGTAACTTTTATAAAGACAGTAAAAAGTCAAAAGTCGGTCATTATAATATTTTTTGGTCCACAATAGAAACTCTCAAACCTTTTTTATATTTTAAGCAACCGCATTTTTATGTCGAAAGACAAAATAAGAGTAATGATAAAATTGAGCGTATGGCATGTATAATTTTGGAAAAGGCTTTGCAATGGAATATATCACAATTTGATTTTGAGAGTGTGATAAAATACGCACGCAACGATTTTTTGATTTCAGGTAGCGGAATTTTGTGGGAACAATATAAACCCGAATTTGAAGAAGTTAAAAATCCGATAAATCCGAGTGAAAATATTTTGATAAAAAAAGAAGAAAAGGTTGAAACGATATATGTTGATCCTAAAGACTTTTTGACTGACTGTAAAGCCTCCGGAGTGTGGGAAGAAGTAGAGTGGGTTGCTCGTAAAATTTATATGGATGTTGAGGATATAAAAAATAACTTTGAAGTTGAAGATATAACCGTAAAAGGAACGATGTGCATATATGAAATATGGGATAAAAAGTCCGGAAAAGTTTTTTGGATTAGCAAGGCTTATCCGTTCCATTTTCTGAAAATAAGTAATGATGTTATCAATATACAGAACTTTTTTCCTTGTCCTAAACCTATTTGGTCCACTCAAACCAATGATAGCATTATTCCGGTGCCTGATTATAGCTTAATAAAAGAAATGTTAAACGAACTAAACGGGATTAATGCTCGTATGAAATTGACAATGCAGGCTTTGAAGATAAGCGGTGCATATGATAATTCATTTCCGGAATTGGCAAATATTTTGAGTAAAGACGTAACATTGGTGTCGGTTACTGATTTTTCAAAATTAAGAGAGAGCGGGGGTATAAGAGGAGTAATCGATTTTGTTCCTTTAGAACAATATATAACAGCGCTTGAACAACTTGCTCGTCGTCGTCAAGATGTGATTAACGGTATTTTTGATATTACCGGAGTGTCGGATATTATGCGAGGAAATTCTAATGCAAACGAAACAGCGACTGCAATAGTCAAAAAGACTAATTTCGGAACTTTGCGTAATCAGGACCGACAAAATGAAATGCAACGTTTTATACGAGATTTATTGCGAATTAAAGCTGAAATCATTTGTGAGTATTTTTCAAAAGATAAGCTTGTCTCATTTTTACCGAAAGAAATGAGAGAAGATAATAGCTTAATTGACGAAGCAATAAATTTGTTAAAAACCGAAAAATTACGCGGAATGATTTTCAGTGTTGAAACAGGTAATGTCCTAAATCAAAGCGAAGAAAACAGTGCAGTTTTATCGGCGATACAATGTATCGGAAAAATGATACAAGAAGCATTACTTACTGTCAGTCAGCAGAAACATCTTCTTCCGTTGTATCGCAGTATGATGCAGGCAGTGATAACGACAATGCCGAAAGCTCGTTGTTTTGAAACAGTAATTGAAAATGTATTTAACAATATAGAAAAAGAGCTTTTTGCGCCTCCGTTACCGCCTCAGCCTGATAAAGTGGCGGAAATGGAACAACAGAAAAACTTGTTAAAAGAAAAAGAGTTGATGCTGAAAGCTAAAAATAATGCCGACAAATTAGCGCTGGCAGAAAAAGAATTACAACTTAAAACAGCAATTAAACTCGCGGAGTAATTTTATGGCTTATTTTAATAAACAATGGACGGAAGAAATTCAACTTCCTGACGGCAGTATTGCTTGTTGCAAGCAAGACGTAGATAAATATTTGAACGAAAACGGATTGGTTGTTGCAGGCGATTATTCGGAGGCCTTCCGCCGAAATGTGAAATACAATCGGGAAAAGGCAATTCGCAAAGTTATGTTTGCGGAATTTATCAATAACTATAAAAGGAGAATATGGAATGAAACAGATGACCGGAAAACTACCGGAAAATGAATTTGAAAATCCCGACGGCAGCTCAGAACAAGCTGCCGTTTTTATTTGGGAAGATGCACCACGTTTTTTAGATGAGGTGTTTAGGAGCAAAGGACATAAACGAGGATTTAAAAATGTAAAGGAGTGGATTGAAAAACTTATCGAAGCTGAAGATTTAATTGAAAAAAATCCGGCAGGAGCTTTGCAGTTCTTGGCTCGCTCGTACGGAATTGAACTTTGTCCTCCGCAAAATTCGAACAATGAATTGTTGGCCTTTTGTGTTGAGGCAATCGGAAATTTGATTAATGAAGTTCGTTTTTTGCGAGCTGATTTTACAGCCAAAGTTCAAAGTGACAATAAAATTTTGGCGAAAGCCAAAGAGGCAAAAACTGCAAAAGATGCGGCTTTTGCGGTCAAAGGTCATCGTAACGGTGGTGATGACAGCGGTAAATTGACAACTCGAGAAATGTTAGAGCGTCAATTTGCAGCATTGGATTATTAATTTGTAATAACTTAATTTTAGAGGAAAAGATAAAATGGCAAATTCTGATTATAATGATATTTTTACAACTACTTTGAAAAATCGTAGCGGACAGTTGGCCGATGTGGTTTCAAACAACAATGCGTTATTAAAACGATTGCAGGAAAAAGGGCATAGCCGTAATATTTCCGGTGGTTCAAAAATTGTGGAAGAGCTGGAATACGGACAAGGTGATATGACTTGGTATTCCGGTTATGATACAATCGAATATACTCCCAAACAACTTTTTACTGCAGCAGAATATTCTCTCAAACTATGTGCTGTTCCCGTTGCCATATCCGGTGAAGATATGCTCAAAAATTCCGGTCATTTTCAGATGATGGATTTGTTTGAAAAAAGAATTGAAAATGCAGTTAAAACGATGAGCAACAAAATGGCTGAGGCTGTTTATGGAGACGGAACATCAGCAGGGGGAAAAGCTATCGGCGGTTTGAAACTTTTAATTGCAGATGCTCCGGAAACCGGTGTTGTAGGAGGTATTGATCGTTCAACTGCCGGTAACGAATTTTGGCGTAATAAATCAACAACTGTTGCTAACCCATTGACAATAGATTCAATTCGTCCGGCAATGGATAAGATGTATATGTCATTAAATCGCGGAACCGATAAACCTGATTTGATTGTTACCGGAAATGACTTATATGCGCTTTTTGAACAGTCTTTAACCGCACAACAAAGATTTACCGACAGCAAATTGGCAGAAGCAGGTTTTGAAACATTACGTTTTAAGGGGGCTGATGTTGTTTGTGATGCGGGACAAGGAGGTTGTTGTCCGGAAGATAAAATGTATTTCTTGAATACAAATTATTTGTATCTGCGTTCTCATCAGGACCGCAATATGAAAGTAATCGGCGGGGAAAGAATGTCGGTTAATCAAGATGCAATTTATAAAATTATCGGATGGGCCGGCAATATGACAATGTCTAATGCGGCTTTGCAAGGGGTATTAATCAATAATGCCGAATAATTTTTAGAATAACAAACAAGGGCGGTGCTTTAACGGTACCGCCTTTTTATATGGAGAAATAATATGGATTTTGCAACTTTTGAAAAATTTACTCGCAATACAAATTCGGAAGAAGGAGTAATTGCTCGTTTTTATGATAGGGCGGTAAAAACTGATGAATTGAGTGCTGACGGTTTGCCGAAGTTTAAGCTTAAATGTTTTTGTGAAATACGAATTAAAGATAATAGTTCCGAAATTTTTAATCAGCCTGCAGATAGTGAAAAAATAAGACGTTTTCCGCTTGAATATGAACGTTATAAGCAAAATAAAAAACAGGCGGAAGAAGGCACTCCGTTGGAACATTTTGCATTTCTTGATGTTGCAGAAATTGCGGGATTGAAACTTCGCGGAATTTTTACGGTTGAAGCATTAGCAGATTTAAATGACGAACGAGCTGAAAATTTACAACTTAATAAAGAGCGTGATTTAGCTCGCAAATTTGTTGAACGGGCTAAAGGTAATTTAAGTTTGGCCGAATGGCAAAACAAAGAACAACAATATCTTCAAAAAATCAAAACACTAGAGTCAAAAATTGAAGCATTACAACAAAATAATACAAGGAGTGGCAATAATGAAAAGTATATTAGAAATATGCAAAGACGTGGCTAGTTTAGCTTGTGTTCAGGCACCGCAATCTTTATTTGGAAGTAACAGTCAAAATGATAAAATTTTTTTGAGTGTAGCAAAAGATGCTTTGAACGGTTTGCTTCGTTTCGGTGACTGGCAGGAACTGACAAAAGATGGTGAGCTGAAGACGGTAAAAGGTAAAACCGATTATCTAATCAAAGCATTTTGTCCTGATTTTTTTCAGCTTTTGAATAATACGGTTTATATCAAAGATGCAAATGAAAAAGTTATCGGAGCAATTACTCCGGAACAATGGCAACGTGAAAAATTTTTATGTGATGCAAGCAGTAAAATAAAATTTAAAATCCAAAATTCCATGTTTCGTTTTTTAATACCTCCGCCTGACGGAATTAAGATTGTTTTTCAATATCGCTCTGCGGTGGTTGCTTTTGATAAAGGACTGTTTGTTGAAAAAACAGAAATAACCAAAGATAGCGATATTCCTTTGTTTGATGAATATCTGGTAAAGTTGGCCATAAGATGGCGACTTCAAGCTCGCAACGGGCAAGCATATCAGGAAGAATTTAATGAATATGAAAAAGAATGTCATAAGAGATTAGGGGCAAGTATAGCCGGAGGAGATATTTTTTTGGGAGGTATAAATAATTTTAAGGAAAACGAGGAGGCGATATATGTTAAATCGAATGCTTAACCGAACACAAAATTATATCTTATCTGCACCAATCGGAGGGTTAAATCAAAGAGACGGATTGGATAATATGTCTCCTAATGACGCTATTATAATGGATAACTATTATCCGGCAGAAACAAAAGTTTGTTTACGAGGCGGATACAAAATTTATGCGTTAAACGGAAAAAATGTTAAAGTTGAAACACTGATTGCTTTTCATTCTCCGTTGAATAAACGAATTTTCGCGGCAGGTAACGGTAAAATTTTTGATGTAACTTCTGCAAATGATAAGCTTGAAAAAGAGGGATTGCTTAATAATCGTTGGCACTATGTGCAATTTCGTAATCGTTTAATTATGTGTAACGGAGTTGATGAGCCGTTAAGCTATTTTCAGGATAGCGATGAAAATTGGATTTGGCAAGAGACCGAGTTACAAGGGACAAATCTTGATAAATCAATGTTGAGTAATGTAACCGTTTCAAAACAGCGGTTATTTTTTATTGAGAAAAATTCTCTGAACTATTGGTATTCTGAAGGGGTTGGCGAAGTTCAAGGAAATTTGAATAAGGTTGATTTATCTCTCCTTACCTCTAAGGGAGGATATTTGAAAGCAATTGCTTGTTGGACACAAGACGGTGGACAGGGAATAGACGATTTAACCGTTTTTATAACCTCCGAGGGAGAGGTTTTGGTTTATTCCGGTAATAACCCGTCAAATCCTGATGATTGGCAGTTAAAGGGTAAATATTTTATTTCTCCTCCGGTGGGAGATTATTGCACAATTCAATATGGCGGAGATATAGTTGTTATATGTGAAGAAGGATATATTCCCTTATCAACGGTTATTTCTTTACCTGAAGGGCAAAACGGCAAAGTTGCGTATAGCGATAAGATAAGAGGGCTGGTTTTATCGCGAATTAAAGACAATAAAAATTTGAGCGGTTGGCAAGGGATAATTTATCCTCGAGGCGGATATGCTCTTTTTAATGTTCCGGTCAGAAATAGTTTTGAGCAACATGTTATAAATATCAGTTCCGGTGCTTGGTGTCGTTTTACCGGCATAAATTCGTTATGTTGGTGTTTGTTTGATGGCAGACTTTATTTCGGAGCCGGCGGAGGTGTTTTTCGTTTTGATGACGGATATTCCGATAACGGATTGCCGATTTTAGGTAATGTGCATCAGGCTTATTGCAATTTAGGAAATAACAGTTTGAAAAAAATTCAAATGCTAAATCCCAGAACAAAGAGTTTGAGTTCATTTGCTTTGAGTATTTATACCAATATGGATTTTGATGATAATGAGTTTGATTATGTTGAAAATCTCGGCGGTTCAACCGGCACAAAATGGAATAAATATAAATGGAGCAGTGTTAAAAATCCGATTGGCACGAAATGGGCAACGTTAAGGGGGCATATTCGCAGTCAATGGATTGGAAATTCCGCTACCGGTTTTAAGGCTTCACTGGTTTTTAAGACTAAAACAAGAGGCAATTTAATCGAATGGTATAATACCGGATTTCGTTTTGAAACGGGAGACGGAATTGTCTGATATTTTTTATGATAAAAGCGGAAAAATAAAAAGGTATGTAGCAGAGGGTTTAGGATTAAATTTTAATGATGTTAATGACTGTTTGGCACTTGGAATAGTTTATCAAAACAAAATTGTAGGCGGAGTTGTTTATTGCGATTTTCAAAATAAAACGTCAGCTTGGATAAATATTTATACCGATAACAAACATTGGTGTTCTCAAAAAACTCTAAAGCAGATTTTTGGGATAGGTTTTGATGTGCTCAAATGTCGTCGAATTAATGCACTGATTAATACTAAAAATAAACCCTCAATATCTTTGGCTAAAAGGTGCGGTTTTAAAAAGGAAGGAAAAATGCGTCAATTTCGAGATGACGGACAAGATGTGTTTGTTTTCGGAATGTTACGCAACGAATGTAAATTTATCAATAATACTAAAAAGGAGAAATAAAATGTCGAGCGGATTTAAAACTATCGGAGGTATGTTAGGTGTAGGTTCACAAAATACTTCTATGTTGAGTTCGGAAAGAGATATATTAAAATATTTGAATAATTATGATACGCAAACCTATGATAATACTTTAAAAAATTTGGTAAATAACGCATATCTGATGAGCCAAAATTTGCAAAATGCAAATAATTATACATTTAGTGTTGATGGTTCTGATGCAGCAAGAAAAAGAGCGGAGCAAGCAACGTATCAATCATATATTGATAAGCTTCAACCACAATTTTCGCAACAAACAAATGACTTGGAAAGCAGATTGCAAAATCAGGGAATTATGGTAGGAAGCGATGCTTATAATCGAGCAATGACCAATTTGCAAAATGCTCAACATAACGCATATAATCAAGCGGCATATAATTCGGTTTTAAGCGGACAAAATGCTTATTCTCAAAGTTTAGCTGATTCCGTAACTGCCGGAAATTTCTCAAATAATGCCAAAAGTAATTATATCAGTCAGATATTATCACAACTGCAAGGTTCATACTCCGGATATGATAATGCAATGAATATCTATGATGTAAAACACGGAATAGATAATCGAATTTCCAATGCAGAGCAGGCAAATTCTAATGAACAAGCACAAGCAGGACTAAATGTGGCATTAGCAGCAGCTCAGGTTGCGGCAATGTTTTCAGATGTGCGATTGAAGGAAAATGTTAAAGCAGTGGGCAAACTTGATAACGGATTGACTGTTTATTGTTTTAATTTTGTCGGTTCAAATATTCCGCAAATAGGCTTATTGGCACAAGAGGTAGCTAAAATTAAGCCTGAAGCGGTTTTTGAAAACGAAGACGGATATTTATCTGTTCGATATGATATTGCTTGTCAAAAAGAGGAGGAATAAAAGATGCCGTTTGATTCACAAGGAAAATTCTATCGTTTGCATAATTGGGAACAAGACAGAATAGATGATATTGATATTGTAAGCGATCATCATGATGAAGAAGATGATAATTTTGCTCAAGGGCTAAATGAATGTGTATTACGTAACGGTTTAGTTCCGATGGAAGCAAATTTAAATTTAGGCGGTTTTAGGATTAATAATGTCGGAAAAGCGACTTCTGTAAACGACGCAATCAATAAGCAACAACTGGAAGAAGCTAAGAGCGATATTGCAGATAAATTGAATCAAACATTATGTGTTGGTGACATTAAATGCTCTGCTTTACAAAAAGACCATAAAAACTGGCTGTTATGCGATGGTCGTGAAGTTGAACGTGAAGAATATAACGAATTGTTTGATGCAATAGGAACAGCATTTGGCGAGGGAAATAAAGTTACTACTTTTAATCTTCCCGATTGTCGCGGAGTGGTTGTTCGTGGTCTTGATAACGGACGAGGATTGGATACCAACAGAAAGTTGGGCAGTTATCAGCAAGATGGAGCTCCTAATATCAGCGGAAAATTTGCCGGTGGTGCGGCTGAATATTCTTCATCTTTAACCGGAGCTTTCAGTTCATCAGCAGTAACAAGTAAGTATGACGGCGGGGCGGATGCAGGTAAAAACTTTTCAATAGTTAATTTCAGTGCAAATAAATCAAACTCAATTTACGGGCGTTCTTCCGAAATCAGAATGAAAAGTATTGCGTTGAACTATTTTATAAAAGCAAAGGAGGATTGATATGGCAGGGATTATGACACATAACAGTATTTTGATAAGGCAAGGGGATAGTTTTGATATTGTCATGCAATTTAAGAATAAAAACGGAACTCCGATTGATATAAGTGAAAGCAAAATACTTTTAACCGTACAGGATAAGGATAAAATTCTAAAATTCAAAATTATCGGAGAAATAATTGATGGCGTAAACGGAAAAGCCAGAATTAAAATTTTGCCGAAACACTCTGAGCAAGAGGCGGGTATTTATGCTGCTAACATTGAAATTATTTTCAAAAATGGAGATGTACATACAATTTTTCCGCAAGATTTAACTTCAAATGCAATATTTCAAATCAGCGAGGAGGTAAGTGATGACGGAAATTAATATTTTTGAGAATTATGCTTTCAAAGATTTTGATGTCTTTTTTCAAGATGAGGTTTGTTTGGAAACCGATGTTAATGTCAATTATATAAAATCGGGCGAAGAAGAGATTCAACATTATGTAGATGTGAAATCCAAACCTGAAATAGACAGCTATGTAGCAGATAAAGAGAAAAAATTGGCGGAAGATTTGGAAGAAGCAAAACAAGAAGTCAAAAATTATGTGCAAGAAGCATCGGAAATCATAACCGACGGAGTTAGTGATATTAATTTGGCGGTTGAAACCGGAATAACAAATATTGATAACAATTTGGAAAAGGTTGTTACGATAGACGATGTGCAAACAATTTTGGGAGATAAGGAGTTTTCCGGTTTATTAAAAGCTGTGACACCTGCTGTTGATGATATTTCAAATAAGGTTGCAACAACCGAATTTATAAACGGATTTAATTTAGTAGAAAAGGGTGATAACTATTTGAAATTCGCTAACGGATTTTTGATTCAATGGGGAAAAGTATATACCGAAACAGATGGAAATGTTACTTATTCGCAACCATTCAATACGACAAATTATACCTTAACCACATCAAGATATTCAGCGGCAAGTTCTACACAGATACATACATTGATTATAAGGGAACTATTAACAACAGGTTTCTCATATCATTGTTTTGCAACTTCTGCTTGGCATTGGTTAGCATTGGGATTTTAGGAGAAAGATATGATAGATTTTGAAAATTTAATTATGGAAAAAAAAGAATTTGATGTTCGAACATATCAAAAATGGGCAGAGTGGTGTAATCAAAATCAGTATAGAATTGTAGAGAAAGGAGAAAATTATTTTTCGGAAAAGATTGAGAAAAAAGAACCCGATTATCGTGACAAACGTCGAGCGGTATATCCTGATATCGGAGAACAACTGGATATGATTTATTGGGATAAAATAAATCAAACAAATATATGGGCGGATACAATAAGCAAAATAAAAGCAGATTATCCGAAAGAATAACGGGGCAGAAATGCCCCTTTTTTTGTGGGAAAAACATATGGATTTTATAAATATTATCGGAGCTGTTTCCGGTGTTTCGGCTTTTGTTGGGATGTTGTGGAATTTAGTGAAGGTCGGAACATGGAAAGGTCGCTTGGAAGAACGTTTAGCTGGGATTATGCAGAGAGCGGATAAGACAGATAAAGAAACAGCCTCAATTATGATGATGCAAAATCATCAGAATATTATGTTGGCAAAATTGGAGAGTAAATTCGACAGTTTTGAAAGCAAACTTGATTTGTTGCTTAATTGCAAAAGAAAGGTCGGTAAAAATGAAAATTGATGAGTGGGGTGATTTGCAAATTATGGCCAGAACTTTGTGGGGAGAAGCAAGGGGGGACGGAGCAGAGGGGATAGAGGCCGTTGCTCGAGTGATAATGAATCGTTTTAAGGCAAAAAAATGGTTTACGGGATATAGGATTGAAGAAGGTCAAAAAGTTGCGGATATAAAAGCAACCTGTTTGAAAAAAGCACAATTCAGTTGTTGGAATAAAAACGATGTAAATTATCATAAAATATTATGTTTGACCGAAAAGGATAAAGTTTTTATTCATTGTCTAAAAGTAGCGGAAAAAGCCATTGACGGAAATTTGCCCGATTTTACCAATAATGCGACTTTTTATCATACCAAACAGATAAAACCGAAATGGGCTATACATCATAGCCCGTGTTATGAAACCAAAAATCATTTATTTTACAACGATATAAAATAAGGAGAATATGAAAAATAATATGGAAGGATTAAGTTGGGGGTTGAATAATCCTTATAAAGATTGTAGAGTATGGCTAAGTAATTTGGATTGGAAAAATAATATATGGAAAAAATAGGAAAATATATATCATTAGCACTGGCTTGGGGTGTGGTTATCTATTTTTGTTATTTTGTTATAGGTGTTATTGCATTGTTCATAACGGGAGAAATTGCAAATATGCCTTAAAAAAGAGATGTTTAATTTATTCAAGACACGGAGATTACCGTGTCTTTTTTTATATCAGGAGAAAGTTATGGAGGAGCATAAAAATTGTTGTTATAAATTTTGGCGATGGTTGTTTGCTTTAGCGATAAAACATAAAAAAATTTATTGGCTTTTATGGGGAGTGTTGCTGGCATTGTGCTTGGCTGGAAGGGATGTTTTGTCGTGGTTAGGGTTATAATATGTTTGTCATTTGTTTGTGTGCTTGTGGCATTTGCATATTTTTTAGGACGTTCTCATGCAAAAACCAAAATTATAACCGAACAAATAGAGGTAATAAAATATGTTGAAAAGAAAAAATCTGAAATTTACGGTCGTCCTAATGTCGGTCGTGATAATTTGCTTGAGCTCATGCGCAAAAACCAATTATGATTATTATTGTCCGATATATCCCAAAGCCGGAGAAAAAGTTGCAGAAGAGCTTGTTCAAATCAGTTTTGAACAAGCTCCGTTTTTTTGGGAATGGCTCGAAAAAATAAATAAATTAAGACAGGAATTGGAGCTTTGTAAATAAGTATATAAAATGTCTTGGCAAATTATTAAAAATTGTATAGTATGCGGGAAAAGTTAACTTTTATGAAGAATGCATATGTTCAAAAAAATTAAAGAAAAATTGATGTCGCTCAATTTTGTAAAAAACTATCGCAATATGTGGCCTTATGTCAGACCATATTGGTTGAGAGCGATAATATCTGTTTTAATCACTATTCCTATCGGGTCTATGGATGCTGTTATTGCTTGGTCATTGAAACCGTATATGGACGTGGTTATGGTTGAAAAATCTACTAATGCGACAAATTATATTCCGCTACTGATTATTGTTTTCAGCTGTTTGCAGAGTTCTTTGAACTATGCTGCTACATATCTCAATACTTGGGTAGGACGTAAAATTGCCAATGATGTCAAAATGGATTTGTTTGACAAATTGATGTTAAGCGATGCCAAGTTTTTTGATACCACGACATCGGGAAATGTTATGTTTCGTTACAATAACGATGTTGATGCCGCATGCAATGGTCTTTTATCTAATCTCAAACTTTTTACTACTCGTGTTTTTTCTTCCATATCTTTAATCTGTGTTTTGTTTTATAACTCATGGCAACTGGCATTGATTGCGGTTGTAGTGTTGTTCGGTGCTTTGTATCCGTTGACGACTGTTCGTCGTCGCGTAAAAGGAATTATGGATAAAACCGTATTTTCCGGTGCTGCGGTAATGAGCCATTATAACGAAACTTTTAACGGAAATCGAATTATCACTTCATATAACCTTTATGATTATCAAAGAAAGCGTTTTCATGCTACATTAAAATCAGTGTTCAGACTTGGTATTAAGATGGTGCAACGTATGGGAATGATGTCACCTTTGATGCACTTTATTGTGTCTTTGGGTATTGCTGCGGTTATTTGGACCGGAAGCTATTTGATTGTGCATCAGGAAATTACAGCCGGTAACTTTGTTTCTTTCATTACTGCCTTAATTATGTTGTATAATCCGATAAAATCTATCGGAAATAATTTCCACCATGTTCAACTGGCATTTATGGCAATGGATAGAGTGTTTTCTTTGATGAAAGAAATTCCTGCAATTCACAACAATCCTGATGCTGTAGAACTGAAAGAAGTTAAAGATAAAATAGAATATAAAAATGTGTCTTTTTCTTATGTTAAAAATAAGCCGGTTTTGAAAAAGGTTAATTTATCAATTAATGTCGGTCAAACGATTGCTTTTGTCGGTAATTCCGGTGGCGGTAAAACTACTTTAGTAAATTTGTTGCCTCGTTTTTATGATGTTAAAGGTGGCGAAGTTTCGATTGATGGTGTTGATGTCAGAAAATATGAGTTAAACAGTTTGCGTGATAAGATTGCAATTGTTTTCCAAGATAATTTTTTGTTTTCCGGCACTATTCGTGAAAATATTTTGCTAGGCAAGAATGATGCGACGGAAGAAGAAATAAACAATGCTATCAAAAATGCGTGTTTATCAGAGTTTGTTGCTTCTTTAGATAAAGGACTTGATACCGAAATCGGTGAAAGAGGAGTGTTGCTTTCCGGCGGTCAAAAACAACGTATAGCAATAGCTCGTGCGTTTATGAAAAATGCTCCGATTGTGATTTTGGATGAAGCTACTTCTGCTCTTGATAATAAATCGGAGGCTGTTGTTCAACAAGCTATCGATAACCTAATGAAAGACAGAACCGTATTTATCATAGCTCACCGTCTTTCTACCGTTCGTAATGCGGATAGAATTGTGGTGGTAAATTATGGTGAGATTGTTGAAAGCGGAACTCATGAGGAACTGCTTAACAAAGAAGATAGTGTTTATGCTTCGCTATATAAAAGCCAACTTAAATAGGGATAAGAAATGAAAAAAGAACTTCTTGCTCCGGCAGGAGATATTGAGGCCGGTTATGCGGCCATATATTATGGTGCTGATGCGGTATATTTAGGATTAAAACATTTTTCGGCACGAGCCACTGCGGTTAACTTCAGCGAAGAAGAATTGAGCGAATTTGTCGGATATGCTCATAGTTTGAAGCGTAAAGTATATGCCGCCATCAATACATTGGTGCAAGAAAATGAATTACCTGAATTGATAAAAAGTCTGGATATATGCTCAAATTGTCGTGTTGATGGTGTTATTTTACAAGATTTAGGTGTGGCGAAAGTTATTCGGGATAAATATCCTGAATTGGAACTTCATGCAAGTACACAAATGGCGGTGCATAATAAACAAGGTGCATTAGCTTTGCAAAAACTCGGTTTTAAGAGAGTTGTTTTAGCCAGAGAACTTTCTTTGGCCGAAATTAAGGATATTGCCTCAATTAAAGGATTGGAAACAGAAGCATTTATACATGGTGCATTGTGCTATTCTTACAGCGGGTTATGTTTGTTTTCATCAATGGATAGCGGGCGCAGTGCCAACAGAGGAAAATGTTTATACCCTTGTCGCTCGTTGTTTAAGGGAGAAACCGGAGAAAAGCATTATTTTTCAATGAAAGATATGGCTTTACAACAAGATATATTAAAAATGCCGGTAACATCTTTGAAAATTGAGGGACGCAAAAAAAATGCTTTGTATGTTGCTGCCGTAACCGATTATTATCGAAATATTTTAGATGGCAAAGGTGCAGTTGCTCAAAAAGAAGAAAATATTAAACAGATTTTCTCTCGTCCTTGGTGCAAATTTATGTTTAACGGCAAAGATAAAGACGTTGTTGACAGGGATTTTGTCGGACATAGAGGTTTGCATATCGGTAAAATTAATCAGATTGTAAAAGGTAAGATTGTCTTTAAGGCATATCACAAAATAGCTCGTCATGACGGTTTGCAGATTGATATTGCAGGACAAGAAAAACCGTTCGGATTTTCACTGCAAAATATGACGGTAAAAGGGCAAAGAGTTTTTGAGGCAAATGTCGGTGATGAAGTAACTGTCCAACTTCCGGCAAAAACTTTCGGTATCGAAAAAGGACAGAAAATATATTTAGCCTCAGCGAGTGATGTAAAAGGAAGTTATGATTATGCTCGCCCGAAGTCAGGAGAATATAGTCGTCGTTATGATATAGATGTTGAGGTCAGTATTTTGCCGGACGTTGTAAAAGCAAGCGGGAATGGGGCAGAATTTTGTATTGAGGGAGAGTTTTCTCCGACCGAAAATATTGAAAAAATGAACGATGCCGTTAAAAAGGCTTTTAATAAAACCGGAGATACACTTTTTACATTGAAAAATTTGCATATCAATAACTCGCAACATCTTTTTGTGCCGATGTCAATGCTAAACGAATTACGTCGCGGTTTATATGCAAAAATAGAAATTAACGGCAAAAAAGGCGAACTCCCTGAGGTTTCGGAACCAAGAAAAACAAATGAGCCGAGATGGATTATCAGGACAGATAATATTGATAATTTAGCTAAAACAGATTTAGACACTGTTACAGAAACAGAAATTTTGATAAATGCAGATTTTGATATTGAGTGCTTAAAAAAACTTCCTAAGCCTAAGGTGAGAATTGTTCTTCCTGCTTTGGCTCGTAATTCTGCCGTATTGGCTAAGGTTGTCGAAAAAATCATAGCCCAAGGTTATAAAAAATGGACTGTCGGAAACTGGTGGGGATTAGAAGTTTTGCCGAGCAAAGGGATAGATTTGGCTTTTGATAGCAGTCTTTATATGATGAATACGCAGGCTATTGATATGGCTAAAGAAATATCGGTATCAAGAGTATCTTTATCGGTAGAAGATACTCATGATAATATGAAAGATTTAGCAAAAAAATCTCCGTTAGCGGTGGTTTTGCCGGTTTATCAGGATATTCCTCTATTTTCGAGTGCGGTCTGTATTAGAGAAAATCCTTGTTCGAAATGCTTAAAAGGCACTCGTTGGATGATGTTGCAGAAAGACGGAAAAACTTATTGGGCATTATCTAAAAATTGTCAAACTTTTGTATTTGACGATAAGCCGTTTTGCATTGCTAAAGATGCTAAACAGATAAAAGCTGATTTTTATCGAGCTGATTTTTGCTATAAAACTTATTCGGCAGAAAGAGTTGCTTCTATCTGGCAAAAAGTGAGCAATTTTGCCGATGTTCCTGCATCAATTAAAGGAAATATAAACAGTAACAGATTTTAATTTTCCTTTTTTACAAATAAAATTTTATCTAAAGAAAGTTGTTTTAACCGGCTTTGCAGAGATGCAAAGCCTTTTTTTATGAAAGGAAAAGTAAATGAGTATGTATTCTCAATATAAATCAAACTCCGGCTATCATATCGGCGATGACGGTATTGACAGGTATGGTGTTAATCATAAAAACTTTAGCACTCTAGATGAATTGGAATATCAATTTGCTCGAGTTGAGAGAGAAAAACAGATGAGCGATAATAATAAAAACGGAATATTATATGCTCAAAATAATAATCAAAATGTTATGAGCGACGCAACAGAATATAATTTTGATGATATTTATTATTCAAGAAAAGATGATAATAATAATTTTGTATATAAAGGAACGGCAGATCATGAAATGGGATATTCTAATCGTGAAAATGATTTAGGAGGTCCGACTAATTATGGAATTACACAGAGTTCATTAAATGAATATAATTTATGGAATCATCCGTTAAAAAAAGGAAAGAATTTTCCTAAATGTGTTGAGCATCTAAAACCACAACAGGCAAAACAAATACTGGATGAAATGTATTATCAAAGGTATGGTATAAATCAGATTGATAATGTATCTATCGCAAGAAATGTTTTTGATGGATTGATGAATCAAGGAACTATAGCTGGATATGATCTAGCTTCCGCCGTTAATGAATATAAAAATACTAACTTTGTTGGAAATGCAAAAGTTTCACAGAATTTAGCGAATTATATAAATTCATTTCATGAAGACGATATAATTCCGTTTAATGATTTATTATCCAGAAAAAGAATGAGTAGATATTTTGATAGTGTAGATAATCATCCAAAATCAAACATTAATAATTTAAGAGGTTGGTATAATCGTTTACAAAATTATTATAGTAATTTTAATGAATTTGAAAAACTATATAAAGATAGAGTTGACGATTATATTTTTAATAAGTATCCTCAGTACTATACAGGAAAATGAAAGGAAAATAATGATTGAATTAATGCAATTACGCGAGCGTGTGATCAGTACTATACAGGAAAATGAAAGGAAAATAATGAAGAAAATTGTTTTTTTGCTGTTTTTATTAATGCCTTTTTGTGTTTTTGCAGATGATTCTATATGTTCAACTACAATAATAAATAGCATTTATTCTATTGAAGAAGAATTGAATAATTGTAAAATTGATATGAATAATAATCCATCGACAGCAGATATGAATGAAGCTACATACAACTCTGCTGATTGTATTATAGCAGTTGTACATAAAGTATTTGACACTTTTTATACAAAACGGAACAAGCAGGTCAGAGAGGATTTTGATAAATTGGTTGTTGAGATATATAAGAATTGTCATAATATATCACAATACAGTGATATGGCAGATCATGCAACTATGCGCAATACAGAGGCTATTAGTCATGCTAATTACATATTTCGACAGATTGCAAAAGACTATATTCAACAAATGAAAAGTGATTGTTGGTTGTAATATTTGCAGAAAAATTATTAAGTCAAGAAAGTTGTTTTAACCGGCTTTGCAGAAATGCAAAGCCTTTTTTTTTATGAAAGAAAAAGTAAATGAGTATGTATTCTCAATATAAATCAAACTCCGGCTATCATATCGGCGATGACGGTATTGACAGTTATGATGTTAATCATAAAAACTTTAGCACTCGAGATGAATTGGAATATCAATTTGCTCGAGTTGAAAAAGAAAAACAGATGATTAATGAGTATAATAAACAAAATGTTATTAATTCAAATGATAATGGTTTGAATGAACGACAACGAATTATAGCATTAAAAAACGGACAGCCTATTAAGTTAGATGTAAAAGATAATACATCAGCTAATTATGATTGGCCTTGGTATACATGGGATTGGTTAGGCAAATATTATGTTAATAAATATAATGACAGCATTGAAAAATATGCTAATCAATATAGCATATCTCCTAAGTTGGTTAAAGCCATTATGTATAACGAAGCTGCTACGGGACATAAAGGATTAGCTAATAATTTAGCTGATTTTTTTCATGTTTCGGATAGTCAAATGCCTATGAATATACAAGGCGATACTTGGGGAAATTTTAACGGTAAGCATTATGATACTTATGATGCCGAGCAGAATATTGAGTTAGGTGTCAGGCTTATAAAACAATTATATAATTCTATTGATAATCCTACACCGGATAAACTGGGAACATTGTGGAATAATACTGGTGCGAACAGAATAAATGATGTTGGAGCCAGAGTTAAGACCGCATTTGAAACAGAACCATGGGAGTAATAATGATAGAGAGCAATACAAGAAAAATTGTTAACGGTATGTATTTCGTGCTGTGTTTTTTATGCGTAACGTTTCTTTTCGGTTTAGTTTTTCAGATAGGTTTTGGGACAAATACTAATGGAGAGGTTTGTGATTATAATGTATGGAATTACGGCATAATTTATCAATGGATATGGGACGGAATGCCTTGCGTTTTTTCTGTGAAATTTTATATTTTATACATTTTATGGGCACCAATTTATTTTTTATATGATTATGTTCGTAAAAAAGTATCGGGTTATTCGTCTGTTTTTGTTAGAATTTGGGAATTTGTTGTTTGGGGATTATGTAACTGGTTATGTCTGTTATGGATAACAGAAACGAATTTTGACGGAATGATGCTTTGGACATCTTTTTTAGGAATAATTCTTTTTTGGCTACCTATTGTTGTTGTGACAGAAAGTATCCGTTATATAATTTATCATGATAAAAATATATAAAATATTATGTTGCAGTTTTAACCGGCTTTGCAGAAATGCAAAGCCTTTTTTTATGAATGGAGAATAAAAAAGGCGACATTAACCATAAAAGATTAAAGTCGCCTTCGCAAGAGTAGGATAGGGGTATAAAATTATTCATCACTATGGTAAGGTATACAATATGCAAAAGCATCCCTATCCCTATCAGACACAAGCAAAAAAGTGTATTTGTAGCGGGTTAAACAACCGGCTTATATCAGGTAACGTATTTTCTTTGAGAAAACAGTACGAACTTCACAGCCCATACTGTCCGTGAGTACAATCAACCAAAAACGAAAGGAGGTGTTAATTGTTCTCAATTAAAAACAAAACCTATGGCAAGAAACAAAAAAATTATCTAAAAAATCACTGAATGACTGCTTTCTAATTTTTTTGCCGGTGTATGTCAAGAAAAAAAATGCAAGTTTATATAAAAAAGTTGTTGCAAAAAAAATATTAGCGGTCTATATTCCCGTAAGAAAGATTATGGGTGCGTAGCTCAGTTGGTAGAGCAACTGACTCTTAATCAGTGGGTCTGGGGTTCGAACCCCCACGCGCCTACCATAACAAAAAGCCTCTCCCTTGTGGAGAGGCTTTTTGTTATGAATAGAAGTGAGCAGGCTTCGAATCCCAAGGGGGCTCCTAAGCTCAATATTTTCGTTAACAGCTGAAGCAACCAATTTATAATGTTTATTTCATTAGGAATAAAATATTTGATAGGCTATCGTCCCTCCTCTATTAATAATTATTGTTAAATTACTTAAAAACTTTGTGTTATGTTTGGAAAAAATCAGAAAGTTGAATTTGGAACAATGTATCCTAATCAGAGAATTGCATTGATTATGGATGGTATGACAGGCAAGAAAACGTTGTATAAGCTTCATGAAATTACCGGTAGAGATAAACTTTTTTACAGCGATATTGAAACGTTTATACTCAATGGTATAGAATATGTAGCGACTAAGATGCCGACAGTATGTAGCCTTGGTTAAAAGGCTTTTTATGTAGATTGATAACTTTATTTTCGCAAAAAAATATTTGAAATAAAAATTGTATTGCATTTACAGGCAATTTATGGTTGTATTAGGCAAATTGCAAATCATTATGTCGAACTATTAAAATACAAAAATCAAATGGAAAAAAGATTTACTGAAGAAGCTACGGCTTTGTTTGTGGCTACTTATGGAAAAACTCCTCGAGAGTGCAATCTGACCGAGATCGGCGTTTATGAAAAGCAGAGCGCCTATTTGTTTGCCCATTCTAAAGAAGAAATTGTTGCCTACAAAACTTGTCAAAACATTATTCGTTGGATGATGGTTTGGTATCTGTGGCCGCTTGCAGTTGCTATGTTGATATTCATCTTCGGAGCTCTTCCGGAGGTTATTGCGGGTAATTGGCTTTCTCCGTTTTTTGTCGGACCGGTAGCCTTTTTTGTTATGTGGGTGATTCTTTTCCTCGTGCTTTGGTACAAGGCTTGGCACGCGGACAGAATCTCTCGTGACAGAGTTGTTTGGATAAATTACTAATATCCTAATCTAAAATTTAAGGGAGCATTTCGCTCCCTTTTTTTATTTTTTTACTATTTTTCCGTCTTTATAATATTCGATTTTTTGCAACTTTCCGGTTTCATCATAGACTTTAGCTTCGCCTTCCAATTTATCGTTTTTAGCAGTTGCTACTATAAATTTTTTACCGTTTTTATGATAAAGTATATATTTACCATTATTTATACCATTTTCATAGTGCATTTCGTTAAATGGTATACCATCGTTATAAACTATTAACATACCATGGATTTTTCCATCTACATATGGTATTTGAGCCGCAACTTTATTTTTTTTATCATCATAGATTTTCATTACGCCATTCTCTTTACCATTTTTGTATGTCCTTTGAGTTTCTATTCTGCCACTTGTATAATAAGTCGTTGCATTTCCCTCAATAAGATCATTGCTGAAACGAGCTTGAGATTGAAGTTTTCCATTAGGATGCCATACTCTTTGGGTACCTTCAGCTTTATCATTTTTGTAATTTGCTTCAACCATTTTCGCTCCATTAGGAAAATATGCAACAAAACGCCCATCTTTTTTGCCATTTTTATAGTTTGTTTCGCTTTGTTTGTATCCCTTATCGGAGTAAGTTACGGAGACACCCTCTCTTTTTCCGTTAACGTATTTGGACTCAAAAGCTACATTACCACTTTTGTACACAATTTTAGACAATCCATTCAGCATACCATTTTTATAGTTTGCGTGACCTGTAAATTTTATTTTTGGATTATTTGCTATTCCTGTAGCAACTCCGGTAAATGGTTTTTGATTTTTATCAAAACAAACAACAACTTCATTTTGTTTTTTACAATCTAATTTTTCACCATTTGATGTTTTTAAGTTTTGAGTCAGATAATCGTCAAAATTAAAATCCTCCTTAGCCTTAATTAATGATAAAACGTGAGGTTGATAGGTCTGATTTTCATCACTAGGCTTTGCCATTTCTACGTTTGTGTTCTTTGCATTATTGCCGGCTTTAGCTTTTCCGCCCAAAGTTTGAGCATTTGCGTTCAAGGCCAACATACATAAACCTAAAAACAGTATACTTTTTTTCATAATATTCTCCGCATTATTATGTTATCATAGCATCAATAGTTACATAATAATCATAGCTTGTAAATAGTTAATTAATTTATACATCTTGAAATTTTTGTTTTTTGGTGTTATTCTATTTCTTGTAAGTCGGGTTTTTGTATAAAATCAGCTTACGTTGGATTAACAAGTATGGAGTTTTTATGTTATTTGTAAGGCCCGCTGTAGCTAAATACAGCATTGTAGAGCAGACACAACAATCTGCTGATATTTGTTCAACTTTTATTTCTAGTGAGGGCAAAACTGTTCTGAAAGGAGTGTAATTATGCTTACTTTCAGAGAAGGTTTAAATGATAACGATCCTCAAATCATTAAAAATATTGCGGCATCGACCGGATTTTTTGATACAGAAGATATTGATACCAACTATCAATTAGCTCGTGATTGGATAAAAACAAACCAAAGCAATAAAAAATGCGATGTAGATTTCCTTTTGGTTGAAATGAAAGGAGAGACAATTGCTTATGCTTGTTTTGGCAGAATTCCGACAACCGAGACATCTTATGAACTGTATTGGTTGTCAACTCATAACGAATATCGCGGTTGTGGTGTCGGTCGTTTGTTGATGCGTCAAGTTATTGAAAAAGTTTCCCAATCAGGCGGAACAAAGCTGTTTGTAAAAACGGATGGGACGGAACAATATTTGCCTACACGTCGATTTTATGAATCTTGCGGTTTTGTTCAAGAAGCTTGCTTGAAAGGGTATTATGGCGATAAAGATGATTGTTGCATTTATTCGTATAAGATACCGCAAATTGATATGGAAA
Source organism: Alphaproteobacteria bacterium (assembly GCA_045659785.1). Classification (GTDB taxonomy): domain Bacteria; phylum Pseudomonadota; class Alphaproteobacteria; order RF32; family CAG-239; genus JAFUYI01. The sequence goes on from JAZRCM010000011.1 coordinate 92,683, forward strand.
CATATAATATTTTGGCCGCGGAATAAATATAAGCCCTGTTTTTAACAGGGCTTTTTTATTTGAATTTTCTCTGATATATAATATTATCGAACAGGAATAACAGGAGAAAAAGATATGATAAAAACTATTGTTTTGGTTGTGGTGGTTGTTGCTTTATTGGTTCTGTTGGGAAGCGGTATTCATCTTTATCGTGTTGCACAAAAAAATGCTTATGAAATGGCAAAATATGAAAATATGGAGATTAAAGCTGAGCCCAAAACCGGAAAAACATTAGTTGTTTATTATTCTCTTGCTGGTCATACAAAAGAAATTGCGGAAAAAATTGCCGAATATACCAAAGCAGATGTTTTTGAAATTAAAACGGCAGAAAATTTTAAGTCAGATGTCTTTTTTTATATAAATATTCGCAAGCAACTTAAGAGCGGAAAATATCCTCAACTTACAAATGATATGCCTGACTTTGGTAAATATGATACGATTTTTGTCGGTGGTCCGGTTTGGTGGTATGCCCCGGCAACACCGTTATTGGCATTTTTGAAAAAGGCTGATTTCAAAACAAAAAAAGTGGTTCCTTTTTCAACGCAAGGCAGCAATTATGGCAGTTTTTTTGTTGATTTTAACCAAATGGTTTATAATGCCAAACTTCGCCCATCGGAATCGTTTAATAATCTGCCGAAAAAATATGACAGGGCGGTTAATAACAAAATTATCAGTTGGATAAATTCTATCAACTAATCAAGTTTACAGTATTTTGTAATTTCTTCGCAAATTGCTTTTTTATCTTTTTCTTCCATAGCATAAAGAGGAACGGAAAAAGATGTAAATTCGCTATTTTTGCACAGATTTTGCATGAAAGTCAGCGGATAAACAACACGAGGTTTTAGGTCAAAAACGATAGCTTCTCGACCTCCGCAAAATACTTTTGCTTTAATTTTGCGAGCTTGAACTACATCTATCCATAACAAAGGTACTTCGTGGTCAATTTGTATTCCTCTTTCATCAATATGTGCGAGTTTTTGCGGAAAGAGAAAAACAAAAATTGTTGCTACAACAAAAAGGGTAGGGAACAACATTAAAATCAGCGACATAGTTACACTTTTACAAGCGGTTAATGTTATTGCTAAAGAGATTATGAAAACAATCAAACTGATTGTAAAAATTTTTCTCAATTCTTTTCTGCTATAATAAAAATCCATTTTTTTGCCCTCCGCCTTGGCATTATATCATAAATAAAAATAAATCCAATATAATAAAGTTATTGAAAAAAATATGATTTTGCATATAACTGAATGTAGGTTTAATTTGTAAAGAAAGATAAAAAAATGAAGTTAAAGAAAAGATATATAGTTCTTGCAGCCATCGTCGGTGCGATAGCCGGTGGAGTTTATTATGTTTCACATAATTTGGAAAATATCGTAAAATCTGCGGTTAATAAATATGGAAGTCAGGTTACCGGTACCGAAGTTAAATTGGGCGGATTTTATTTTGCACCTTTTAAGGGCGAAGTTAAATTAAGTGATTTAACCGTTGCAAATCCTCAAGGTTATGCAAAACCGTATATTATCAGTTTGGGTGAAGTTTTTGTTAAGCTTAATGTGAAATCTTTGACCGAGCCTGTTATTGTGGTAGAAAAAGTAAGTGTCGTGAAACCTGAAGTTACTTATGAATTGAAAAATGTTACCAATAATAATGTTTCCGATTTGTTAGCTAATATCAATAAAAATACAGCTTCAGAAGATAAAGTTGAAACTCCTAAAGAAGAGAAAAAAGAAGAAAAATCAGGTGAGGGCAAAAAAGTAGTTGTTGACTTGGTAAGTGTTACCGACGGACAAGTTAATATAGCTGCTTCTATTGCCGGAAAAGGAGCCGGAGCAGGTATTCCGTTACCGAATATCGAAATCAAAGATATCGGTAAAGAAAAAGATAAAAGCGGAAAGAGTTTGTCAGAAACAGTGGTTGTTATCTTGAAAAAGATTTTGAACACATCTTATCAGGCAGTTGTAGAAAAAGGATTAGGCGGTTTGAAAGATGTTGCAAACGATGGTATTAAGGCTCTTAACGATAAAGCAGACAGCTTAAAAGATGAAGCAAAAGGCTTTTTGAAAAATATTTTTTAGTTGACGATGTAGTTGATACTAAAACAGTCTCTCATCTGAGAGACTGTTTTTATATTTAAAAATATAAAAATTAAACTTGATTTAATTTATAAAAAATCGATATCATGAGTAAATTTATAAATATATTGTTTAGAAATTATAGTATGGATTTTAATAAAAACGATTTTTTAAGGGAGACTGCATTTGAATTTTAGATTTGTACAATATGGTGGTTTTGCATATCCAAACGGAATTGTTCCAGAATTGGTTGAGATTGCGGGACATCTAGATAAGGAGAAAATAGAAGATTTTCCCCAATATTCTTTACATACAGAATATAGTTATGGAAAAAGAAAACTGTCATCAACTTTGATAAAGCAGTTTCCAGAGCTTTGTGATGCAAATAAAAAAGGAGTTCCTCAATTATGGAAAAGTAAAGATTGGGCGAAGCAATTTGCAGAATTTATTTTCGCTCTTATAAAGGGACACAAAGCACCGAAAGTATTAGAAATACATCCGCCGTTTAATGATTACTGTGATATTGAGCAGTTTATTGAAAGATATGTAATATTCGAAAACATTATTCATAATGTGTATAGTGACATCGAGATTGTTATTGAAAATCGAGCAGGTAGTGTATATCAGGGAGGAAGATTTATTATTAGTAAGGCAAAAGATATTGTTTTACTTTGCAGTACTATAAAGGAAAAGAATATTAATCTTGGAGTAGTATTGGATTTTCCTCAATTACTAACGGCTGAGCAAATTAAGACAGAAGATTTTAATAAAGAAAAATATTCTTTACTGATAGATACTATATTTCCATATTGTGATATTATAAAAGGTATTCATATTTGGGGAAAGAAAAAAAGTGCGTCTGGTCGGTGGGTGGCGCATAATGGCACATTGGATACATATATTACAAATTCAGCTGATAAAGTAGAATTTCTAAGAGGAATAAAGAAAATTTGTTCTGACGAAAAAAGAAGATTTTTAGTTCCTGAAGTAAATTCGGGAGAAAATGATTTCAAAGCAGTTGTATTAGATTTATTAAATTTATAGAATTGGCTATAAAATTATAAGTAAAAAAGGCATCGATTTATAATCGATGCCTTTTTTGTTATCTTCCGATACCGGAGAAGCCCATAAATGCCAAAGATAGCAGGGCTGCCGTTATCAATACGATAGGAACACCTCTTACGGCTTTAGGCATACTTGCTACAGAAGCGTTTAGGCGTTCACGAAGTCCGGCAAACAAGATAATAGCCAAAGTAAAGCCCATGGCGTTTGCTAAGCTGAAACATACTGAATAAATCAGGCTATATTCTTTTTGAATTGATAAGATAGCAATACCCAAAACAGCACAGTTAGTTGTGATGAGCGGTAAGAAAATACCCAATGCCTGATAAAGTGCCGGAGATGTTTTTTTAATGATAATTTCTACCATTTGTACAAGTGAGGCGATTACCAAAATAAACACTACGGTATTCATAAATTCCAATCCGTTGGGAACCAAAAGCTTGTAATATACCAAATATGTGGCAATACTTGAAATGGTCATAACAAACATAACGGCTAATCCCATTCCGGCTGCAGTAGATATTTTTTTAGAAACACCCAAAAACGGGCAAATTCCTAAAAATTGCGAAAGTACAATATTGTTTACCAAAATGGCAGAGATAAAAATCATAGTCAGACTCATTTGTTTGCTCCACTAATTTTGTTAAATACCATAATTAAACCGGCTAATGCCAAAAATGCTCCCGGAGGCATAATGAACAGCAAAATAGGATATCCGTCTTCGCCGACAAAATTCCAACCGAGAATAGAGCCTGCTCCTAAAATCTCTCTGACACCGCCTAACAAAGCTAAAGCGATGGTAAAACCGATACCCATACCTAAACCGTCTAAAAGAGATTGCCATATATTATTTTTGGAAGCAAAGGCTTCTGCTCGTCCTAAAATGATGCAGTTTACCACAATCAAAGGAATATAAATTCCGAGTTGAGCGTGTAATGCCGGTAAATAAGCTTCCATCAGCAAATTGATAATGGTTACGAAAGAAGCAATGATAACGATATAACAAGGGATGCGAACCATTGCCGGAATTACGTTTTTAACTAATGAAATAGCCATATTTGATAATGCTAAAACAAATAATGTGGCCAATCCCATGCCGATACCGTTTGCCATTGAGGTTGTAACACCTAACGTCGGACACATTCCGAGCATCATAACAAATACCGGATTTTCTTTAAAAATTCCTCTGGTTAAATTTTGCATACTTTTACTTGTCATTTCCGGCTCCTCCTGCAAATTTTTTGTATGCCGTAACAGCCTTTTTAACAGCTTCTACAACGGCATTTGAGCTGATTGTTGCTCCGGTAAGGGCATCTATTTCGCCACCGTTTTTGCTCAATTCAAAATTGTCATCATGAGCATTTAGGCCGACAAATTGTTCACTGAATTTATTTTCGGTAATTTTGGTGCCTAATCCCGGAGTTTCGTTTTGTTGGATAATTTTATATCCGGTAACTGTACCATCCATTAGAATACCGATAATTAACTCTATTTTGCCACCAAAACCATTGTTGCTGTACGATTTTATGGCAACAGAAGTTATTGTGCCGTTTTCTCTGGCCGGATAAAGTTCTAAATCTCCGCCGGAAAGAGTAGTTCTTTCTTCAAAAGGTTTGTTGTCAAAATTACCGACCATTTCTTCAATGGCTTTAGAAATCTTCATTGTTTTTGAAGCTTCAATCGGTTCTTTGGTTTTTTGATATACATAGGCGATTGAAGCTGCCGAGCATATCGAAACGACAGTCATTGCCATAATCATATTAAAAAGACTTGATTTTACAGGTTTCATTTATTTTCTCCCTGTGCCGAAAATTCGAGGTTTAGCGAGCTTATCAATAAGCGGAACAAATGCGTTCATAATCAAAATTGCAAAAGAAACGCCTTCCGGATAAGCACTGTAACGACGAATAATAAAAGTTAAAACTCCGCAACCGATAGCAAAAATAATTTTACCTTTTTTGCTCATCGGAGAAGTTGTGTAGTCGGTTGCCATGAAAAATGCTCCCAAGAACAATCCGCCGGATAACAAGTGTGTCAGCGGGTCAAGAGAAACATCTCCGGTATAATAAGCAAAGCCTGCGGTTAAAAGCATAAATGTTGCTACATAATAGAACGGGATATGCCAAGTTATTACTCTGCGATATAACAAATAAACCAACCCTAAAAGCAAAGCAACGGCAGAAACTTCTCCCATTGAACCACCGGTATAACCTAAAAACATTTCTAAATAATTAGGGATGTTAGAGGTCAATGATGTTGCGGAAGTTCCGGCATCTGCGTGCTTTAAAATTCCCAAAGTGGTGGCAGAAGTAGAAACATCTGCGTTCATAAAATCGAAAAGTTTTGGTTTTACCCAAGTTGTCATTTGAATCGGAAATGATATGAACAAAAATACACGACCGATTAATGCCGGGTTAAACAGGTTTTTACCAATTCCGCCAAAGGCAACTTTTGCAATTATTATCGCTACAAAACAGCCTATCAGTGTCATCCATATCGGCATATTGCAGGGCAAATTATATGCCAATAACAAGCCGGTAACAATGGCTGATAAATCTCTTGTTGAAGGTTTTACTTTCAAAAGATATTTACAAGCGATATATTCCATAACTACACAACCGGCAACGGCGGTAACAATGGTTATAAGAGCATTTAATCCGAACAAAGCAATCGCAACCAATCCTGCCGGTATCAAAGAAATGATAACATCGCGCATTATTGATACGGTGTTTGTCGGAGAATACATGTGAGGGGCAGTCGAAACTTTTAGCATAGTTATAATCCTATTTGTTTTTTCTTATTTCGTATTTAGCCAGTTTACAATAATCGAGCAACGGAATGCGAGCCGGACAAGAATATGCACAGCACCCGCATTCAATACAGTCAAGCACGTGAATTTTTTTGGCTTCCTGATATTCTCCGTTGCGAATTAAGGTATGTATGAGATAAGGTTCAAGACCTTGCGGACATACATCAACGCAGGTTGCACAACGGATACAAGGGCTGACTTCCGGTTTATATGCGCTTTCATCTTTCATAATGAGAATACCGGAACTGATTTTAGTAATCGGGGCATCAAGATTTACACCGGCAATTCCCATCATCGGGCCGCCGAATATAATTTTTCCGATTTCACTTTTTTTGCCTGCTTTCTCAATCAAATAAGATGAAGGGGTTCCGATACGAACACGGAAATTTCCGGCTTTTTCAACATCGTCGCCGCTCACTGTTACAATACGTTCAAACAAAGGTTTGTGTTTTTGAACGGCTTCATAAACAGCAAAAGTTGTTCCTACGTTTTGAACTACACAATGAACATCTATCGGCAAACATCCCGGAGGAACTTCTCGGCCGGTAACAGCAGCAATAAGTTGTTTTTCGGCACCTTGCGGATATTTTGTTGCGCATACCTGAACATTAACTCCTACATAGCGACGAGTTACCTGTTGTAAGGCTTTTATTGCTTCCGGTTTGTTTTCATCTACGGCAATAATTGCATTTTGAATACCCAGAGCTTTGTTCAATACTTTTGCGCCGATAACAATTTGTTCTGCACATTCCTGCATTAAGCGGTCATCTGCGGTCAAATATGGTTCACATTCAATTCCGTTTAAGATGAGACAATCAACTTTCTTTCCTTCGGGAACAGTTGCTTTTATCGGAGTAGGGAAGCCTGCACCTCCCATACCGACAATACCGGCACCACGAATTATTTGTACGATTTCTTCGGCAGAAGCGGTAATTTCGCTAACGATATCAGGAGTTCTGTCAATGCTTTCTTCCCATTCGTCGCCTTCTACTCGAATCGTAATCATTTTTTCAAGATATCCGCCTCCGGTTTCGTTTTCTTCTACCTTAATAACTTCGCCGGAAACGGAAGAATGAACGTCGGCAGAAACAATGCCGTCTGCATCGGCAATAAGGGTTCCTACTTTTACTTTATCGCCTTTTTTTACCAAAATTTTTGCCGGAGCACCGATATGTTGTCTGACCGGAATAGTGACAGTTTCAGGTATCCCTGCATCTTCAATGGCAATATCTGAAGACAATTTAAATTTATCGGGGTGAATACCACCGGTTGTGAAAGTCTTAATTTTGCTCATTTTTTTCTCCAGTATAAACGATAGCACCGGTCGGGCAAGCAGATGATAATTCTGCACCGAATTGTTCAGCGGAAACAGAAGTCGGAATGTATGACAAATTGTTTTCAACTTTAACATCTGCGCAAACTTTTGTACATTTCATACAACCGATACAAGCTGCTTTACAGTTTTTGCGTGCGATTGCACCTTTTTGTTTGTTGTTACAAGCCACATAAACACGAACACCTTTGGGACCTACCGGTCTGATTTCATACAATCCTCTCGGGCAAATGCGAACACATGCTCCGCAAGAAGTACATTTATCGGGGTTAACTTCCGGTAATCCGGTTTTAGGATTCATTTCAATAGCACCGAAAGGACAGTTGCGAACGCAGTCACCTAAACGCAAGCAACCGTTAGGACAACCGGTTTTGCCGACAAAAACTCTTGAGGCTAAACGACAACTCTTCAAACCGACGTATTCAACCTTGTCGGGAGCATTTTCACAACTTCCGTTACAGCGTAAAACGGCAACGGTAGGTTCGTGATCTTCAGCGGCATAACCTAATTTTTGTGCAATCTTGGTCATTACATTGCGGCCACCTACCGGACAATATAATGAACGAAACTCTTCAGCTGTTGATGAGGCACAACGATTGGCAAAATCTTGACAACCTGCACTGCCACATGCGCCGCAATTTGCCTGCGGTAAAATTTCAGCAATTTCTTCTGCCAAAACATTTGGTTCTACTCTAAATTTTTTGGCGGTAAAATATAATACAATCGCAGCAATGACGGCAATAACCGATAAAATGGCGATATTAAATAATATTATCTCTGTCATATCCGTATTTCTATTGTTAAACTCGGCGTTAAAATAGCATTATTTTTTTTTATTGAAAGCTATTTTTTGCATTTATCTTATCTTAATAATCAAACTTTTTTTCAAATTATTACGAAAAATCCACAACAAAATGTAATAAGGGAACAATATTCCTAATCCGCATAACGCGGCTGTTGTTTCATCGTTTGTTAAAATGAAGCTTAAAAGCAGGCTTAAAATCACCAAAAACAAAGGTATTATATAGCCGTATAGGGCAGCATAAAAGGCTTGTTTGCTACTGATTATAACTTCTACTTTTTCTCCGGTTTGATATTTTTCCGGTGTTTGAGTTTCTACCTCTATTTGATGTTGTTTAGTTGTTTGTGAACAGGCATCTTTTAAGGCACAGCTTCCGCAAGCTTCTTTTTGAGCTATTTCTACGATAACTGTGTTTTGTTTAATTGCGGTTATGATGCCGCTGTGTGTTATTTCTGTCATTGTTCTATTAACTTTTTAGCTTTTTGAGAAACGATATTTTTAATTTTGTCATCTTCTGTTTTTACAAACATAATAACGGCAAGATTGTTGTTATTGGCAAATTTCAGTCCTTTTTCTTCGCCCATAGACATTATGGCTGTTGCCAAACCATCTGCAGTCATACAACTTTCGTGAAAAACTGTAACTGATAATAGGTTGTTTTTTGCAGGATATCCGGTTTTTGGGTCTATGGTGTGAGAATATTTTTCTTCCCCGACATAGAAAAAGTTGCGATAATCTCCTGAAGTTGCAACGGCAAAATCTTTCAAGGTAACAACAAATGCGTTTTCGTTGTCGGTTTCACTCGGTTTTACCACTCCGACATTCCAACCTTTGATTTCTTTTGATTTATTTCCTGATGCTACAACTTCTCCGCCGACTTCAATTATAAAATCATTATAACCTTGCGATTTTAAGAGTTGAGCCAGTCTGTCAACTCCGTATCCTTTGGCTATGGCCGACAAATTTATCATAACATCTTTATCTTGTTTTTTCAGTCGGCTATAATTCTTATTAAACTGAATCTTATCAAATCCGGTTGTTTTCAACATATCGGAAATATCTTCTTCGCTCGGTATTTTCTTTATTTTTCCGGTAGTGCCGAACCCCCACAAATCGATGAGTTTTCCTGTTGTAGGGTCAAATGCTCCGTTGCTCATTTTATATATTTCATACGAGTTTTTGAGCAGATATTGCATGTCTTCTGATAAATCAATCCATTGGTTTGCTTCGGTTTTGTTAATACCTGATATTTCGGAAGTTAAGTCGAAAACAGACATCCGTGCATTTATTTTTGACAATTCGTCATTTATGCTTTTTTGAAGCAATTTGTTTTCTTGTGAATTACGAATTTTAATAGTGTAATATGTGCCGAAGATTTTTCCGGTTACAACCTGATAGGTCTTTTTAGGGCCGATGAAAAACCAAACAACGGCGGTTAAAAATATAAAAAGTGCAAAAAATTTTAATATACGCATAACTGAAAACCATAAAATTAGTAATTATTTTATATTTAATGTCTATATTATAATAAAATCCATTTTTTGAAAGGCAACCTATTATGAAAGAATATCTACAAAATTTAAAGAAAAAAGCGGAAGAAAAGCAAGTTGTTGAAAAAATAAGAAATGCAACATCAGGTGTTGTTTCTGTTTGTCAAAAAATTTATGGTAAGGCATATAATTTTTTTAATGCTACCGGTACCAGATTAGGTAAAATCGGAATAAAAGCTAATGCCGTAAGCTGGGTAGGTTTTGGTATAGGTTTGTTTGCGGTTAATTTTTTGGCAATGGAAATGTATGGTTGGGCTTTGGTTGCAATTTTGCTCAATCGTTTTTGTGATGGTTTGGACGGAGCTATTGCAAGAGCTACAAAAGTTACAACTTTCGGAGTGTTTTTAGACGCCACGCTTGATTATATATTTTATGGTGCGGTTATTTGGGGATTTGCATTGGGAAATGCCGATAATGCCGGTGCGGCAAGTTTCTTAATGTTTGGTTTTACTGCAGCTGCTTGTGCAATGTTGGCATATTCTGTTGTTGCATATAAAATTAATTCTAAACAAGAACTCAATTTGGATAATTCTCCGTTTTATTTAGGCGGAATTGCTCAAGGTTCTGAAACTTTGGTTGTTTTAATTTTATTGTGCTTAATGCCTAAATGGTTTGTACCTTTGGCAATTATTCTCGGTGTTCTTTCTTTGATAAAGGCATTTAGTGTAATTGTTGCTGCGTATTACAATTTTGTGATTATGGCAAAGAAATAAGTATGATAAAAAAAATATTCTTTATCCTTTTGTTTTTTTGTTGTTGCTCAACGGTGTCTGCAATTGAAAAACAGACACCGCAAGCAAGTATAGAGTTAGCGGCATCATCAGATAAAGAAAATATTGTTATCAATTTAACTCTCAAACCCAAAGACGGTTGGTATATACATTCTCATCATCCCGGCGAATTCGGTATGCCTACAAAAGTAAAATGGAAAGAGGGAAATTATAAAGTTATTGATGAAAGCTGGAGCGCAGGAGAAGATATTTTGTATCATGGTTTCGGTATAAACGCATATAAAAACCATGGTGAATATCATGCCATAATTAAGGCTGAAAATAATGAAGTTCCTGAATTTGATTTGTTTTTTATGTCGTGTAAAGACGAGTGTATTCCCGAAAAAATACATTTTGCAATAACTTCCGACGCTTTTGTTCAAGATAAACTAGGATTTGTGCCGCAACAGAAGGAAACATTTTGGCAGGCGATTCTTTTTGCCTTTATCGGTGGTTTAATCTTAAATCTGATGCCATGTGTTTTTCCGGTTCTATTTATTAAAATAATCGGTGTAATTCGTATAAAAAATAAAAAACAGAGCGTTATTGACAGTTTGAATTATATGATTGGCGTTGTTTTAAGTTTTTTAACAATAGCTTTTATTTTGCGGATTTTCAAACAGCAAGGACAGATATTAGGTTGGGGCTTCCAGTTACAATCTCCTTATTTTGTAGCAATTATGGCGGTTGTGTTTTTTGTTTTAGGTTTAATGTTTCTTGATATTATTAAAGTTGGTGTTCGTATGAACACTATTCCGGTAAACTCATTTTTAACCGGATTATTATCGGTATTGATTGCAAGTCCTTGCGCTGCTCCTTTTATGGGAGCTGCAATAGGTTTTGTTTTAACATCTAATGTTCCTTCTTCTGTATTTTTTTCAGTATTCGGAGCTTTGTCACTGGGATATGCTTTGCCGTTTACTTTGGCCGGATTTTTTCCGGAGTTTATGCAGAAGATTTTACCCAGACCGGGAAAATGGATGCTGATATTAAAAAGATTTTTCGCCTTGCCGATGTTTGTTACCTGTATATGGTTACTGTGGGTATTATGGGGAAATATAAATGTTAATGATAAAATCTGGCAAAAATATAGTCCTGAAAAAGTGGAAACATTAATTACAAACGGCGAAAAGGTATTTATAGATTTTTCGGCTAAATGGTGTCTGACCTGTTTGGCAAATGAGGAAATTGTATTAAACAGTGATGACTTTACCGCTCTTGCAAAAGAAAGAAAAATACAATTATTCAAAGCTGACTGGAGTTCAAAAGATAAGGAAATGATAGGCAATGCACTGTCAAAATACGGGAGGAGCAGTGTGCCTTTATATGTTTATTACTCCGGCGATGGCGAATATATTATTTTGCCGCAGATATTGAATTTTGAAATTCTTTCTGAGAAATTGCAATAGCTATTTGCGGATGAAACCGCCGCCTAATACAATATCATCATCATAAAATACAACCGATTGTCCGGGAGCAACAGCTTTTTGCGGAGTATCAAACTCAACCAGTATTTCGTCATTTTCTAAAGGTGTAATTGTTGCCGGAGTAGGTGTTTGAGATGAACGTATTCTGCTCATAACCTTTCTAGATGAGTTTATTCCGTCAATAGCCATCCAGGAAAGACCGTTGCAGATGAGTGACGGTTGCAAAGTATCTTCATCAAAACCTAAAATAACTTCATTCTTATCTTTATTTATGCCTATTACATACAATGGTCTTTCGGCAGAAACTCCCATACCTCGTCTTTGACCGATGGTGTATTGCCAAAAACCGGTATGTTTCCCCAGAATTTTGCCGTTTTTATCTACAAAATTTCCTTCCTTAGGTTCGTTTTGTAAAATATCGTTTATATTTCCGGTATAAAAATCCTGACTGTCTGCTTTGTCGGCTACCTCCAAACCTGCAAGACGAGCAAAATCACGGACTTCTGATTTTGAATATCCGCCGATAGGTAATAATATGCGAGAAAGTTGCTCTTGAGAAAGGCGATATAGAAAATAAGACTGGTCTTTTTTGTGGTCTAAACCTTTCATAATTTGATAACGTCCGTTATTGTTTAGTTCTAAACGGGCATAGTGACCGGTAGCGAACTTTTCAAAGTCTAAACCGTTTGCTTTTGCCGTATTCGGTAATGCGTCAAATTTAATTGTTGAATTACACAAAACACAAGGGTTAGGTGTGCGACCGCTCATATATTCGGTTTTGAAATTATGTAAAACCGTTTTTTTGTATTCTTCCGCGCAGTCAAACACATAGTAAGGAATATCAAGGGTGCTGCAAATTTTGCGAGCTGATTCAATGTCTTGTTCAATATGCGGACTAAAACATCCGTCAGCACTTTCGTTGCCGTAAAAATTGGTGTTTTTATCCCATATAGACATTGTGGCACCGATAACGTCATGTCCTGCTTTTTTCAGCAAATATGCCGTTGCTGCCGAATCTACACCTCCGCTTAATCCTACTAATATTTTCATTTTATATCCTTGTATTTGTTTTATTAAGCCGATTATGGCTTTTTGTAATGATTTAATCAAGATTTTTTTAATTTTTATGATTGTAATATTAAAAAAACTATGTTATTCTGTTTTTAGACAAAAAATGACAACAAAGAGAGTTTGATATGGTCGATAATATTTACAAAAAAGATGATAACGATAATAACGGTGGCGAGGCTCCTAAAAGAAAACGCCAAAGAATTAGAGTTTCGGTGAGTAATGCAACTCCGGTTGGCATAGCTCACAGAGCAATGGCTGGTGGAGGGGGAGGTACACCTCCGAGCGGTGGTTCAGGAGTAGGTGCCGGAGGCTTTTCGGAAACTGATGTTATAGATATCAAGCTTTTAGATTCTTTTTTACGAGTTCACGCATACGACGACGACAGTTTTAAAATGTGCGGAGAACTTATTAATAAAAATAGAGATTATAGTCCATATCTTAGACATAAGCTGAAAATGGACACTCGTAATTTTGACTCTCGAAAAGGTCCGAATGCTTTAAGAGAAGCATGTGAAGCAATGAGACAAAAAATTGTGAGAGTTATTCTTGAAGATTTTAGACACAATCCTACAGAAGAAAAAAGAATAGCTTATAATGATATATTAAAAGCTCATGGTCGTAAGATTGAGAAAATTCCTAACGTGAAAACGGATTATAATGTCCATTTGGTTGTTAGAGCTGCTTTTGAGGGCGAATTTTCAACTCCGACATTGATATCAACAAACAGTGGTCAAGGTTATTCTCACGGATATGTAAAATTTGCTGATCCGCATGGTAATAATACAAGCGGTCTTATTGCCGGTGGTAAATTACCGGAAAATTATGATTGGGAAAGCAATCCTGCAATTCAGGCTATGTCATTGAGTGAGAATATGTCAAAACTTATTCCGGATTTGAAAGCGGCAATAAAAAATCAACATATTCCGCAAGAAGTGGTTGATGGTATGACAATTTCAGACGTTGCTCATATTCTTTATAAAGGGAAAAACGGCGGACAAACTCCTGTGGCCAACCAAAAAATTCAGTTTTCAAGCTTGAATGAAGAATGTGATGAAGGTGCTCGTATCAAATTTTGGAAAGAGTTTGGAAAAGACAATGAAAAAATGTCTAGCCTAAGGAAAGTTTTGGAAAGTCGTGGTGTGTGCAAAGAATATATCAATGATTTGTTTGAACAAATCAGAGAAAGAGGAACAACAACATTGGATATAAGCAAATATGACGGACCTCATCCTAAGTTGTCTGTTCACCATAAAATGTATGTTCAAGATGCTGCGTTTTTAGGAAAAGATGCAATAAAAATTGATGATCTTGAAAATTTTGCGGCAGTGGTGGATTTTCCGAATGAACAGAATCATGAAGGTTTTGAACATGCCGTTGATACCATAAGAGATAATGACGCTTTTCGTTTGGTTAATTTACGTGATACCGAAAAAGAAACCGTATATTTGCAAGTCGGTACCGAAAGTTATACAACCCCTCGTCGCAGTGATTATACAGACCGTAAAACCTACAGAGATTTTGCCGTAGATAGGGAGGGCGGACGTTGAAAAATTTAATTGAGAAATTAAAAGCTTCAGGTGTAATTGTTATGGGCGGACGTGCTGATGTTCACCATAACATTGATGCCAGAAAATATTTGGCTGAAGAAGAAATGGCAGTTTTTCCTGATGAGTATTTTTCTTTAGTTAAATATTCTAACGGTTTGAAAAGTGATAAGGGAGAGGTTTATGCAATTCTTCCTCTTGATGACAATCGCAACTTTAGAGATGCTGTTCGTATGAACGAGCAAATTGATAGGGAAGACTATGATACTGTTTCGGTATTAGGCGAAACTTCTTACGACTATTTGGTTTATGATAATAGTGTTTCGCAATATCAGTTACGTGACAAAATAAAAGATGATGTTGTGTTTTCGTTTTCGTCAATAATTCAAGCTGTCGAGTATATGTTTTTATAAAATTTGACAAAAAAGCTTGACATAAAAAATAAAAAGGATTAGTATAATCTCGATATTCAGATTACTAATCCTTAATTATTTTACGTTATGGACAAGAAAATAAAAGATCTGCAGGTTGTTGTAGACAGAATCAAAAAAGATGAGGGTGTGGCTTATGGTATTCTTGCCGATATTAAAGTGTTGAACGATATCCGCAAAAAAGTTACCGGCAAATTAGCCTTTCCCGAGGAGTTTTATGCTTTAACGCATCAAATTAACGGTATTCGCAATGACAGTGCAGAGCTCTACGCTTTTTACGCAAAGGGCAAGTCCGGTTACTTTACGGATATTGTTAAGGCCAACAAGAAGAATCGTTCTCTTGAGAAAGTATTTCTCGGAGAGACGGAGTTTGATTACTTGGTTTATCTTCCGGCGAAGTCAACCTACGAACTGCATGATCGCGTGAGCGGTGCTCCCGTAGCTATTTTCTCGAAGCTCACAGATGTACTCGTATATCTGTTTTGAGTCTGAAGTAAAGTTAAAAGAAAGCAGAAGGCATTAAATCCTTTTGCTTTTTTTTTGTTTTTTGGTATTTTGGCAACAGGAGATTAAAATGAAAATTTTATTGTTATCGTGTTGTGCCCCATGTTCTTGTGCCGTAATTGAAAAAATGGCACAAGAAAAAGTTGATTTTTCGGTCGTATTTTATAATCCGAACATTCGTCCCTTTGACGAATATGAAAAACGTTTGCAAGAAAATAAAAACGTTTGCGAAAAATATGGGGTAAACTTTATATCTCTTGAATATGATAACGAACGTTGGTGTTCTTTAACTCAAGGTCTGGAAAACGAACCGGAGCGAGGAAAACGTTGTGATATATGCTTTGAAATGCGTCTTGTCAGAGTTATGGAATATGCAAAATCTAACGGATTTGATGCGGTTGCTTCTGTTTTAGGAGCATCTCGCTGGAAAGACCTTGCTCAAGTAAACAGAGCCGCACAACGTGCCTCACAAAAAACATCTGTTCCTTATATAGAAATAGAAGCTCGCAAATCAGGAATGCAGGAACGTCGCCTTTTGCTCACAAAGGAATTAGAACTTTATAATCAGGGGTATTGTGGGTGCAAACCCATAAAAATAAAAGACGTATAATGGGCAACTAAATACAGAAATATCAGATAAAAACAGATATTGATTCGTGCTTCAAGTTGATATATGCTATGATTTCGTTTTTCAAAGGGAGGTTTTATGAAAAAGTCTTTATTTGTTATTGCAATGATGATGTTGTTAAATGCTTGTCAAGTTCATACGGTAAGGTTGGGAAATCCTAATATATATCATGAACCAAATTCTCCGGAAAAAGTTGCTGTTTATTATAAAACAATGCCTACCTGTAAATATAAGGAAATTGCATTGGTAGATAACCCCTTAAATGCCGGAATATTTGGAAAGTGGGCTTGGAATTTACAATCTTCTGTAAATCAAATCAAAGAAGTTGCTGCAGAACAAGGGGCTGACTTTATAGTTATAAATGATTATCACAAGTCGTGGATTATTAATAATAAGCTTGTTGATTCCGTTGTTGCTTATAAATGTATGAGATAATTTAGAACATAACAAAAAAAACTCCCTTGTTTTGTAGCAAAGGAGTTTTTTGTTGAATATTATTCCTTAGGTAATTTGAAAACCATTTTTTGTTCCATCGGTTCAAAGCCATAGTTTTCATAAAATTTGTATGAATCGATATTTTTATTATAAACACCGAGCCTGATTTCATCAATATTGCGTTTTTGACATATTTCTAAAAAGCTGTTCATCAGTTTTTTACCGATACCCTGATGTCTGATTTCTTTCTTAACTCCAAAATTTCCGATATGGGCGATATGGGGAGCTATCAAATAAGGTGCGGTTTTTATATCTGCCAGCAAATATCCGCAAATTATTTCGTTTTCTTCGGCTACCAGTGCGATGGTGTTTTCATCTTCAAGAGAAGCGAAAAATGCCATTTGTTCAAAATTGTCATCTTGCTCGGTAAAATATCCGCCCAAAATGTCGATATGATGTTGTCTTACCTCTCGGCAAAGCTCTAAAACTTGGGATAAATCTTCTTTTGCAAAATTTCTGATTATCATTTTCACCTCTCTTTTGAGGATATTATTATATAAAAAAACTATAATATCAAATATAAAAAAATGGCTCCCTGTTTTTTACGGGAGCCAAGTTTAAGTTACTTGTTTAAGCTGTGTTTGATTGCAATTTGAGCGACAATTTCCTGACACATCTCTTTATAAACTTCCGGCCATTTAACCTTGTTGAAGTCATAAAGTTCATCGTAAAGGAAAAATGTTTCCATAGCCTTTTTGTTGCGCACATTGTGGTACACTTTGCAAATAAACAAAAATAGCGCATTAAAGGAAAGAGGGTATTCTCTGATAAGAGATTGAACCTGTTTCCAGTTGTGCATAGTAATTGCAAATTGTTCAATTACTTCTACTTCTTGACTATAATCATGGCAAAAAAGTTTGCGGTAGCTGAGGATACGAATAATCTCCGCTTCGGGCGAAATCAGTGAGCAGTGCTTAATCATATTAAGAAGCTGATTTTCGTGAACAATGCTTCTGTTTATTTTTCGCTCTTTAGCAACTTTTTTTGCCGTTTCATAATCTTTTGCTTGTAGCAAATCGATAATTTTTTTCATAGGCTAATAAGTTTAGAATAATTTGAAATAGGAGTTTTGTATAACATATTTTTTATCTGTTGACAATAAATAAAAAAAGAGAGGCAGAGCCTCTCTTCGAAAATAACGTACGTTATTGGTGTCCAAATTACTGATTTACGGACGCATTCAAACACATCTCTGCCACCCAAGCATCGAAGTCAAACTCCTTCTCACCTTTCTCGAAGAGGTTTACATCCATCTCCGAAATGCGGGCGAGGACTTGCTCTGCCGGAGCGGTTGAGCCACGGAACACACAGATTGTGATGTTCTCAATACCTGCATTTTCGAAAATGCTGGTGAACTGCATAACACCGCCGAGCATAGCCTTTGCTGACTGTTCCTGTGTCAGAAAACCGATTACTCTGGTACCTAACTCGGGGATGGCAATCGACTTAACACCTTTGGCTCTTGCAACCTTAAGCGCATTGAATATCGCCTCATAAACCGCTTTAAAGAGTGTGTCTTCATTGGCGCCGGCAGTAGCAACATGGGCAAGCCATACTCCGTCTCGACCTGATTCGGTAATGACCGCGTCACCATAATTAAGCGGATTTGCGTTTACGATGTCGTCATAGAGCTCAAGTCCTTTACGCATTCCTGCACCATAAATTGAGCGACCTACACCACCATACGAAGCCTCGCTTCTAAACTGGGGGACTACGATACAATCTACTGACTCTGCAGTTACGTCACCTACTTTAACGTTCACGTTGATTTTTCCGATTTTGTTCATAATGATTTGGTATTAAGTGAATAAAAAAGTTTTCTATTTGTCAGACCACTGTTTATACGATAGTGCAAAGCAATGGTTACAAAAACCATATGAACAACGTATAATAGTATCTAACATAATTTAATATCAGATACGTTATAGACAAAAATTTTATAAAGTTCAATATGAAATTTATTAGCTTTGTGCGTAGTCAATAGCTGTTTTACCGTGTTTGTCCGTAGCTGTTATATCAGCTCCATTTTCAATCAATATCTTGATAATTTCAGGATTTTTATTATCTATACTTGCGTATAAAAGGGCAGTCATGTCATCATTATCACGATTGTTTACGTCAGCACCGAGTTTGATTATGGTTTTAATAACACTTATGTTGTTATTATATAAAATAGAATACATTAGAGTAGTTCTGCCGAGATGATCTTTTTGTCTGATGTTAGCTCCAAGTTCGACCAAGGTTTTTAAAATTTCGGCATCCTCACAACGATAGCTAGCATACATCAGTGCGGTTGTTCCTTTATCATTAGCCGAGTTTATGTCTGCTCCTAAATCTATCAAAGTTTTTAATGTAGCAATATTGTTGTTCCACTCGCTGGTTGCCGCATACATAAGCGGAGTAATGCCATATTCGTTTTGAGAATGAATATCGGCACCTAAGCTAATCAAAGTTTTTATGATTTCGGTATTTTCATTATATTCACAGGCATACATAAGCGGTGTCATACCGTTTTTATCTTTAGCATTTACGTCTGCACCCATTTCAACTAATGTTTTTATAATTCTCGGGTTGGTATTCCACCAGCTTGAGCTTGCGTACATAAGCGGAGTTCTGCCGTATTCGTTTTTTTCGTTAATATCGGCACCGTGTTGAGCAAGTGTCTTGATGATTTCCGGATTAGGATTATATTCACAGGCATACATAAACGGAGTAGTACGGCTTTCGTTTCTTGCATTAATATCGGCTCCGCAATCTATCAGTGTTTTGATAATTTCGGGGTTGCTGTTATATTTACAAGCATACATGAGGGCAGTGGTGCCGTCATTGTCTTTTTCGTTTATATCCGCTCCGTGTCTTACGAGAATTTTGATTGTTTCGGGGTCGTCGTTATACCAGTTAGAAACGGCATACATAAGCGGCGTCATACCGTTGTCGTTTTTTTTGTTTACGTCGGCACCATCGTTAAGTATTGTTTTTATATCTTCAATGGTTGCGTTCTTCCACCATTCTTCTGACAAAAAAATATTCATATTTTTACCCCAAACATATATATTTTTCTCATATTAACATATATTTTGATAATAAATTGTGAAAAATTAGTGAAATATTTTCATCTATTGTGTATTCTTTAGCGGAAAAGAGGTGACTATGATAAAAGTTTTATTTGTTTGTTTAGGGAATATATGTCGTTCTCCGATGGCTCAGTTTGTGTTTATGCAAATGGTTACGGAAAGAGGATTGGCTGATGAGTTTGAAATAGATTCCGCTGCAACCGAAAAATATAATGAAATGAATCATGCCGGTATTCATTACGGAACAAAAAAGATATTGAATGATAAAAAAGTTCCTTTTTGCGAACACTATTCACGTTGTATTCGCCCGGAAGATTATGTGAATTATGATTATATTTTGGCGATGGATGAGGCTAATGTGCAGGATATTCAATCTATTGTCGGCTTTGATACAGAAGGAAGAATTTTTCGTTTGTTAGATTTTACGGATAATCCTCGTAACATTAGAGACCCTTGGTACACCGGTAATTTTGAAGAAACGTACCAAGATGTTGTTGAAGGCTGCGAAGCTTTTTTGGATTATCTGGAAATATAGAAAAAGCCGTCTGTTAAAGACGGCTTTTATAAATTATGAGTTTATTACCAATAGCCCTTGTCGGCATAATTTTGCATATATGGGTTTATCAAGTCCTAAAGATTTTACTAAATCTTTAGGTTTTTGATTGCACCACAAGTCTTTATTTTCTTCTTTTCCGTTTTTAACGGTTTTTATCAAACCGCTAGGCAATTCTGCTTTGCCGATGCAAGATGATAAATAAACAAAACATTCATCGTTATCTTGCAAGTTTTCTACGGCTAATTGACGAGCATAAACATTTAAGGTCAAATCAGCTTTTGAGCCGTCTTTGGTCCATGGACTTCCGCCACCGATAGGACAGGCGGTAGAATAGAAATCACAGGCCAATTTACGACCTGTAATACCGCAATCGGCAATAGAAGCATGATAAGTATAACGTCCGGTGCCGTTGATGATAATATTTTTGGGTGTTTCGCCTAAAGTTTCGATAATAAAATCGGTTAAATCTTCATCTTTAAGCATTGGAATAGCAACAATGGCCGTTTCAATTTTATCATCATTTAAGGTAATTTGAGTTTTTATATCAAGTCCTAAATTTTTCGACTTGCGAGCTTTTTCATACAAAGCATTGTTAAGTTTGCGAGCTAAAAACAATTCTCTGTTGACGAGGCCTTCGCCTTTACAAGCATAGCCTACAAATACACCTTGGTCGCCCCATCCGTCTTGTTGTTCAACACCTTGGTTGATGTCGGCGGACTGTTGACCAATCATATTAATAACATTTATTTTTGCAGGCTCAATGGCGAAACTTCCCCAAATTTTTGCATAATCTTCGGAGTAGCCTATCTCGGCTAAAGCCGTCAAAACATAATCTTTTATCTTTTCAAGCGAAACATTGCCTTTGATTTCTCCGCCTAAAACGACGTTGTTGTCTTTTATCATAACTTCAACGGCATATTTTACCGTAGAATCTTGTTCAATCATACGGTCTAAAATGTAGCTAGAGATATAATCGGAAATTTTATCTGGATGTCCGAGAGACACCGCTTCTGCAGTTTTTTGCATAATCAATTCTCCTTATTTAGTCCTCTGTTGCGGGACAAGTTAGGTTAAATCCACATCGAAGCTACCCTCATTGATAACTTCGGGGTTAAACTTCGTACTTTTTGATAAAAATGTCAATAGTGAAAATAAAAAAAAGAGCTGTTTTATAACAGCTCTTAGTTTCTTTATTTGCGTATTCCCAATAATTCCCGTAATTCCGGACATTCTTTAACTCTTTCGACTAATATTTTACCGAAAGTTTGTCCGGCTCTTTGCTGATGAACGGCTAATATATTATTGGCAAAAGCGAATAGTACATCTTTATATTCATTATAATATCCGTCTTTCTTCAACCAACGAATCGTACTTGAGAAAGCATATACCAAATCATCAATTTTTTTATGCGAATATTGTGATTTCATAATGCTGTCCTGACGAATACGATAATAATAAAAATTACCGCGACAAAATGCTATGCTGTTTGCTAAAATCATTGCTTTGGTATGAATAATTACATCTTCAAACACAACATTTTCAGCAAAAAACAGACGATTATTGATGAGAAAATCTCTTTTGTAATATTTATTCCAAACACATTGGAATAAATACATCAACGATTTTATATCTGCACATTTACATATATCAAATTTATCGAATTGATTGATATAGTCTGTCGGCAACAGGCGCATATTGTCATCAATAAACTCATTAAATCCGAAAATTCCGATATCCGTAGGTTTTTCTTTTATGGTTTCGGAGATTTTTTTCAATGTATCTAAAGAC
Organism: Alphaproteobacteria bacterium; assembly: GCA_045659785.1. Classification (GTDB taxonomy): domain Bacteria; phylum Pseudomonadota; class Alphaproteobacteria; order RF32; family CAG-239; genus JAFUYI01. The sequence goes on from JAZRCM010000011.1 coordinate 114,641, forward strand.
AGCCAGTCATCGCTATCCAAAAACAAGATATATTCTCCGGTTGCGTTTCTTATTCCCGTATTTCTGGCTCCGCCCAGCCCTTTGTTGTTTTGTGTAATAATTTTGATGCGAGAATCTTTTTCTGCAATTTCTTTAAGAAATTCTCCGCTGTCATCGGGAGATCCGTCATTGACGCATACAATCTCAAAATTATCATAACTTTGATTAATTAAGCTTTTTAAGCAAAGCGGTAAAAATCGTCTGGTATTATAAACCGGAACGATAATTGAAAATAAAGGATTTTCATAAACTTTGTTTTGATATTTGTAGTCTGATTTTGAGAGCAACAAAGTATCGCAAAATTGCTCAAAACTATAATTTATGAGGGCTTGGCAAAAATTGATATTTACTAGATTTACATATATTTCAGGTTTTAATTTTTGTACTCTCTCAATGATAAATTCTTTTGATTTAGCAAAAAACTCGGCACGTCTTTCTTCTTTCATTTCACTCATTACGGAAATGAGTTTTTCATATTCAAGCTGGAATAGGGCATAACAAAAAAAGTCCCATAATTTTAACTCTCGAACATCATTTTCCATTGCTAAAAAAGTATCAAACAAACCGAAAGCATTATCTCCTACCGTTTTTGTTACCGATGAAAGATTATCCGATAAATAGTTGTAATACGGCTTTAGCGTGAATTTGATTTTTTTTGCGTGTATCAGCGTTTTGAAATAAAAAGGCGTATCTTCAAAAATTGTGCCTTCATTTAATAAGATATTATGTTCCGACAAAAATGCACGGCGATATATTTTGTTGCAAACGGACTGGTTGCCGTAAAAGTAGTTGGCAATACTGTAATGGTCGATTATACTTTGTTCCGTTACACCTGGCTTAAACATACTTTCATTAAAGAAAAAATGTTCCTGTTTTTGATTTTGAGTAATGATTTTGCCGTTATACATAAATATATCAATGTCATTTTCTCCGATAGAATCGGCAAAATGTTGAAATAAACCGTTGTCAATATAGTCATCTGCATCAATAAAGGTAATATAATCTTTTGAAGCGATTTTAATACCTGCGTTTCTGGCGGCTGCTGCACCTTTATTTTCTTGGTTAATTATTTTTATCTTATCGCCGTATTCTTCTAAAATTTTTAGCGATTCGTCAGTCGAGCCGTCGTTAACACATATAATTTCGGTATCGTCGTAATTTTGTTCAAAAATGCTGTTGATACAACGAGACAAATATTTTGCGGCATTATATACCGGAATAATAACAGATATTGAAGGACGCATATTTTTATCCTATAAAAATTCTTCAGAGAACATTAAACCGCCGTTTTTAAGCAGATGATTTTTTCCTCTTTTGAGGTTAAAACGAGATTTTGAACCTAAAGTATTTTCAAAAATATCTCCGTAGTGTCCGCGTTCCTTTAATAAGGTTTGAACCCACGTCGGTTCTAATTTGAAGCGACTCCACAACTTGTCATCAATTCCTAAAAGGTTGCGCATGGATATATCTTTAGTAGTTAGGTTCAAGGTGTAATTATCTTGAGTTAATCCTACTTCTTCCGCTAATTTTGTTGCATTCATAATCCATTTTAATGCACTGCGCAAAGTTGTATTAGCCTTGTCGGTATATAAATAAAACGGGCGAGTATCAATAGTTTCCGGTAGCATCTCGACTCCGCTCATACCACTTGGAGTGTGAAGGAGCATATCTTTCAATAACATCGCATTACCTACAAATAAGCGGCAACGTTTTAACAAGAAAGATTCTTTTGCTTGGCTTGAGAGTTTATAGTTCATAATTTTGAAATTAAGCTGATGTTTGTCGTTAAAAGCATTAAGACGACTTAAATCATCAACATCGTCAACAATACAAACTTTTTCTCCTTGAAAATCTTTCATGGATTTTGCTTTAGCAGCATCTCTGGCTAGAAATACCATACGGTCATAATAAATAGGTGCAACCGGAGCGGCTTTTGTTGAAGATTCGTTTGTTGCGGAATAGGGCATTCCGCCAATCATAACATCTATTTTGTTGGTGCTTAACGCATCTGAAACCATTGTTTCCGGAACAAAGACCATTTTGATTCTGTCGCTGCGACCAAAAATCGCCGTAGATATAACTCGGCATATTTCGGGACTGATTCCCTGCCATTTTCCTTCTTCGTCTTTATAAGCAAAGATTTTGTTATCGCTTGGAGTACCGCAACGAACAACGCCTCTGTTGTTGATATAGTACAATCCGGCATCTGATGATACTGATGCAAAAGCTGTTCCGCTATAAATTGTTAATAAAAAACAGCATAACCACAATTTTAGTTTCATTTTTTTTACCATTCATGTTATGATTAGTCCATATAGTGTTAATATATAAGGTAATTCTTTATGAAAAGTAACTATTTTTTACATTTTATCCTATTTTTTGGGCTATTGTTGTTTGCAGTGCCGACAAAAGCGGCAGATTTAACTTTGCAAGAGGCAGAAAGTTTCGCTTTGGAGCAGGGAAATAATCTGTTATCCTTTTTTGCGGAAAAAGATATAGCGACAAAATATCAAAAGCTTGACGACATGTTCTTAAATTATGTGGATTTAGACTATATCGGCAAGTTTGTGGTCGGAAAATATTGGAGACAAATGTCGCCTGAACAACGGGAGCAATATATGGATTTGTTTAAGCGATATTCCATAAACGTTTATAAAGGATTCCCGCTTACTTTTGAAAACCGTCTGAGTTTTGATATAACCGGAAGCCGAAGTGATAAAAAAGATGTTTTTGTTACGGCAAATATAAAATATCAACAGAGTCCGCAGGGCGAACCTATGCAGTTTATTGTTGAGTTCAGAATGCACAAGGTAAAAGATGTTATCAAAATAACCGATATAAAAATCGGAGAAAGTTCGCTGATATTGTCATATCGCAATAAATTTTATGAAATGATAAAGGCTTCTGATGAAGAAATGGAGTGGTTTTTAGAGGATTTTGAATTGCTGACCGTTTCTGCTGAAAAGCAATATTCGTTGCAAGATAAATGATGATATTTTAACTGTTTTGAAATTTTTAGACAAAAAATATAAAAATTATCCAAAAGCTTATAAATCAATACATATAATGGTTTACGAATAAAAAAGTTAATTTTTTAAGCAAATTTTTTTGTAAATTTTCGCAAAAAAATGTTGCTATTGAAAAATAAATGTGCTATCTTGTCGATATAAGCAATTATTCTATTCAATTAGAGACAGTATTTTTAAAAAAATCTTTTTCATTTTTTGTATTAATGAAAGAGTTATAAATGGTGTTTTAAAAAGAGTGGAGAATTGCCAAACTGATTATTAATTAAAAACAAATAACTTATGGCAAAGGTAGATTTTAGAAGTTTAATGACCGTTGTTATCATGGCAATGGTAAGTATGGTATTGTTCGTATCTTGCGACAAAAACCTTGAAGATTGGGAAATCAAAAGTAAGAGCAATGGCGGTGTTGTTATCCCTGGTACTGATACCGAGATTAAGACCACAATCACTCGTGACGCCGAAAACGGTATCGTTAAAGCAGAAATGTTCGAGGATGGTCAGTTCGTAAAGGACACAACAGTGGTTGTTCCTCTTGGTGGTGTTAACTTCAACATCAATCCTAATGACACAACTTCGGTTGTAAATCCTTCTATTGAGCATGTCGCATTCGAGCTCTCAGCCCCCAAGACATCAAACTATGACGAGAACGGTGTCTTTTTTACAAAGACAACTCGTGAGTTCGTTGACAAGTTTGATAAGTATAGCAAGATTGGTTCAATTGACTACCTTGATGCATATACTTACGTGTGGGGAGTACGTTGCGATTTTCCTGCAGCTAACGGAAATGTTACGTATAAGTCTGTAAAGACTGCTGACGCAGGTCAGGAAGGTGCTTATAACTACACACTCTGCACATCTGCTTATGAAGTTTCTTTCATGGGTAATGGTCGTGAGGAGTTGGGTTATCACACACTTCAGACAGAGGCTGCGGATGAGCTTATTTCAATCGCAAAGACTAATGAGGGTTTTGATATCATTTCATTCAACAATGGTACAGGTACCGCAAAGTCTTGGATTGAGATTACTCGTACATATGCTGTCAGTGGCGCTGTTACTAGTCGTTATGAGGTAATCCTTAACTTCTCTGTAAACTCTCCTGCATACGAGATTATGGTTCTTCCTAGCTTCGATCTTAATCAGATCCTTGCTGAGTTGAGCGATGAGACAAAGGCAGGTGTCCGCACAGAGGGTAACTTTACCATCAGCCAGCACGTGCAGAACTATCTCGTGGGTAACGATGTTTTCACAAAGAACTTCGTTCTCTCTCATGAGACTGCAGTTTGGTCAGATGGTAACAATACTTTCGATATGCCTAAGGCATGTTTCGAGGGTATTGTTGACAACGGTTTCACAATGACAGAAATGTCAAGCACGTATGAGTACGATCGTATGTTGAATGTTCACAGCATTGCTGCAAACTTCAACGGTCGTAACGTAAATGCTAAAGCAGAAACCGAAATCAGAGTTACAGTTGCTCAAGATGAACTTCTCTCAAAGACTATTACAGACGAGGGTATCGACTATGTTAATGAGAATACCTCAAAGACATGGATTGAGATTACCGAAGTTTGGAGTGTTTCTGGTGAGAAGAAGTATCGTAAGTCTGTTAACCTTGTGAATAATCTTGTAGCTCCGGCTTCAATTACTCGCATTGTTGACAACTTTGACCTGACTCAGAATGGCGCAAGCCTCGGTCAGGAGCAGCTCGTTAACACCCATACTACAGGTGACTTCACTATTCAGACATACGAGCGTAACTACACTGTTGGCAACAACAAGTTCAACAGAGGCTTTACGCTTCGCTATGAGAAGGCTGTTTACAATCCTATGAATCACAACATGCTTTACAAGGAGTATGAGAATGTTTCAGATAACGGATTTAATATGTCTGATATGAGCGATGTTCAGGACGGTGGAAACACCTATAACCGCAAGAGCTACATTCATGCAATGTCTGCAACCTTCAATGGTCGTAACGCATCTGCATCAGCTCCTGCAGAGTTGTGGGTTATCGTGAATAACGGTAACAATAATGGTGGCAACGACGACAATGGCGACAATGGCGACAGCGTAGTTCCTCATTGGCTTGGTGCTCCTGTATCAGCGAAGTATACTCGCGTACAGAAGAACACTGGCGATCGTTTCATGGATATGATTGTGTTTACTTACGAGAATGGTGTCGTTATGGCTCCTAACGGTAAGGTAGACATGAGTCTCATCTATGCTTTCGAGCAGTCTGTAGCATCAGCTAATGGTGTAAGCAAGTGTTCAAAGAATGCTTCTTACAGCGGTGTTTGGACCGGTAGCAAGTGGGCTCCAGCAAAGATCATCACCAGCAATGGTCGTTGGATCTACGCAGGTACTAATGCTTCTTGGGACCACACTGTAATGGAAAACAATGCCATTTCTCTAGGCATTGGTGTTGACGTTACTCCTACTCCTTCAGCACAGTCTTACAAGATTGAGGGTAATACTATTACCATCAGCTATGCTAAGAACAATGGTAAAACAACTGCAGATTCTAGCTTGAGCTTGCGTTAATGTTTTTTCATTATGCTTCAGGAGGTAACTCTCTTATACCGAAACGGCAAAAGCCGGAGTAGGTTTCTTTTAATAAACATTTTCTCCCCGCGGTGCAACAAGCACCCCGGCGGAGATTTTTTATAACTTAAATTCTTACAAAAATGGTAAAAAATATTATATTAGCGAGTGTGTTAACAGTAGTATGTGCATTCTCAGCAAACGCCCAGGATGAAACAAGAAGAATTGCAGCAGCAAATAGCATTGATTCGGTAAAACTTGAATATCATGAAGCCTTAGGAGGTCTTCGTCACGATGAGCTTGTGATGGTGTTGCCAGATGGCTCTGTGGCTTGGAAAGGTCAGACTATTGAGGGGTTCCACGGTACTGCCAAAATTGGTGGTGCTTACGACTTCGGTCAGGGATCTGGCGCCGTCTTTGGTTATAATTTCGGTGTAGTCTTTGGTTATGCCGGAAGAGTCATGGACTGGGATGTTAGCGCAAGCTACGCACAAATATCTGACGCCTCAGGAAAAGCTTATGGTGCATTTAATTGCTTCTTTGAACCTGCTATTTCGGTAGCTAAATGGGGAAAGAACAATTTGCAAACGAATAAGTTTTATGTAGGTGCCAAGATTGGATTGCAGGAAGCACGCAATGACAGCCAGTTCTCATACGAGGACGATAATATCATAGTTAATGGAACTTCAGTTCCTACCTCTATGGGCTTAGCATACGGATTGAAGATAGGTTACGAAAGACGCCATTTTATGAGCCCTGTTCGTTGGGGTATTGAGCTCTCTGCTCACACTTATGATGTGAAACATGAGTTCAAGGTAAATGGTGCGACTGTCAACAATTCAACCGATCGTCGCTTTTTTGTCGGTTGTACCTTCTATATCAAAGGTGTTTTGCAGAAAAAGGCTAAAAACTACTAAGAGAATTCTCGCAAGAGATATTTTGAAAGAGTCTGGCATCGCCAGACTCTTTTTTTGTGCTTTATGAGAGCTTGTAATTATTACTTATTCATATCTCAATGCATTAATCGGGTTTAAGAGAGATGCTTTATACGCAGGATAAAAACCGAACAATACTCCTACAAGTCCGGAAAATACAAAAGGAATTATAACATAAGCCCAGTCAATTATAAGGGTAAAGGTCGTTACTGTTTTCATAATTTGAACACCTAACAAACCGGTCATAATCCCAACCATTCCGCCGATTAAGGATAAAACTATCGATTCCATCAAAAATTGCCATCTGATATCCCAAGCTTTTGCACCGATAGCCATTCTTATACCAATCTCTCTGGTGCGTTCGGTTACGGATACAAGCATTATGTTCATAATTCCGATACCGCCGACAAGCAAAGAAATGGAAGCTATTGAGCCGAGTAAAATTGTCATGACTTGGGTTGAACTTTCCATCATTTCTTGCATTTGTGTCATATTCATAATGATAAAATCGTTCTCTTTGTTCTCGCCCAAATTATGTCTTTGTCTTAACAGTTGTGTAATTTCTTCTTGTGAAGAATAGGTGGCTTCGCCGTCAACCGCCTGAAGCATTATCATATTGACCTGATCGGGAAATGTTATTCCGATGATTTTTTTCTGGGCGGTTGTAATCGGAATAAAAACAACATCGTCTTGGTCGTGTCCCATTCCGTTTTCACCACGTTTATCAAGTACTCCGATAACCGTAAACGGCATTCCCTTTATGCGAATCGTTTTTCCGATAGGGTCAACATCTCCAAAAAGTTCGGTTACGACGGTTTTACCTAAGATAGTGACTTTTGCGGCATTTTTTACATCACTTTCGGAGAAATTACGGCCATAATCGAGTTCCCATTCTTTTATCTGAAAATATCTGTTGTCGGTTCCGGTTGTAGATGTTGCCCAGTTAGCATTACCATAAACGATTTGGTTGGTTTGTTCCAAAACCGGAGCCGCAAGTTTTATTTTGCTGATTTTTTCCTGAATAGCATCTCCATCGCCGGCTTTCATTGTCGGAAGCGAGCCTCGTCCTCCTCTGGCTCCGCTTGATGTAGAAGATCCTGAGCGAACCATCATCAGATTTGAGCCCATGCTTTTCATATCTTTTTGGATTGATACTTGTGCTCCGTTTCCGATTGCTAACATGACGATAACTGCAGCTACACCGATAATAATGCCCAAGCTGGTCAGAGATGAGCGCATTTTGTTAGCCTTTATGGCTCTGATTGCAATACTTGTTATAGTTTTTAATTCTATCATTTTTTGTTCCTCGTATCGCTTAAAATTTCTCCGTCAACAACTTTGATAATTCGGTCAGCATATTGTGCAATATCTTCTTCGTGCGTAACCAAAATTATTGTTCTTCCGAGTTCCTTATTAAATTTTGTAAAAAGCTCCATAACTTCAACACTGGTTTTGGTATCCAAGTTTCCGGTAGGTTCATCGGCAAAAATAATCGGAGCTTCGTTTACAAGAGCTCGTGCGATAGCAACACGTTGTTGTTGTCCCCCGGACAGTTGGTTAGGTTGGTGGTCCATACGTTTTTCCAAACCTACTGCTTTAAGAGCCTTAATTGCTTTTTTGTGTCTTTCAAAATCGGGAACACCGGCATAGACCATCGGAAGTTCGACATTTTCTAAAGCAGATGTTCTGGAAAGTAAGTTAAAACCTTGAAAAACAAAGCCGATTTTTTGATTGCGAATGGTTGCTAAATCGTCATTATCTAAAGTTCCGACTTCTTTGCCGTCTAAAAAATATTTTCCTGAAGTCGGTTTATCAAGACAGCCTAAAATGTTCATCAATGTAGATTTTCCCGAACCGGAAGGCCCCATAATCGCAACAAATTCTCCCGCATTGATTTCTAAAGAAATGCCTTTTAATATCTCAAGCATTTCCTCGCCTAAAGGGTAACTCTTTTTGATATTTTCAAGCTTGATTAATGACATTATCGTATCCTCATCGGCATTTTACGACCGCCTTTTTGAACAGCATCGACTTTTTCAACGATAATTTCTGTTCCTTCTTGCAATTCGTTACTGGTTATTTGTGTATTGTTATCGTCATAAACACCGGCAACAACGTTTATTCGTTGAGGTTTGCCGTCTTTTAATATCCATACGCCTTTTTCCTGATAACGAACATTATCTCCCATTGAAAAACGTAAGGCTTTGTTCGGAACTATCAAAATATCTTTTTCATTTGCCGTAATAATTTCTACATTAGCAGTCATTCCCGGTTTGAATTTATGCTCTAAGTTATTGACCGAAATAACTACTTCATAAGTTACTACATTAGAAGTTGTAACGGCTTCGTTGCGAACTTGAGTAACAACACCTTCAAAGGTTTCATTTGGAAAACTGTCAACATTAAACAGAACTTTTTGTCCTTCTTTTACTTTTGATATATCAGCTTCTACAACCGATGCTTCTATTTGCATTTTGGTTAAATCTTCGGCAACATTAAACAGAGTAGGGGTTTCAAAACTTGCGGCAACGGTTTGTCCTTCTTCCACACTTTTTGAAACGATAATACCATCTACCGGAGAAATGATTTTTGTATAACCGAGTTGAATTTTGTTATAATCGAGAGCGGCTTGAGCTTGTTCAACTTGAGCTTCGTACAGAGCAACACTTGCAACGGCAGTATCATAGTCTCTTTGTGCTTCGTCAAGCTCTTTATCGGCAGAGAAGTTTTGTTTATTTAATTTGCTTATTCTTGCGAGGTGCTTTTTATAGTAGTCACGATTTGCTTTTGCACTCATAACCTGCGCTTTAGCAACATCAAGATTTGCTTTTTCTCTTGCGACGTTAGATTCAAAAGAGGAGGGGTCTATCTCAGCCAAAAGTTGGTCTTTTTTCACAATAGAGTTATAATCTACATATATTTTTTGAATACGACCGGAAACTTGAGTACCTACATCAATACTTGAAATAGGGTTAATTGTTCCCGAGGCGGAAACCATCTCGGTTATATTTCCTCGTGACAGTTTGTGAGTTATATAATTTTCTTTTACGTTACCTTTTTGAATAAAAGAAAATCCGTACCAAGCTGCTGCACCGATAACTGCGACTATAACAATCTTTTTTATCATTTTTTTATCCTATAAAATATTACTCATACCTCTAGAACGAAATAATAATTATAAAAGTTCAAAAAATCTACAATTTTTATTAAATTTTTTACTTGCAATATGTCCGTTTTTTGTCTATATTAAAAAGAGCTATATTAAGCATTCGGATAATTATTAACAAATCTAAAACTTTTTCAAAATGACAAAAGAAGAAGCAAAGAAGGCAAGTAACGAGTTCAAGAAGAGCTTGAAGACTGCATCAGTAGAGGAAATCCTCGTGGTAGTAAACGAAGTAACCGAGGATATGCGTATGAGCGGTTTCAGAAAACCTATCATCAAGTACAAGGCAGAGGCCTTAATTTACAACAAGAAGCCTCACGTTGAAGCAACAACGCGTGACGCTTACAAGACCTTTGTGGCAGTAGCCCGTGCCTGTGCAAAAGACAACAGCACTATGTTGCAGGCAATCAGCACTTTCGAGAGTAAGTTTTTGTCGTCTAACAAGTAAAAACACAACAGATGAAGAAAGAAAAGTTTAGACCAACAGCGGAGCAAATCGAAGAACTTCGCAACCAGTGGAAAACACGTCACCCTGAAGAGTTCGCTCGCAGAGAGGCAAAGAGAAATCCTGTTAGTTTGGAGAGAGAAGAGGATGAGAATATCGAAGATATTATCCCCGTCGTTCTTACCGACAGCGAAAAGGATGCAATGAAAAAGGAAATGATGGCATTGTGGAATTATATCTTCAATCGTCGTCACGAGTACCTTATTCACCGTAGCCTTGAGAAGGCAGCTCTTACTGAGGACGAGAAAGCAAGGTTTAAGGAGTATATTCTTCGTTATGAGGGGGTTCCCGGTTTTTCTATGGAGACCGAGAATCTTCTCATTGACGGTTTGAAGTATCCCGAAAAGGACCATGACCTCGCCAACTTCTGTTTCAAGTATTTGGAGCAGAGATATGATAGCGGAGTCGAGCCATCCGTTTCTCTGTGGATTCAGATGTGGAATCGTGATTTCGTTCCCCTTGATGCCATTCGTCTTATGATTAAGCACGAGGGAGACAGTGGTAAACATGCACCGGTTGAGGCTTTCAGAGAGATGATGCCGTTGCTTGTGAATAAGATTCGCAAGCACCTCAAAAAAGAGGAAGAGAGATTGGCGCTAGCTCGTGAGCTTGAGTTAAAAAGCCCTGAAAGGGCTTCTCAAAGCGGACGAAGAGCCAGAAGATTGTACTACTTTCACACTCTGCTCTATACATTCGGATATGATGTAGAGCAGTAGTCGGAAATCTGTTATCAGACGTTTTCTCCTTAGGGGGAAAACGTCTTTTTGTTGACGAAAACTTATAAAAATGCTAAACTTCCAGAGTTAAACAAGTACTATTATGGAAATATCAAAGAATGTAGGCGAAAAAATCGCCAGTGCAAAAATGCCACGTACAACCAGAAAAGTTGCTATTATCCTCTCTCAGTTAGAGCAAGACACTGATAATGTTTTGGAGTTGCTGGCACCGTTTGCGGAGTTTGAAAAAGCGTTGTATAATAAGTGGTTTTTGAAGATGTCGAGAGATATTAACGACCTTCGTGTTGACCCTGAAACTTATGCTTATCAGCTTGTTCTCAAAATCCGCAACGAGAAGAATGTCAACTTAAACAAAATTGTCTCTCTGGCCGAAAGACGAAACCATTTGCAACAAAGTAAGGGACACCGCCCGAGCCGTATTTTGGGGCAGGTTATGGACTATGTTAAGAACTACCTCCGTAAGTATGACGAGTTCTATCGTTATGCGGAAGACTATATCAAAAATTTTGATATAGAGGGGTTGAAAAACAAAGTCGCGGAAGAGGAAGAGAAGACTCGTCGAGTTGATGAGGACAGATTGTTCCAGTTACAGGTGTTGAAGCATCTCCGCAATCGTCAGGAATATGAAAAGCCTATTCCTTTAGAGTTGCTGAAGATAGCTTTGGATACTGAGTTCTCTAACAATCAGAAGATTCTTCAGGAACAGAGTTTGGTTGTCTATCATATTTATGATAGCAAGCTTGAAAAACCGTTGTTGGTTAAACAGATGTGTTTTGACTTCATTCGTGAGGTTTTGACCACCATTACCGGCAATGTTACTCTGATTAACTGGCTTTTCCTCGACGACTGGATTTCCAGAGAAACCTATGACCTGTTGACCGATGCTTATCCTGTGCTCAAAAAGTTGGGAATGAGTAGTGTCGTCTTTTTTAAAGTCAGAAGACTTTACGAAAAATGGCATTTGGAGCGTCGTGCAGATGATGAGTTAACTTCACCGGAAAGGTTTGTTGTTGATTTACTCAATCTGTACAGTGATGACAAAGTGAATGTGTTAAAAGATTAAGACATTTTCTTTTTAAAAGAAAAACTCCGAACAATCTGTTCGGAGTTTTTTTTTATTCGGTAAGAATTTTATATATTTCTGATGAACTTGTTGCTTTTCGCAGTTTTGAGCAGGTGTTTTCGTTCTTAATCAGTTTTGATATTTCTGCCAAAGCCATCAAATGATCAGCACCACTGTTTTCCGGAGATAGTAACATAAATACCAAGTCTACTTTTTGACCATCCGTTGCATCAAAATCTGCTCCGCCGTTAACTTTAGCAAAAACAGTTTGAATTTTGCTCAATTCAGGAATACGACCATGAGGAAGAGCTGTTCCTTTTCCGAAAGCGGTAGTTCCCAAATTTTCACGTTCTAAAACAACATCAAACAGAGTGCGACTGTCAACATTAGCGGTCTTAGCTGCTTGAGTAGTCAAATTTTGCAAAAGTTCACGTTTAGATGACACCTTGTCTAAAGTGATAACGTCCGCAACATTTAATATATCAGAAATTTTCATATAAAATACCTTGTATTATTTGTCTGCTTTCGGTTCAACCCAACCGATGTTACCGTCTTTGCGACGATATACCATGCTGATACGGTTGTTTGTAGCATTTCTGAACATTAAAGCACACTCGTTAGCCAAGTCCATATACATAACAGCTTCGCTTACAGAACATACAGGAACGTTTGCACCTGTTTCTGCAATAGTCAACGGAGCGTCAACATTAACGTCCATTTCTTCTTCTGTTTCGATAATCGGCAATACGGCTTCACTTGCCAATTCGGCTAAACCAACTTTACCTTTATGGTCTTTTAAGCGATTTTTATGCTTGCTTAATCTTACAACGATGTGAGCATTTGCATTGTCGAAAGCTGTGTAAGGATCGCTACCTTCACCTGTGCCTTTTAATACGATGTTTTTTGCAGGGTGAACGGTAACTTCAGCTGAAAAATCTTCACCTTCTTTAGAGAAAGCAACATTGCAACCTATCGGGTCACTAAAATATTTTGTTACTGCACTCAAAACATTTTCTTCAATATGAGCGCGCAATCTGTCGCTGATATCAACTTGTTTACCTGTAAATGTAATCTTCATAATTTTTTCCTTGCAAAATATAAATTGTAACCTTGAACTCTCATAATATCATATTTTTGAGAGAATACAAGCCAAGTTTTGAACTAATACACTTAAAAAAAAGTTAAATTACATAGAAAAATTATCGCCAAGATATACTCTGCGTACTTCTTCATTGGCAACAATCTCTTCCGGTGTTCCTTCCATTAAGACCGTGCCACCATGTAAGATATATGCTCTGTCGGTAATATCAAGGGTTTCTCTGACATTATGGTCTGTAATCAGCACACCTAAACCACGATGTTTGAGTTGTGATACCAAATTTCTGATTTCACCTACGGCAATAGGGTCAATACCTGCCAAAGGTTCATCAAGCAAAATAAAATTAGGTTGGCTTGCCAATGCACGTGCTATTTCAAGGCGACGACGTTCACCGCCGGACAGAGCCATTGCCGGAGACTTTCTTAAGTGTGATATTGAAAATTCGGATAACAATTCTTCAAGCATATTTTCTCTTTTATCTTCATTATCAATAACAATTTCCAAGATGGCTTTAATATTATCTTCTACACTCAAACTTCTGAAAATAGATGCTTCTTGCGGAAGATAACCGATACCCATTTGAGCACGGCGATACATCGGTAGAGTAGTTATATCTTGTCCGTCGATGTGTACATCGCCGTAATCGGGGGTGATAAGTCCGGTAACACAATAAAAACAAGTTGTTTTTCCTGCTCCGTTAGGGCCGAGTAGACCTACAGCTTCTCCTCGTTTTACATGTAAGGAAACATTGCGTAATACCGGACGATTTTTATATCTTTTTCCGATATTAAAAACTTCGAGAGTAGAATTTTGTTTCTTATCAAACATCTTGTTTTCCCCAAGTACTATTTCTCTATACTGCCTTCATAAAATACACCGGATACTCGATTCTTCTTGCCGGCAAAAATTTTGCTTGTTCCCGTATTAAGGTTTGTTTCGGCTTTGGTTCCCTGCATCTTATTTCCGTCTTTAACAATAACAACATTTTCAAAAAGTTCAACTTTTCCGGTATTAGGATAATATATGGCTTTATCGGCATATACTTCTCCATCGGTTGTTTTTGTTTTTACGTTACCTGTCATTTCAATTCTGTCAATAATGTTTTCTTTTTTATCTGATAACTTGAAAAATGCTTTCAAATAATCGGAATATACTTTGTTTTTGTTATTATCGACAGAAACATTTCCTTTGGCGGTAAAATCGTTTATTTGTGTTTTATCGTTTGTGTTTTCAAATATGGCAGTTATGATGTCGCCGTTTATATTCATATTGCTTCTTTTTACGACAGCATTACCGGTGGCAATCATTTTTTGTTCGAATCTGAAATATTCGACAGATTTATCTGCATATATGTCTGTTTTTTCTCCGGCTGATGCCGAAGAAGTATGAATTTCGGTCTTTCCCGTAAAAATAACATGCTCTTTGTCGGTATAATATTCAAAACCTTGGGCATTTATGGTGCCTGAATCTCCGTCTATTTGTACCGGTTTTGAACCGTGAGCTTTCGATTTGTCGGAATCGTAAAACATTTCGGCGGTTTTTCCGACAGTTCCGCTGCTATGCTTGATGTTTACGTCTTCGTTTAATGAAATGATTTTTGTTTTTTGGTCATAAAATCCGGTCGGAGCGGTAATATCAAGCCACTCGGTATCGGATGTGGGGATTTTTCCTATCGGATTTTTGAATTTTACCAGTTGTGAACCGGGGGTAATTTCATCAATGTTTTCTGCGGTAAAGCTGTTTACTCTGTTAGCTTTGTCGGTAACGTATAAAACCGTATTTTCCATATGCAATTTTTCTAAATCCTGTCTTGTCGGTTTAGAAATTTGGATGGAAAATTCGTCTCTTTCCTGTAAACTCGGAAAAATTGCCAATAAACCGATAAGGGCGGCAGCAACGGCCGGAAAACAAATTTTGATAATTCTCATTCGTTTTCTTTGACGTTGCAAAGCCGCCTCTTTAGCGCTAATTTGTTTTTTTAGGCTATCGTCATTAAAAAGGTTATCTAATTGTTTTAAATCAAACACCTAATTATGCCACTTTGCGAAGGTTATATACATTAGTATTTGCGTTGGCTGATGCTTCGTCTTTTTCGCCAACGGTAAAGCCTGCGCGTAAACAATCGTGCAAGTGAATTACACCAATCGGTTTTTGTTCTTCAACCACAAACAATTGAGTAATGCTTTTGCTGTTCATAAAGTTTACAACTTCGGCAACCAATACATCCGCGGATGTAACTTTTGGGTTTTTAGTCATAATTTGAGTTGCGGTACGAGTAAACAATTCATCGTCGGTAGAATTTACCATGGCACGACGTAAGTCACCATCAGTAATCATACCGGTCAAATTGCCATTTTTATCAATAATTCCGACACAACCGAGCATTTTTGAAGACATGGTTGTAATAATTTGACGCATTCCTGCATTTTCATCAATCAAAGGAATATCATCGCCGGTGTGCATTAAATCGGAAACTTTTTGTAGGATAGCACCTAATTTTCCGCCCGGATGGCGTTGTTTGTAATCATTAACAGAAAAACCTTTGCGTTCAAGCAAAGCAATAGCCAAAACATCGCCTAAAACTAAAGTTGCGGTTGTTGATGATGTAGGGGCAAGACCTAAAGGACAAGCTTCGCCGTCATTTGGCAATCTCAACAAAATATCGCCGGCTTTACCTAATGTACTATCAGGATTTTTTGTCATTGAAATCAAAGGAATACCGTATCTTTTACAATAAATGAGAATATCAGATAATTCTTTTGATTCTCCGCCGTTTGAAATAGCCAACACTACGTCATCACCGGTCAACATACCTAAGTCGCCGTGGCTGGCTTCTGCAGGGTGTACAAAGAAAGAAGGAGTACCGGTTGAAGCCATGGTTGCGGCAATTTTTTTGCCGATGTGTCCGGACTTACCCATACCGGTAACGATAACACGACCTTTAGCAGATTGCATTAAATCTAATGCTTCGGTTAAAGATGCTCCAAGCTCTGATTTCATTAAGTTCAAAGCTTTAATTTCCTTATCAATAGTATGATAGGCTGATATCAAATCTTTGTTTTGTGTCATTATTTTTCCTAAACTTGTTAATAAAAACAGTAGCAAAAACATCATAATGTTTTTCGCAATGCGTAACCTTATACCATATTTTAGCAATATTGGCAAGCGGTTTTTTGTCAACATTGTATTCAATTTTCTTGTCTAGTTGTTTTTATTGATTATAATACACATAAACATTATTTGGAGGTGTATATGAAAAAAATTTTTTTATCAACAGTTGCCGGAGTTTGTTTGCTGAGCGGAACAATTTATGCCGCTGATGTGACGGTAGAAGAATTACAAAACAGTCTTTCTGAAAAATTTGGAGACATATACGAATCAGTTGTTGTGGAAGAAAACGGTTCGTCATTAAAACTAAAACTCCCCGAAAATGAAGTGATATCATTTGCAACAGATGAACTCGGTTTGCCGAAGATTGATGAAAAAGGCGAGCCGGTTACAATCACCGAAAAAATTCCGGCTTCGGATATGGATATTGTAAAAATTGAAGATTTTAGCGGAAAAGCTCGTTATAAATTATCTTCAAATTCTCCTGCAAGACTCCAAAATATTGCACATAATTTATTTGCATTTCACAATTTTGTGCCTGCAAGTTATTCGGAGGAATTACATTTTGTTCCCGAAATTAAGGAAATTGTTGCTCAAAGTATAAAAGCTGAAAATATTACTTATTCCGAAAAAGATGAAACTACCGGATTAAAGAGCGAAATTGCTAACTTGAAATCGTTAAACTTCAATTCGACAATGGTGCCGGCTAACGGTCAGATGACATATAGTGTGGATTGGAGTGCAAACGGTTTTAATTTGAAACATATGATGTTTTCAATGTCTATCAAATCGGTTGTAAATAAAATGGTGGCCGTTTTTGAAGATAACGGTCAAAAGGAATATTCAAAACTTATAATGGATGCCGGTGCTGCATTGAATTCGTCTTCCGTGATGGCAATAAACGGGTTTAGTGTTGAGACTATGGGGAATCCCATAACTATGGATATGAAGGTATCTACAAAAGCCGAAAGAGAAAATGACAGTATAAAAATGAACTTCGGAACAGATATTTATAATATATCATCTCCGTTGTTGACTGACTTTTCATTAAACAGAATTGTTATCAAATATTTATTTAAGGATATACCTGTAAGTGCCGTGGACAAGATTTCATCAATACAAGAAAAAATAATGGAAGCGGCTCTTGCAAGCGGTGATAATACCGATGCCGATAAAATTGCCGATAAATATCAAAAAGAAATATTGATGGCCGCAGATGAAATTTTGGCAAAAATGGAATTTAAAATGCAAATCAGCGGTATTTTTGATGACGCGAATTTGAATTTTATTGCTGCAGTGAAAAAGTCCGGTGATTATGTTGTCGGAAATGCAAAAATAACTGCAGATAATTTTGATAAGATTGTTCCGGATTATTCTAAAGTTTGTGAAGAAGAACAAAAGGTTTCTCCCGACAGTTTTCCTGCCTCTTGTTTGAAAGCAGGATTTACCGAGGGAATACGAAGCAAAATAGACTTATCTAAACGTACAAAAAATGGTAAGGGGCAAACGGTTGATACGGTTTCGATAGTTTTGAGCGAAACAGGTATTTATGTGGACGGAAAGAAAGTTTCTGACCCGATTAAATTCAATATTCAAGAGATTTTGGCTCAACAAGAAGCTATGGCTAATGTGGATATGTCTGCCGATGAGGCTGAACTCGATTTTGATGTTGAATAAATTTGTATTTTTTCAAAATATTTTTCAAAATGCCGGATATTTATTATTCGGCATTTTTTATGCCTAAAACGATAAAAAACTGTTGACACTCAATAATTTAAACATTAGTATGCGCTCAATTCTTGGGAGTCGTAAAAGGCTCGAAGAAGTTGAAAAATAAGAGTTTTTCCCGTGTTTTGAACGATTTATCGTGTCAAAACTGCGGTTTTTTATGTTTTAATTTTAAATAAGGAAATTGTGATGCCTACAATTAGTCAGTTAATTCGTAAATCACGAACACCTAAAGTGAAAAGAAACAAAGTTCCGGCTTTGAAAGCTTGTCCACAAAAACGCGGTGTTTGCACAAGGGTTTACACTACAACCCCTAAAAAACCTAACTCTGCGTTGCGTAAAGTGGCTCGCGTTCGTTTAACCAACGGCTTTGAAGTAATCAGCTATATCCCTGGTGAAGGTCATAATCTTCAAGAACACTCAGTGGTGCTGATTAGAGGAGGCCGTGTAAAGGACTTGCCTGGTGTTCGCTATCATATTATTCGTGGTACTTTGGATACTCAAGGTATTGCTAAACGTCGTCAACGTCGTTCATTATACGGCGCTAAGAGACCGAAATAGGAGGGTAAGTTATGTCACGTCGTCATAGTGCAGAAAAAAGAATAGTATTACCTGATGCAAAATATCATGACAAGGTAGTAGCTAAATTTATTAATAATGTTATGGAAGATGGCAAAAAAGCCGTTGCTGAAAAAATTGTATATTCAGCTTTCGACATTTTGGCTAACAAAACCAAAAGAGCTCCTTTGGAAGTCTTTAATGAAGCTATCGAAAACGTAAAACCGATGTTAGAAGTTAAATCTCGTCGTGTTGGTGGTGCAACTTACCAAGTTCCTTGCGAAGTTCGTGCTGACCGTCGTCAAGCATTGGCTATTCGTTGGATTATCGGTGCTGCTCTGAAACGTTCAGAAACAACAATGACCGAAAGATTAGCTAATGAGCTTTTAGATGCTGCTGCTAACCGTGGTTCAGCCGTTAAGAAACGTGAAGATACCCACAAAATGGCAGAAGCTAACAAAGCATTCTCTCACTACAAATTCTAATCGAGGGATAAGACAATGGCTCGTACACATAAATTGGAAATGTATAGAAACATCGGTATTATGGCTCACATTGATGCCGGTAAAACAACAACAACCGAACGTATTTTGTACTATACAGGTGTAAACCACAAAGTTGGTGAAACACACGATGGTGCAGCTACCATGGACTGGATGGAACAAGAACAAGAACGCGGTATTACAATTACATCTGCTGCTACAACTTGTTATTGGAAAAATCACCGTGTAAATATTATTGATACTCCGGGACACGTTGACTTCACAGTTGAAGTTGAGCGTTCTTTGCGTGTATTGGACGGTGCCATCACTGTATTTGACTCTGTTGCAGGTGTTGAACCTCAATCAGAAACAGTTTGGAGACAAGCTGACAAATATGGCGTTCCAAGAATTTGTTTCTGCAACAAAATGGACCGTATTGGTGCAAACTTCTATCGTTGCTTGGATATGATTGTTGACCGTTTGGGTGCTCGCCCGATGGCTTTGCAACTCCCAATCGGCGCAGAAGCAGAATTCCAAGGCGTTGTTGATTTGTTGAATATGAATGCAATCGTTTATACCGGTGATACTCCGGATTCTCCGATTGAAATCAAAGATATTCCGGCTGATTTGAAAGAAAAAGCTGAAAAATATCATCAAGAATTGGTAGAAATGGCTGTTGAAGAAGACGAACAAGCTATGGAAGATTACCTTGAAGGTAAAGAAATTCCTGTTGAAACTTTGAAAAAATGTATCCGTAAAGGTACATTGAAACAAAATTTTGTTCCTGTATTCTGCGGTACTGCTTTCAAAAATAAAGGTGTTCAACCTTTGTTGGATGCAGTAGTTGATTATTTGCCTTCTCCGCTTGATATTGATGCAATCAGAGGCGTTAAACCTGATACAGATGTTGAAATCGAAAGAAAACCTGATGACAATGAACCTTTGTCTGCTTTGGCTTTCAAGATTATGAACGATCCGTTCGTAGGTTCTTTGACCTTTACTCGTATTTATTCAGGAACAATGACTGCAGGTTCTTATATCTATAACTCTGTTAAAGATAAGAAAGAACGTGTTGGTCGTATGCTCTTGATGCATTCTAACAAACGTGAAGACTTGAAAGAAGCTCATGCAGGTGATATCGTAGCTCTTGCCGGCTTGAAAGATACCACTACAGGTGATACACTTTGTGATCAATCTAATCCGATTGTTCTCGAAAACATGGTGTTCCCTGATCCGGTTATTGAATTGGCCGTTGAACCGAAGACTAAAGTTGACGTTGAAAAAATGGGCTTGGCTTTGTCTCGTTTGGCTATGGAAGATCCTTCATTCAAAGTTTCTTCAGATCCTGATTCCGGTCAAACCATCATCAAAGGTATGGGTGAATTGCACTTGGAAATCATCGTTGATCGTTTGAAACGTGAATTTAAAGTTGAATGTAATGTCGGTGAACCTCAAGTGGCTTATCGTGAAACCATCACTAAACCTTGTGATATTGAATATACTCACAAAAAACAATCTGGTGGTGCCGGTCAGTTCGCTAAGGTTAAAATTAAATTTGAACCGATGGAAGGTTACACAGGATTTGAATTTGAAAACACAGTTGTTGGCGGTAACGTACCGAAGGAATATATTCCTGGTGTTGAAAAAGGTTTGCGCTCTGCTATGGATGCCGGTGTTATTGCCGGATACCCTGTAACCGGTGTTAAATGTAACCTTTACGATGGTGCTTACCACGAAGTTGACTCTAACGTTATGTGTTTCGAAATTGCTGCTCGTGCTGCTTTCCGTGAAGGTATGCGTCAAGCAGGACCAAAATTGTTGGAACCGATTATGAAGGTAGAAGTTGTTACTCCTGAAGAATATATGGGTGACATCATCGGCGACTTAAACTCTCGTCGTGGTCTTGTAAACGGTATGGACCAACGTGCTAATGCTCGTGTTGTTAATGCACAAGTTCCATTGGCTAATATGTTTGGTTATGTAAATACCTTACGTTCACTTTCTCAAGGTCGTGCTCAGTTTACAATGGTATTTGACCATTATGCTGAAGTTCCGAACGACATTGCAGAAAAAGTAAAAGCAAAGAACGCATAAGATAATAGAATAGGGTGGACGGGTTAAACCGTCCTCCCGCTTGTTTTAATTTTTTAATTTATTTTAGGATAATATAACAATGGCAAAAGAGAAATTTGAGAGAAACAAACCTCACTGCAACATTGGTACAATTGGTCACGTAGACCATGGTAAAACCACATTAACAGCCGCTATTACCAAAGTATTGGCAGAAGAAGGCGGTGCAAGCTTTACAGC
>JAZRCM010000012.1:0-49617 GCA_045659785.1 Alphaproteobacteria bacterium
TTAAATTAATTTAATCCTGCCTGTCATTACTTACTCTAAAGAATTTCCTTAGGTTCCTTAATATACAGACTTTATACTTATTTATTAACAAATATACCGTCCGCATATCCTCTAGTCTTATTTACTCTGTTTGTATAACCGGCCGTTTTTGGCCGCCGCCGTTCTGCGTTTCAACATCGCGTCGGTGAAAGCGGTTATAGATTGTTCTGCTCCAGATGTCAATACAAAAAATTCATTTTTTTTGATTTTTTTTTGATTTTTTTATAACCCATTGAATAACAGCATTTTTATTTTTCAGTTTTTTATTCCCAATACTATAATCATAAGCGAATACCATACATATATATTATATTTGGCTCAAAAAATTCGCGACTCTATACAATAAGACTCTTTTATTTTTTTATAATTCTGATATAATGCGTCTCGGTTGCACTTTATATATATAAGGAAATGAAGTTTACGTTTTTTACATTAGGCGGGATGCAGCTTTGGGAAGACCTGTTTTTTTATCAAGGCTGGAGAATACAAAAGAATTGCATTACCGGAAAATACAGACTCCTTGATGCTTGGGATATAAGACGAGAATCGGGAACGCTTTTGCGTTGCCAAAACTCTTTTATACATTATATAGAAGTGTATCAGCTGTTGCGACCAAAAGAAAAAGCAGTCTTGTTTCTGCATGGTTTTTGCGGAACAAAAGATTCTTTTAACGAAATGGTCCAAACATTCGAATCGGGAGGATACACTCCTATCGCCATTAACTACCCCTCAACAAGACGTACATTTCACACTTTAGTTGAACAGGTGGAATTTTTATTAAAAAACCTGAAAGATGTTAAGGAAATAAATTTTGTAGTTTATGGTTTCGGCGGTCTAATTTTGAGAAAAATGTTTTCAAAATCAAGCGCATGGAAAAGAAAATTCAAAATAGGTAAGATTGTAGCCATCGATGTTCCGAATCGGGGCAACAAAATCGGCGAATCAATAAATAGGTCGATTTTTTTGAAAAAATTATTCGGACCGGCTACAGAGATTTACGATTCGGATTATGTTGATGTGCTAGCTCCCTTCCCTAAAAATGCCGATATCGGAGTAATCACCACATGGAATCCGATTCTAAGGTTATTTTCCGGCTTTATACCACAGAAATGGAAAGAAAATTTTGCATCTGCAAAAGACTCGCATATTGACAATGCAAAAGAGATTTTGCCGGTCAAATATTTTCGCTTAAATCCTTGCAAAAACAAAAAGCTCATAACCTATTGTATTAACTTCATAAAAAACAATAAATTCAAATCCCGTTAAAAAATAAAAAAACTGTAACATTTTTTTGATATTTTTTATGCTATACTGGTATAAATAGTAGTGGGAGTATTGGATGAAAACTGTTTTAATCAATGTGGGCATACTGTTAGGACTGGCACTTATGTATTTTACGGATGTGTTGTCTTTGTTCACTTTTAAGCATGCTTTCCTTTACTCTTTGATACTGGTGGCGGTGTTACTGTTAATAGGATTGAAAGTGTTTGGCAATCCCTTTAGACGAGGAAAAAACAATGACTAAAACTATGGCAAAAATATTCAGTTTCGGACTTTTGGTATTGGGATTGATGATGGTGGACATAAAAGGCCCAACATTTGAAACCAAAACTTACGATTCGTATACGGTTAGCAGTATGAACTGGGAAAGTTGGAGCATTGGTGTAAATCAGGCTGATGCAAGCTTTTGGACTGACCCGATAGGTTGCACAAAGAGAAGCTTAAAAAAAGCTGGTAAAGCAATTGATAAAGCATGGGTAGAAACTAGAGATGCTGTAGTAGATGGAGCCGGATATGTTTATGCTGCATCAAAAGAACAAGTACGCGAAGGATTAAATGATCTGGGCGATGTTTTTGGTTCGCATGGCTGGGGGGATAGCGTTACATCTGCTATGACGCAAGCAGATGCTTGGTTAATTGGTGCTCTCGGTGGTGATGAAAATTGGGTTGCTCAACAAGATGCTAAATATGCGAAGCTTGAAAACTGGCAAAGCGCAGAAGTTTCTTATGGTTGGGATAAAATCAAATCCGGGGAATCAATGACGGTGGCTTTACCTGACGGAACAAGGGTTGCTTTTTCATCGGGAGGAGAAGGGGTTGGAATATTGACGGGTTGCCTTCCGCCTCAATATAAATTGTCCATAATGGAGAAATGTATATTTTGCCCGTTATTTGAAGTGTTGTACAATGCTTCTGAAGCGATGGCTACCGTGTCTTATAAAACTTTGGCTGAAGCATTCAAAATTTTATTAGCTATCGGATTTGCATTATATTTAGCATTTATTACTTTAAAACAAGTAAGTGCTTTTACGAAACAAGATGCTCCTAAATATATTTCCGAGGCTCTAACTATCTCTTTTAAAGTTCTTTTAGCGTGGTTAATTCTTTCAAATGGTGAAGAATTGTATCGTTTAGTTCTTCAGCCATTGCTTTCTGCGGGATTAGAATTTGGAGCGTCATTTCTGGTTCACCAAGAAATCGGAACAGCAACAGTAGATGTAAAGAGTTGCGTTTCTGATAAAGGATTGCCGGCTGCGGAAGGAGTAGTATTTTATTCAAGAGAACTTTATACTAAAATCGATTGTTTCTTAAAAGCTGTTGCTCAAGAAATTGCAACATCACAAGCTATAGGCAGTTCTTTGATGTGTGTAGCTACACATGGTGCTGCAGGGGCTTTGAGCTGGCCTGATTGGGATATGATGATTAGTGGATTTTTGATGTGGCTTTTCTCATGGGTTATTTGTTTGGCTTTCGGATTTTATTTAATCGATTGCGTAATTCGCTTAGGTATTGTTGGTGCTATTATGCCGTTCTTAATTGCATCTTGGCCTTTCAAAGTAACACAAAAGTATTCAACTGAAGGTTGGAAGATGTTTCTCAACACATTCTTCACTTTCGTCTTTATCGGTTTGGTTGTCAGTGTTAATGTTGAGCTAATGGCAAGAGCTGCGACAGGAGGCTCAGGAAGT
The DNA here is from genome assembly GCA_045659785.1 of Alphaproteobacteria bacterium. Lineage (GTDB taxonomy): Bacteria > Pseudomonadota > Alphaproteobacteria > RF32 > CAG-239 > JAFUYI01. The sequence continues at coordinate 3,009 of JAZRCM010000012.1, forward strand.
ATAGAAGATATTTATAACTTATTCAATGGCAATGATATTAAGGCGCTAAAAGATTTTATGGCTATCGGCGGTGTTGGACTGTTATTCATGATATTGTGCTGTGTATTCGGGTTTAAACTTTGTGCAGAAGCAGCTTCCCTTGCAAGCACATTATCCGGAAGTTCGAGCGGAAATATTGGTTCACAGATTGGTTCCGCAGCTGCCGGCGCAGCTAAAGGTGCTGCCGTAGGAGCATTAAAGTTTGGTAAAAATGCAGCATTAGTTGCAGGCGATGCTATAACCTTTGATGACGGAGATTCTCTCAACGAGAAGGTTCATAAAGGTGTTGAAAAGGCAGGAAGAAAAGTTGGCGGAGCTATTGGTAAAGGTTTAGGAAAAATCGGAATCGGTAAGTTTAGCGATTCCGCAAGCGGACAACTCAATAACAAAGGCATGGCCGAAAATGAAGGTGCTGGGCCTAGGAGCGATTCAGCAGATCAAAAACCTGACGATACATCTTCAGACACATCTCATAACCAACAACCTGATACTCCGAAAAAACCGGCTGAAGAGGCTATGTTGGATCAGGCTATTGCGAAGGGAGGTATGTCAAAAGAACAAGAAGATGCTTTGCTTAACTCAGCAATTAAGGCTTCTACTCAAAGAGAAAAACCGAGCGAGGAAGCTATGTTGGATGAAATGATTAAGTCGGGAGCATTTAGCGAAGAACAGCTTAACAGTGCTTTGGAAAGTGGTATTCAACAAGAAAAAGAACGTTTGGCAGAAGAATCTACCTCTACCGTATCTACTGCTAAAAATGACTTGTCAGAAACAGCCAATAAAGTTGCAGAAGAAGCAAGTGCTAAGGCTGCAGATACAGCGGATAAGACATTTGCTCAGAGAGCAGCTGCAAGTATTGTTTCCAGAATGGATCAAGCCGATCGCAAGAAAGAAGCTGCAGAAAGAGACGGCAAGAAAGGAGACCCGAAAAAAGCAGAAGAAGAAATCGCGGCAAGAGATGCTGAAATTAATCGCTTAAAACTGCAAATAGAAGAACTTAGAGAAACACTTAAAGCATCAGGTGTCGATCCTATGAACGCAAACAGTGCCGATGTTGATAAGCTGTTCAGACTTGAAGAAGAACTGAAGAGACTCGGTGTTTCTATTGACTAACCATAAGCAGAGGGAATAACGATGGAGAAAAAAATTGACATAACAAAAATATTGAGGGTTATCGCAATGTTTTCCCTCGTATTCTTCCTGTTTGCTTGTGGACACAGCGATAAAACGGCCGAGATAGGCGGTGAAGGAGTAAGCGAGGAAGCGTTTGCGGAACAGCATCGTGATTGTTGGCAAGCTGCCGTTGTAGGAGCAATATATCGAACAACAGGACAGTTGACTATGTCAATGTATAATAGGCTAACACAAGGAGCTATGGCATTGATGATGGTTGCTTTTGCTGTTTGGTTGGCTTTTAGAATGTTAAAGCATCTCAGCTCGTTTACGGAAGAATCTCCGGCAGAAGTTTGGACTGAAGTTATAAAGAAATTCTTTGTATGTTTGGTTTGCGGAATATTAGCAAATTCAACAACAGGAGTGCTGTTTGTATTAAACTCGATTATTTTTCCTGTTTACAACGCATTTTTAGAACTCGGTAGTGCAATGATAGGACATATTTCAGGCAAAGAAGAATTTGCATTGTTAGGCAAAACATGGAAAGTTCCTTTTAGCTCAGATATGCAGATGCAGTATGACGTTGTGTGTAAGGTAGGTAAATTAGGAGGAGCATCATTAGACCAAGGTTTTCCTCCAGAACCGCAAAAAATGATGGAATGTTTAACTTGTGCGATAAGTGAAAGAATGAATTTCGGTATTCAACTGGGGTGGAGAGTAATCGGAGAGGTCGGTTTTATGGCATTTATATGCGGGCTGGTATTGATATTATCATTCTGGTTTGTCAAAATAGGATTTGCTTTTTATTTAGTGGATTCAATTTTCCGTTTTGCCATGATGGTAATGATACTTCCGATTTTGATTATGTCATATGCGTTTAAACCTACGTCAAAATGGGCAAGAGTCGGCTTTTTAACCATAATTAATTCAGCAGCATTTATGATGTGTATTGCTTTAATTATGATTATGATATTTGCAGCAACACAACAAGTTTTGAATGAACAACAAGTTGCTTTGGCGTTTTCTAACAGATTAGCACTTGCAGACTTTAGTGTTCCTATGATTATGCTATTATTAATAGCATTTTTAGCAGTAGGTTCTTTGAATGTTGCAAAATCAATAGTTGATCAATTAGTAGGTGGAGGCGGAGAGGCTAATTTCCAAAAACGTGCTGGTAAAGCTTTGATGGGATTAGCGAAGTGGGCCGGAGGTTTATTCGGCAAAGCAGCGATAAATTTAGCATTGGCGAATTCTGAAAAATTACGAAATATTAAAGCCGGAGCAGATTCAGTAAAAGCAAAACTAAACTCTTGGGCAGGAAGAAAGTAAGAAAGGATACGGACGTGATAATGCATAAGAACATATTAAAAAATGTCAAATCAGCATTAATCGTGCTGTTGACTTTAGTCTGCTTATCTTTTGCCTTTGCAAATAAAACAAATGCACAGGCAACTGGTATCGCAAGCAAAACCATAGAAGTTAATGGTAAAAGTTATACCGTTCGTGTTTTAGAATCCAATAAAGATAGGGATGTATCCGGAGAAAAAAGCCTTTCTTATTATTTGGGATGCCGACAAGAAAGAATGGACGATATATATAAAAGTGCCTGCTATCCTTGCAAGGTAGTAAAATCGCTTATCAGTGTGTTCTTAAACGGATGTAAGTTTTTAGAAAACGTATCTAGAGAAGCTGGGCAAAAAATATTAATTATCGGCTTCATGTTATGGATTGTATTCTACGTTATGAAGCAAATAAGTTCCTTCAAAAACATAGAACCTGCATCGATGATTAATGATTTGCTTATTATGGCTTTCAAAATAATGTTTGCTTGGTTGGTTATTACCAGAGGTTTCAGTCTTTTTGTTGATTATCTTTTAGTTCCTTTCCTAGGTTGGGGTATTGACTTTGGAACCGAACTGCTTATAGGAGCAACTACAGCAACAGGCCTCGATATATCAGGAACACAAGTTGATAGCTCATATATGTTGGGACCTGATTATGACGGTATATTGCCTCCCCATATTCTTAATAATTTGATGACATATATTGCAGCCGTTGACGGAACTGTAACCAATCACTTAAAAATAGGTCATATGGTAACTTGCCATGCACGAACCGTTGCCGTATGGCATATATGGGGATTCTCAATTGTTAATATTTGGATTTGGTTGTGCGGTGCTGCAATATGGATTGCAGGATTAGTAATGACAATTTCTGTATTATTCTACCTTGTAGATATGTCTTTCAAATTAGGCTTTGCACTGGTTGCTCTTCCGATTGTTATGGGATTATGGCCTTTTGATCTGACCAAAGGAAAAGCAACGGCTTGTTTTCAAGTAATTCTTAATGCAACAGGTATCTTTGTATTTTTGGCAATGACCACAGCCTGCGGTTTGGTATTGGTAGATAGCGCTATTGCAGCTTCTTTAGGGGCGAAAGGTGACACAATTACAAATGCACTAAGCAGAGCGGAAGGAGCAGAGAATCTGTTTAGAGCTATTGAGGCAGGAGATACATCTTTAGTAGCAAGTATGTTCTCTCTATTTGGATCAGGATTCTTTATAATTCTGTTTGCGTATTTGTATGCGATTAAAATTATCGGTTCTACATTAACTGATTATGTTGATCCATTCTTTAAAGACGGTATGCTTGGAAAGAGCAGTCCTATGCACCATAGATTAACTCAGGCAATGGCTTATACAAAAAGGCAACTGGTTGATAAGCCGGTAGGATATATGAAAGATGTTGCAAAATTCCAAGGTAAGAAATTTTTAAATAGATTTGCCGAAGGCAATAATGAAGAAGACGGCGAAGAAAAAGATAACGGAATTATGGCAAAATGGGAAAACATAAACAAAAAGCTTGATAATTGGTCTAAAGGTAAATTTGGAGAAGAAGAAAATACCAAGAAAGAATCCGGTGCTGACACCGCTATGTCTGTGACTAATATGAAAGCTAAAGATGGTGAAGAAATGGATAAAGCTGCCGGAGCTAAAGGTGGCAAAGACGATGGAAGCAACGCAGCAACCCAAGCCCTTGAAGCAGCAGGTGAAGGTTTGGAAAAGACAGGACAGGCAATTAAGGATGCCGCAAATGCCGTTCAGCAAACAGGTAAGGCTGTTGATGCAGCCGGAACAGCTGGGGCTGTTGTTTCATTTGGTACTACAAAAGTAGCATCAACGGCAGCTAGAGTCGGAACAGAGACATCTGCGACAGCTACAAAAGCCGGAGCAGAGGCGTTGATTATGACAGGTAAGGTGCTGAAGAAGACTGCTAAAGAGCTTAAGAAATTTAACAAAATGGCAAAGAAGGTACAAAAAATAACTAAAAAAGCCACAAAAGCAGCCAAAAAAGTACAGAAAACAGCTCAAAAGTTAACAGGAGGCGGCGATGAAAATAAAGAAAATAAAGAGAATCAGAATCCTGTAAAAAATATAACTGAGGGTTCTGACAAGCAGCAAATGAGAGAAAATGAAGGACAAGATGATTTCATTAGTAGTATGGCCAGTGTTGCAGCCGGTAACGATAAAAACAATAAATAGACGAGGAAGCAATGACTAAGTTAGGAATTAAAATACAGAAGATTTCACGAGCAGCTTTATTTCTGGCGGTAGTGTTTGGTGTTGCTTTCTTTTCAACGGAAGCAATGGCGACCAATTCTAATATATTAAAAATTGGAAGCACATTACCTGAATGTACCTATCCGCAAAAACGTGGCGGGGGTGCTTGCTTGGAAAAACAAAATGCAAAATCTTGCTTAAACACAACTCCGTTTAGTCCTATCGGCAACGGGGTAACCTCAGAGATGTGTGCCAGAGGCAAGGATTGGTGTGACAGAAACGATCCCAAACCAGCGAAACATAATCGCTGTAAAAACGTTTATGCGGGAAACCCTCCTAAAAACCACGAAGGATACGATTACAATGCTCCTTGCGGAACTCCTATTTACGCCCCTTGCGACGGAACAGCCACATATAATGCAGGATCATCTACAAAACCTATTAAATTTATGTGCGATCCTATTTGTGGCAAAAACTATGAATTTACATTTCACCACACTTCCGGCAATGTCCGAAACGGACATTTTAAAAAGGGAGAGAATATAGGAAGGAGTGGTAACGCAACAGGATATGCTTGTCACATGCACATTGAAATCCGACAAAATGGCGTGATTCTTGATCCTATGAATCCCGGGTTTGATGATGAAGTTTGCTCTTGCATGGATACTGAAAAAGTCAATCGTTTAGAGTGCTTTAACGGACAATTTGTAGATGACGGAGCACCGGTTGATTCCGGTTATGATGCGGTTCTTTCGGGATACAGTTCGTATGCGGAGGATAAAGCCAGTTACGTATCTAATGATCCTGACTGCGTATATTCTAATGTTATTACGGAGTATGAACAAGCGGGCTGTCTTTTCTGCAAACCTTTTTTAGTACTATTTAATGCTGCCAGTAGAATGGCTAAAATTTCTTATGATAATTTAGCCGAAGCGGTAAAAATTGTAGTTATGGTTGCTTTTGCAATTTGGCTAGCATTCCATATTTTGAAATTTATTTCTTCTTTTGAAATAAAAGAGCCCAGAATGTTGATAAACTTGCTGATAAACCAGTCTTTCAGAGTTTTGTTAGTAGTATTACTGCTGAGTGGTCCAATTGAAAGTATTTTAAGCCTAACGCTTGATCCGGTATTTTTAACCGGACTGAAGATAGCACAAATTGGCGGAGGACTGGTTGCTGGAGAAAATCCTGCTGATTGTAATTTAGGAGAATTAGCTGTTATCGGCTCTGACCAAGGCGGATTGTCTCCGGAGCTTGGAAATGGTATTATTTGTACAATCAAAAGCATTCAAGACCAAATTATGGATATTTTTGCAATTGCTCGTGTAAGTTGGTGTTTGGCATGGGAAGTTACTACTTTTTTTGTAGTTCCCCATTTTGGATATCTTATAACGGCGATTGTATTTTTTATTGCAGCTGTATTAATCATGTTCATATACCCGTTTTTATTGGTAGATAGCATCTTAAAAATGACGGTTGCTATATCTATATTCCCCGCCGCTTTGGGAGCTTTTGCGTTCAAATCAACTTCGCAATATTTGCAAAAAGTATGGAATATATTCATCAATGCAATGTTTACTTTCATATTCCTGACTCTGATAATCTTGATTATCACAACTATTGCAAAGCAAGAGATGTCAGAGATTATTAATGAAGATATAAAGAATGGTATATTAGGTCCTATTTTATGGTGGACTTCAGGTGCAGCTAAGGTATTTTTCGTTCTATTTTTGGGATGGGCTGTTCTTAGTGAAGCAAAATCTTTTGCAGATAAATTTGCGGAAAGCATTCAATTTTCTGGTAAAGGCATCGGTAGTTCTACAGGTTCTATGGCTGGAGCTGCAACTAAATGGGCTGGCAAGAAAGTTGGTAAAGGAGCTATAAAAGCTGGTAAATATGCCGGTAGTGTAGCTAAAGAAAAAGTTGGCTTCAAAATGCGCCAAGACCGAGCCGAGGATTATGAAAATAACGGACAAGAAGCTCGTGATGAAAACGGCGAGGTCATGAAGGATGAAAATGGGAACACCATGTACGAAGACGATAGCTTTAAGTCTAAATCTGCTTCAGCATGGAATAGTGTTCTGGATAAAGGAAGAACACCAGGTAACAGAAAATTTGGTAGATTCCTTAATAAGATAAATGATAAATTACATTCCGAAACTAAGACCTATCGTAGTTTTGAGCGAGATGACAATGGTAATGTTATGGAAACAATTACTAAGAAGAACGCAGACGGTTCAACAGAAACGACCCGTTCCGACGCTTACGGATCTATTACAGAGATAACAGATCCTAACGGAAAGAAGCGTACCATAGTAAATTCAAACCGTGCCGTAAGTAAAATCGCAAAAAAGAATGGTAAAATTGATAAAGAAGCATTAAGAGCTTTCCAACAAAACTCTCTGTTTACGGAAAAAGAAAAGAACTTAATGATAATGAATCAACTTATTGATGCTCGTATGGGTAGCGCTGTAAGTTCTCAACTAGCCAACATAGCAAATGATGGACGAAGCGAAATAACCTCAGGTGTCGATGAGGAAGGAAATGCATATATTAATATTTCACAAACTAATAATGATGGTTCTACTGCTACATATACTGCTACATTCAGTAGTGATCACGAGGCAGTTAAGACATCTGTGGAATTTATGGATCAGCATGGTGCCGGTGTCGCTTTGGTGACTGACGGTATTATTCAACGTAAAACCGAAATTTCCATAGATAAAGACGGAAACGAAGTACGCCATGATATGTACTCTGTATCTGAAGAATATGCAAGAACAAGCCCTCATCCGGTATTTACTAACGGCGATTTGTCCGGTTCTATTCCGAAAGATAAGGTTATGTTCAGCAAAGAAGAATTGCAAGCTTTTGGAAACCAAGTATTACGAGAAGGTAACAATGCTTACAGATTTACCGAATTTAGATAAAAATCTTGGCAAAAATTAACGAAAAATGGCGAGAATGTTTATATTCTCGCTATTTTTTTACACAAAATTGTCATATTTTTGTGTAAAATTTCTTGATTAATAAGAAAGTTAGATTATTATGTTGTTAGTTAACGGTTAATTTAAAATCAAAGGTGATCATTATGGAAGAAATTATTTTCCCAAATCAAATCAGAATGTACAGAAGATTACGCGGTCGTTCAATGCAAGAATTGGCCGATCATTTGGGTGTAAGCTTATCCGCTATTTCTAAAATAGAAAAAGGATACCGCAGAATCGACCAAGAACAATTGGTTCGCGTGGCAGAGTTGTTAGACTGCCCCATGCAAGATTTGTTTGTAAACGAACAAAACTCACAAGAAGAAGTGGTTTTGTCTTGGAGAAGAGAACAGGAAAGACGTAACAAAATCAACGAAAAAGCCGGACTTAAAACATTAGGTGCCGGATTACGTCAAATTCGTAATGAAAAGAACTTAACTTTGATTGAAGTTGCGGAAAGTTCCGATATGACTTTGTCCGTGTATCACCGTATTGAAATGGGACAAAGAGAAGTTTCCGAAAAAGAAATGAAAAATATTGCCAAATCTTTGTCTATGTCTGTTGAAGAGTTGAAAGAAGCTATCAAGAAACTTGAAGACAAAGGTGTTTTGGAAGAAATCATTCAACGCAATGATTCTAAATATAAATTGCTTTCAAATCCTCGTGGAGCAATTTCTACTTTTGAAACCACACCTCGTGATAACCAAAAAATATCTGTTTATGGTGTTGCCGGAAAGGACGGAAATGTAATTATTGATACTGAAGCAGAAACAAAAACCGTTGTTCGCCCTGGTAACTTGTTCGGCAAAAAAGATGCTTATGGCGTAAATCTTTGTGCTCGTCGTTTGGGTAGTCTTTTGCCGGCTCGTTCAGTTCTGTTGGTTGACCCACAAGATGTTGTAAGTGTTGGCGATATTGCTGTATACTATGTAAAGTCTAATGAAGTTAAAATCATTAGCATTCGTGAAGATGATAATGGTAAATTATACGGCATTCGCTGGAATCCGGACGAAAAAATCGAATTAGACAGTAATGATTTAAGTAACCTGCATAAAGTTGTTGCTATTTACCTGTAATTTACGTTATTATATATAATGGGTTTGGGGTAAATTAAAGGATAGAACTTTGGCTGATGAGATTGTAAATGACGCAACGTTCGGGCAGAATAAAGGCGACGAAGAAGAGCCGATTATTGTTGCGCAAAGATTTTTAAATATTTTTCGCCAGCTGCATATTTTTAGCGCTGAAAGACGAGAGGTTTTTAATAAAATGATTTTGGAACAACCTCCCGCAGTGCAGGTTTTGTTCAAAAATCTTCCGGGTGGTTCAATCCTTCAAGACTATATTGATGAATTACAAGGTAAAAAACCCGGAGAAACACGCACTTCAAAGTCTAGCGGCGCAGAAAACATATTGCAAAGTGCCGTAGCTGAAAATTCTGAACAGCAAAGCTCTGCTTCTGCTCGTGGCGGAGAAATCATTAACAGTGATGCTTTTGCAAAAATATTAGCCAGCAGTTTAGCTCAGTCTAATGCTGAAATCATTAGGGAATTACAGAACAATCGTTCATCGGAACAGATTGTTTCAGCTCCTGCGACCGTTCAAATGGCAGATACGGGTCCATTAAGACTTACCGCGGACGAGGCATTTACAAAAACTATTGCAAATGCTTTAGCGGAGGCTATAGCAAATTCCGATCAAAAAAGGCAGGAAGATAACAAAATTATTGCTCAATCATTTTTGGAATTACAAGAAAACCTTAATAAAATGATGGAGCAGAATACACAACTAAAAATAATATCAAACAGTGACGCTCCGGGTGACGTTGCTTCGGCTTTTCAGTTAAAAAGCGTCGTAGATGATATGGTTAAGGCTCAATCAAAATTTTTGAAAGAGACTACACAAAACCAAAAAGAAGAATTATCATCTATTATTTCGGTAGCAATTAAAGAAAGCTTAAAATTATCTACACAATCACTGATAGATAGCTTCAAACAAATGGATAGTGAAGGCCCAGCTCCGATTACTTATGCAGCTTCGTCTCCTAAAAAACAAGCTTCTATGGGAAATGTAGAAGAGGCAATAAAAGCTCAAGGAAGAGAATTTTCTTCCATTATTGCCGCAGCTTTACGTGAAAGCCAACAAAATTCCGCGCAAGCAATTATCAAAACTATTGAAAGCTTGAAAAACACTCCTGTTGCAAGTGGTAATTCGCCCAAGGTTGAAGATATTATGAAAATGCAGGCAGAGCTGTTCAGAGATATAGCTAAAGCGCAAAATCAAGAATTTTCGGCTTTAATATCTACAGCCTTACAAGAAAGTCAAAGACAATCTACTCAAGCCATTATTGCAGCATTGGGACAAATGCAGGGACGACCGATGAACTATGTTCCGGCTCCGCAAAATTGGACACTTCCTGAAGATTCTTCAGCTTTTAATTATACTCAGCCTGAGGCTAATCCGTTCTCGTTAGCTCCTACACCAGTAGTTGCACCGGAAAAAGATTATTCAGAACTTGATAGCAGTGATTTATTAGCGAGCGAAATTGCTGATGAAACAGCTACGAGTGGCAAAAAGAAGAAAAAGAAGAAAAAGAAAAATCGCAATAACAACACAGATAATATTGAAACGATAGAGAACGATATTGTCGAAGATGAAACACCTTTCTTGGCAACCCCTGTTCAGAAAAAAGCAACTGTTGTATCTGCATTGCCGGAAATGCCTGTCGTTGAGGATAAGCCTTTTAGTAACGGCGATGACTGGGGTTTCGGAAATTATAACGAAAACACTTCCGACAATGACACACAAGAAGATAATTCTTGGGGACAAACTTTTTCGGACACCTATCAGAACGAAAATTCCAACGAATTATCCGATTGGAGCTGGGATTATCAAACCGAAGCAAATACAGCCAACCAAGAATATTCCGAAGAAGGGCAAGATTGGGAATGGGACTATGAATACGAAGAAGTTCCTGAAGGAGAATATATTGAAGGTGAAGAAGGTCAGGATTGGGAATGGGATTATGAATACGAAGAAGTTGAAGATGAGCCCACTTCCGGCTTCATGGACCCTGAAGCAGACTTACCGACCTATCAGGAAGATATTGTTCAATCTTCAGAAATTATTCTCTCAAAAGACTTTGAACTTGTCTTATTAGGTATGGAAGATGAAAATTACCATGACCCATATCTTGAGAATAATGAAAGTATAGGATATTAAATATTTTATAATAATTCTGTGTTATACAGAACTATCAATATAAGGAGCAAAATATGGAACCGAACAAACCTGCAGCACCAATCAATAAAGCTGATTTGTGGTATATTGATAATTATATTTTGTTAAAAGACTACTATGACCGCACCATTTCAAGGATTGCGGCTCGTTGTGTAAGAAAAGGTAATATCGCTTTAGAAGATTATCCTTTTTATGGTTATATTCTTGATGTTTTAGAAGAAATCAGTGAAACCGGAGATTATATTTTAAGACATCGTGAGCTTTATCCTTATGTTGAAAGAAAAGTAGCAGGCGGAATGAACGGATTTCATCGAACATTGATGGAATATAAAGAAGAATTGCGTAGAAATTCTACACCGGATATGATCAAAAGTGATGCTCGCGAAGTTGAAAAAATGAAAAAGGCACTTGAAGTGGTTGATAAAGCAGAAGATCCTACTGTAGGAGCAGGAATGGGCATGGAGCAATTAATGGAAAAACTGCTTAAAAACGATGATGAAGCCAGAGCTCGTGTTCAGGCAGAATTTCAAGAAGCCAGAGAAAGAAAAGACGAAGATAACAAATAAAACTGTTGAAAGAAAATCAATATGTTAAAAGAATTCAGATTTTATAAAACATTACTAGCCATTGTTACTGTTGCTTTAGCAGTTGCAGGTTGCCAAACAACGGAAGAAGAAATTCCTGTTGTTGAGGAAAAAGTTGTTGTTTTAAATCCTAAAGCCAGTGCAAAAATTATTCAGCCGATTGATCCCAATATGATAAGAACAACGGAAGGGGCAAGTTCTCTTGATTTGGAGATGCCTTTGCGTTGCTATGTGAACTGGAACACTCAGCAGATGATTACAACTTTGCCGTATAATCTGAAAGCCTTTAACTTAACTCGTAACGGTGTAGATAATCCTATGCCTCGTTTTGAAGTTACCGGTTTTTCTTTTAAAACCATGCCGGCGGAAAAAGCTTTATTAAAGCTGACTAAAGAAGCAGATATAAAGCTTGTTGCCAAAGATGCTCCTTATGCCAGTATCTCTGCAGAAAATTTGCGCGGAGAACTTTCTGATGTGGTAAAAATGATTACCGATGCAGCAGAGATATATTATAGCTACAATGCAGAAACAAAAACTTTGACCATCGGCAGAAAAACAAACTTTACTCTTTATACTCCAAAATCAAGACCTATCATTTTAGCTCTTTTGGACGTATTGAGAGGTTCCGGCATTACCAATGTTACAACAGACTGGTCTGATTATTCGCTTACATTTGACGGCGATTATGAATTGCAAAAGAAAATTCAAAAATTATTGACCTATTTTGAAGATAATCCGGTATTGATTGCATATGATGTCAGTATTTTTAAGATTTATCCTAATCACAAAGATGATGTTGAATGGCAAGATATGTTAAAATCTTTTGAATTCGGAACAATCAAAACTGCTAAAACCGGCGTAATCGGACGAGTTTTAACAACATCTAATGATATTAACATCAACACCTTACAAAGCTTTTTAGGAAGCAAAGCCAGTGTAGTCCAAGTTTCTGAAGGAAAATTTGTTGTTCCTAACTTGTGGATGGCTCGTTTTGATATTGGCAAATGTGCAAAAAGTAACCTTCCGGAAAAGCAGCTATCTTTGTTGGCAAAATCTTCTTTAATGCCACAAAACAGAATTTTTTCTGATATTACGTTAGAAGGTACTGACGGACAAATTACTCAATTTAATATTAGAAGTAAACTCGGTGAAAACTTCCTTATTATCGGTATCCCAAATGAAATTTTAGGTGTTTCCGATAAAAAATCAGAAACAATTGTTTTCATCGTTCCAAGAATAATTCGCACTATAAAAAAGCAAATAACATCAGTTAAGGAATAATAGCGAGGATAAAATGGAGAATACACAAAATCGTCCCAGATTTAAAAAAGTAAAAAGACCGATTAAAAGACCTGTAAATTCTGCAGAAAATATGGCTGTTCCTGCAAAGGCAACCGAAAATCCTTTTAACAGAAACACTTCGGGAGGAGGATTTAATCTGGACTCATATTTGGAAAATGATAATTTACCGGCAATGCAGTCAGAACCTGTTCAAAATCGCTTCAATCCGTCTTTTTTGATGGAAGAAGAAGAGGAAGGACCTCGCACATTAAAAGACAGATTAATGGTAGGTAATTTGTTTACTGCAACAGCAATTATTGCAACAGCCGTCGCTTGTCTTTTGTTCGGTATTTTCTTTGCAAAAGTGTTTATGGCTCCACCGGCAGTTGAACAAAACGGTCTGCAAGGTGTTGTTGTTAATACGGAAGTTCCAAGAGGAAGAGCAAGATGCGGAAGAGCCGAAAAAACTCAAGGTTGCGTTTTGTATATTATGAATCCGCAAAGACAAGATTTGAGCGGTCGTGATTTTTATGACTTAGCAGCTCAATTAACCGGTCGCCAAAGATTTATGATTGAAACCGGAAATATGAGATACGCCAGCACCAAAATACAGCCTGGTGGTATTGCACAAATAAATATTCCTCCATTACAATAAACAAAAACTCCCTTATGGGAGTTTTTTATAAGTTGTGTCTTTTTAAAATATATAATTGCATTACCACTTAAACAGGATATAATCGCTATATACTCAAATAAAGGTAATACAAATGCGATTTTCATTTTTTAAAAATCAACAAAGCGGGCGTTCAACCATTGAAATTTTGGGAGTTCTTGCAATAGTCGGAGTGCTGAGTATTGCCGGAATAAGCGGTTATGCAAAAGTTATGGAAAAAATGAAACTTGATAATACAATAAACGAAATTGCAATACTGATTCGAACTATCGATGTTTTTTATAAAGATCAAAAAGATTATTCAAATTTAGAAACTAAAAATATTATTTCTTGGGGAATATTGCCCAAAAATATGATAACCGGTAGTGACACCTTAAGAAATCCCTATAATGGCGATGTAAAAGTGCGTTCGGTAAGCTATAACGCCGGTTATGTAATTGTTTATAACGGACTTCCTAAAAAAGCATGCGTTGCCGTCGCTTCTGTTGACTGGGGAAAAGACATAACCCATTTGCTTATTTCTCCCAGCGGTTATGAATTACCTCGATATTTTCCTAAATATCTCGACAATGGAGAGCATGATGCCACCGAATTACCGCTACCTATTGAGCATGCGGTAAAAGATTGCTGGTGTACAAACTCAACTTGCGGAATTGCTTTCTTTTTTCAATAGATTATCTTATTTCAATATCCAATAATTCACACTTAAAAACCTTTGAGTTATAAGTGGATTCGTTTGTTTTTATATCACAACTGGTATCCGGATGTGGAACAATCAGATTAGGGTTGCAGATATATGCTCCGATATCAATATTATCAAAATCTTTATACATTTGAAAATGTCGAATCGCTCTAAATTCTTGCTCATCTAAGGAATATGACAAACTAAAAACACCTTTGCTGTAATACAAACGATAATTTACTGTGGCAAAATCAGAAATTATAGGAACTATGACCGAATCAGAAATACCTAAGCAAGTTACGGAAAGAAATAAAAACATTTTTTTTTGAATTTTTATAACCGATATTTTGCACCAGTTTTGATCATCAATTCGCCCTAACAAACCAAATTGACACAATTCTTGTATTTTTTCAGGCTTTTGCCATTTTACCGTCAATTCAAAATCCTCTGAATGTCTTGCAAAAAAGAAATGCCCGTTATCTTTTTTTATATTATTGCGTTTATCTTGCCAAAAATCCGTTGATGGTGATGCCTTTATAATCAATGTGCCGGAACTAAAACTAAATTCCGGCTCATTATACCAATCAAAATTTCGAATCGTATCTAAGTTCATTAAAAATTCCTGACATTTTCATCCGGCAATTTTTCAACAGCCTTTTCAAGCTCGGCATCTCTTTCTCGCGGAGGAATAATTTTAATAACCATAATCTGATCCCCTACCCCTTTAAAATTATTCAAACCTTTGCCTTTTAGGCGTAGTTTTTCACCGCTTCCGGCGTAGGGAGGTATTGAAACGGCAACTTTCCCGTCAATGGTCGGAACTACAATTTTGGCACCTAAAATCGCCTCCTTTAAGCTAATCGGCAAATCCATAACAACATTTTGTCCGTCAAGACTAAAATACGGATGTTTTTCAACATTTAATGTTATTAAAACATCTCCGGCGGCTCCGCCCATGTGACCCGGTTTTCCCAGTCCTTTAAGCCTTAGTGTTTGACCGTCAACAGTACCCGACGGAACCTTAACATTGATATTTTTACCACCGATATTAACTTGTTGTTCTGAGCCCTTTACGGCAGATAAGAAATCAATTTTCATGGTATACGAAATATCTTCGCCTTTACGAGCTCGCCCTCTTCCGCCTCGTGCACCGGCTCCACCGAAAGCAGAAAAAATATCTTCCCCGAAAATAGATGAAAAATCAAAATCGGCTCCGCCTCTTCCTCCGGCTGATGACGTATAATGAAATCCGTTAGCTCCTCCGAAAGGATTACCTCCTCCGAAACCACCACCGAATCCGGCTCCGAAACCGGTGGGTTTGCCTTCGCTGTCTATTTCATTATTATCATATTTTTTTCTTTTTGTTTCATCCCCCAAAATATCATACGCAGCAGAAATTTCCTTAAATCTTTCTGCCGCAGCAGGATTATCCTTATTTACGTCCGGATGATATTTTCGGGCAAGCTTATGATAAGCGGTTTTTATTTCCGCTTTACTTGCCGTTTTACTGACACCTAATATTGAGTATAAATCTTTTCCCATTTGATAACTTTTAATCTAATAAATTTTATATCCTTTTAGATATATAGTTTTTTATTTTCTCAATTACAAGCGAACACAATCAAAAGTTACACGACGAGAATTTCCGTTATACATATTTATCTTACGCAATAAAGCCGTACGACCGCCTTTTTCACTGCAATAACGGGCAGCTAACGGCATTAACTCATCTACTCTTATATCTCTATATTCATAGGTAACAAAGTTATCATTACCGCCTTTTATGGCAATACGACGAGAAAATGTTTTATAATCATCTTCTCCGAGTTTTGCAGATGATTTTGCTAAAACCTCATCGCTGACACAGGTTGAATTTTGTTCCACGACATAATACTTCGTCTGCATATTTTCCGTAACTTCGACAGCAGCCTGTGCCTCAGACACATTAACAGTTTTGTTTTTATTGCACAAAGTACAAGCTTGGCAACCGCTCAGAAAAACACAAAGACCTAAAACAGCAAAATTTATTTTTTTCATTTTTATTCCTTTTTTTAATCTAACAATTCTTGCAGTTGTTTACCGGCATTTTCCAATATTTGCAGAACTTTTCGATTCGTTGCATCTTTACTGCGACTGTTATCCAGTTTTTGTATCATCATATATAAGTCGCGATTAAATTTTTCGTTTTCACGCAATCTTTCCATTTTTTTGAGATGTTCTTCATCATCTATCTTATAATCAGCCACTGCCTTAACAACTGCTAAGTATTGAGCTTCTTTACTTGCACTGTATTGGGCATTTACATCTCCGGCAGCGAGAGTTGCAACAGCTAAAATTATAGGTAATATCTTCATAGTTTTCCCTCACTCTAATTTTATTATTGAGTTTGTTCACAGTATTAATATAATACAAATAAAAAAAATTTACCAACAATTTTAGGGTTATGACAATGAAAAAAACTATTTGGGCCTTATTTGACGACCGTATGGGCAGTGTCGGACAAGCAAAAGGCATTTTACAAGAACTTAAAAATGATTTTGATATCGTAGAAAAAAAGATTGTTTATACAAAGTTTGCCGCTTTACCAAACTTTGTAAGAGGCAAAAATTTTCTAATCGGTGTAGATACTAAAGCTTCTGACAGCTTAAAAACCAATGATTATCCCGATGTGGTATTATCAATAAGTCGCAGAACTGCTCCTATAGCTCTCTGGCTGAAACGCAAATCAAAAGGAAAAACCAAAATCGTTCAACTTATGTTGCCGGGAAAATACGGATTAAACGAAATGGATTTGGTTGTTATTCCGGAACACGATAGAGGAAAAGTCGAAGGAAAAAATTTGATGTATATTACCGGATGTCCGCATCGTATTACCGAATCGTCTTTAGCTGAAGCAAGAGAAAAATGGGAAAAAGAATTTGCCTCTTTGCCTAAACCTTTAACTTCCGTTTTCGTCGGAGGTTCCATAAAAAACAAACCTTTTACCGATGAAAATGCAAAATTGTTGGCAGAGGCTATTGCAAAAGTTCAAAATCAAGTTTGCGGTTCAATTTTGATTACGTCTTCTCGCAGAACCGGAAAAGCCGCAGAAGATATTATAATGGAAAAAATAAAAGGTATTCCGGCATATACATATTTGTGGGGCGAAAAGAAAGAAAATCCGATTATGGGATTTTATGCTTGTGCCGATTATATCATTGTTACCGGAGATTCCGTATCTATGGCTTGCGAATCGTGCGGAACCGGAAAACCTGTTTCCGTATTTACCGGAAAAGGATGGCTTACTTCAAAGCATTTGCGTTTTGTAAAATCTTTGGTTGACGGCAAATACGCCATAAATGTAGATGACGGCAATATTGCCGAATTTGAGCCGGTAGGAAAATTAAATCCGTCGGTTGATGTGGCCGAAAAAATCAGAAATTTATAACAAAAAAAGAGCAAGGATTTTTCCTTGCTCTTTAATTTTAACGATAACCGACAGATTTATTTGTCTTTGTCGGTTGTTTCAGAGTCTTCTGCATCGGTATTTTCTGCCTCGTTAGCAGCCTCTGCAACTTTCTCCACAATCTTTTTATTTCGATTGAGGAATACGTCACGAGTTCCGCTAATACCAAGCATCACACCTAATCCTGTCAACAACTGAGGCCACTCTACGGGTTCAATGTCAAAATAAGGATAAATCATACAGTTGTTAAAATAGCCAAGAGCTAATGCCCAACCGATTGCGACTATCCAATAACGTTTACCCAATGAGCCGACCTTGCCGTCTACCTTAGTTTCTTTCTTATCGGGTTGTTTTTTCAAGCCGATATCACGAGCACCGCTGATAGAGAGCATTACAGCCAAGGCTGTTAACAAGTGACTCCACTCAACTGTTTTGATGTCAAGATAAGGAGCCAACACACAGTTGTTGAAAAATCCCAAAAACAGGAACCATCCGATTGCCGGAATCCAGTAGCGTTTACCGGTTACAAGAATCTTTTTCATATCTAATAGTTTTTTAAAAATCATTTATATGAGAACAATATAAGATTTTTCGTCCTTTTTGTCAAGTTTTTATGTGATAGAAATTATTGCAACAAATTTAAATATGTTCATAATATAGTAAGGAGTAAATGACATGAATAATTTTATATTGGCTTTAATTTTGACATCTGTTGCAGGCCTTGCTACCGGAATCGGTGCATTTATGGTGATGCTTGCAAAAAAAGTTAACCCTCGTTTTTTATCCTTATCTATGGGATTATCCGCCGGAGTAATGATTTTTATATCACTTGCGGAATTATTACCGGAAGCTCAAAATCTTCTATTGTCAAAATGGGGAAAATTTAGTGATGCTATTACCTATTCCTTATTGTTTGCGGGAGTAATTTTGACTGCCGTTATTGATATGGTTGTTCCTAAGATGAAAAACCCTCATGAAGTTCATCGTTCAAAACACGATTTAGATGAGTTAAAAAAGAATCGAAACCACCCGCAACAACTTTTAAGATTAGGAATTTTTACGGCGGTTGCTCTGGCTATACACAATTTTCCAGAAGGCTTAGCGGCTTTTTTGTCAGCCATGTCTTCACCCTCAATAGCTCTTCCGATTATTATAGCTATTGCAATTCATAATATACCTGAAGGTATTGCTGTTTATGTCCCGATATATTATGCAACCGGAAGCAAGAAAAAGGCCTTTATATATTCCTTTTTATCCGGATTAGCCGAACCGTTGGGTGGTGTTATCGGATATTTTCTGCTCAGGCAATTTTTCGGAGAAACGATGTTCGGCATAACCTATTCTATGGTCGCCGGTATTATGGTATATATTTCTTTTGATGAATTGTTACCGACGGCAAGAGAATACGGAAACCACCATTTGTCCGTATTAGGTTTGTTTTTGGGAATGCTAATAATGGCAATAAGTTTGGCGATATTATAAATCCAAGATAAATGATGTTTTAAAAGGCAACCCCCTCACAACAAAAGTTGCAAGGGGGTTGATATAAAATCAAAGGATAATCCCTTTATCTCTTTGCCCATTCTACAAGTTTTCCCCACAAGGTTTTTAACTTGTCTGTAATTAGAGCTAAAAGCACAAACATCCAAAAAGCTACGGCAATAAGTCCTAGAATGCCGAAAATTACTCCTGATACTACCCAGTTACACAATATTGAAATAATGCCAACGGGGATACATAATGTTAAAGCGATGATTGCTACTAAAGATGGGTTATTATCCATCCACAAAATGAGTTTCTTAATTGCATTTCTCATATATTTAAAATTATTTTGTATAATTATTTTTGTATTGATGTAATTAACAACCTACTTTTTTAAAAAAAACAACACTTTTCTGTCTAATTTTTTAAAGTATATATTTTGGGAGTAAGATGTTTATAATTGTATCGCTTAAAATTTTATGTCGTATGGAAAACAAAAAATTGCTGAATGAACATCTGCGCTTTATATCCCAATAATAATTATTGTATGGTTGGAAATGATGATATTTATAGATATAACTCACATTATTTTACAGGTAAGGAGTGGAGATAGCTATAATCTCGAGGTACACAAAAAAGGGTTTGAGAAATATTCTCAAACCCTTTTTTGAATTGGTGGAGCTAAGGGGGATCGAACCCCTGACCTCTTGAATGCCATTCAAGCGCTCTCCCAGCTGAGCTATAACCCCATAACTTGCCTTTTTATAGTAATATTTAGCTGTTTTGTCAAGGTTTATTTAAAACGAAATCCCCTTCACTATGTGAGGGGATTTGTAATAAGTTACAAAGCTGTTATTCGGCAGATTTGTATTTTTCCTCAAGCTCATCAATAAATGACTCCAACGCTTCACTCATCGGGTAAATCATAACCGGACGAGCGATAATCTCATTAATTATGTCCTTGTGAGGCATAACTTCGGGAGTTACATCTTTGCGCTTGTCATAAGAATCCTTGCATGCTACGCAAAAGAAATTCACCTTATCTCCATTAGTTTCAATAGAAAACTTGAGATCACCTTTTTGAGCTATAAATTTCTTCATAAAAATTGGAATAAAAGTTATTAATTGCCTTTAATCTACCTATTTATATTTTGTTGTCAAATGTTTTATTCGGCAGACCATTTCATTAAAAACTCTTCTTCCCCTGTTGTCTCATCAATTTGTGTTCCGCAAACCTTAAAACCGTGTTGCATATAAAAACGCATAGCTTCGGTATTTTTGCGATAAACCTTCAAATCCAAAGTCTTATGTTTGCGACGCAAAGAATTAAGCAACATCGAACCGATACCTTGCCCTTGATGTTTTGTATCAACAAACAGCGCTCCGATATGTCCGCCCTTTTGCATACTTACAAAACCGAGTTGTTTTCCGTTATTATCCCATACATAGGTTTTTGATGACGGAAGATACACATTGCGAATATCTTCTGCAAGGTTTTTCCAATGATTATCATTTACAAAGTTATGCGAATCAACACTACAACGCAACCAGAGCTTTGTCAGAGCTTCCGCATCTTCAGACTTATATTTTCTCAGCATTTATTTAAATATCCAAATCATCCACAAATTTAGCACGTTCTACTATAAACTTAAAACGCAACTCCGGATTTTTACCCATAATTCTTTCTACTTGGCGACGGGTTTCAAAGGCTTCTTCTTTTCCCTCTTCCGTTCCCGTATCCGGCAGCACAACTCTCAATAACGTGCGTTTTGCTTTATCCATAGTTGTTTCTTTTAATTGTTGGGCACTCATTTCTCCCAAACCTTTGAAGCGGCTAATATCAGCTTTTGCATTTCCTTTCAAGACTTTTTTTAAGATATGCTCTTTATCATCATCATCAAGAGCATAATAATTCTTACCTCCGGCCGCTATCTTATAAAGCGGAGGGGTTGCAATAAACAAATGTCCGTTTTCAATCAAGCGGGGCATTTGTTGATAGAAAAACGTCATTAATAACGATGTAATGTGAGCTCCGTCCACGTCGGCATCGGTCATAATAATCACTTTTTCGTAGCGAAGATTCTCTTCTTTATAGTTTTCTTTAATACCGCAACCGAGAGCTTCCATCATATCTTTTATTTCTTGATTTTGAGCTATCTTATCAAGAGAGGCTGCAGCAACGTTCAATATTTTTCCGCGCAAAGGCAAAATCGCTTGTGTTGCTCTATCTCTGCCTTGTTTTGCAGAACCACCCGCAGAATCACCCTCAACAATAAATATTTCGGTATCTTCGGAAGAATTGCGAGAACAATCGGCAAGTTTTCCCGGAAGGCGTAAACGTTTAGTCGGTGTTTTACGAAGTTGAACTTTTTCTTCTTTCTTTTTACGGCGAAATTCCGAACGAGCAATAACATAATCTAACAAGGCTGAAGCATTTTCAACATCGGAAGAAAGCCAGTGGTCAAACACATCTTTTACAGCTTGTTCAACCAATTTAACCGCTTTGTTTGAAGTAAGCTTATCTTTTGTTTGCCCCTGAAATTCCGGATCACGAATAAACACCGAAAGCATAATACAAGCATCGCTCAAAAAGTCTTCATTTGTAACATTTGAAGCTTTTTTAATATTTGCCATTTCGCCATATTCCTTAAGCCCGCGTAACATTGCAGACTTAAAGCCCATTTCATGAGTTCCGCCTTGCGGAGTGATAACCGTATTACAGTATGAATGGCAAAATCCGTTTTCATCTTCCGGCCAAGTAACCGCCCACTCTACTTTTCCTTCATCGTTAGCAAGTTGAGATTCTCCGGTAAAGGCTTTGCGATTGATTGTTGTGCGACTACCGATTTGATAGTTCAGAAAGTCCTTTAATCCGTTCGGAAAATGGAGTTCATTTTCAACAGGCGTTTGTTCGCCTTCGCCAATAAGCTCGGGAGCGCATTTCCACATAATATGGATTCCCTTGAACAAAAATGCTTTTGAACGAGCCATACGATACAATTTATTCGGCACAAAGCAACAATTTGTTCCAAAAATTTCCGGGTCGGGACGAAATGTAATACTTGTTCCTCTTCGGTTTGAAATAGGGCCTACCAACTCCAATGGTCCCAAAGGCTTACCTTTTGCATAGCATTGGCGATAAAGTTTTTTCTCACGAGCAACTTCGATGGTCATGGTTTCGGACAAAGCATTAACAACAGAAGAGCCTACACCATGCAAACCACCGGATACTTTATATGCTCCGCCACCGAATTTTCCGCCTGAGTGAAGCATTGTCATAATAACTTCCAAAGCAGACTTATTAGGATATTTCGGGTGAGCATCAACAGGAATACCGCGTCCGTTATCGGTAACGGTTAAAGAATAATCAGCATTAAGCGAAAGTTCGATTTTTGTGGCATATCCTGCAACTGCCTCGTCCATTGAGTTATCCAAAATTTCTGCCGCTAAATGGTGCAATGCCTGCTCATCCGTGCCACCGATATACATACCGGGGCGGGCACGAACAGCTTCTAAACCTTCTAACACTTGAATATCTTGAGCGGAATACGAACTTGTTGCGGTTGTTCCGCTTTCAAATAAATCTGTCATCTTTAACCTTTGAAAACTTTATAAAAACTGCCCATAAATTAGACTAAAACTCAAAGCTTGGCAAGGAATTTTTATAAATTACTCCATAGAAACCTCTCGCACTATTTTTGTTTTATTGATATGTATTATTAATGACAAAATATTATTGCAACAAAAAACCGCCCTGTTTTCAGAGCGGTTTTTAGGGTGTTTTACGATTGACTATTAGTCCATATCTTTAAGGTTTGGACCAGTTTTAACGTAGTTTTCAACCATAATGGCTGATTTTTTCGGAAGAGCTACGCAACCGGGACCGGCAACGCAACCGCCTTCACAACACATTACTTCTATCATATTAAAATCACAGCCTTTTGTTGCATATTGTTTTAACAGTTTAATGTTTGCTTTATTCAAACCGTTAATTGCTGTCGGCTTGTAGTCGGCTTTACCCTCAACCAATGATGCAACCGCACCGGCAACACCACCGCTGACAGGGAAACGACGAGATTGCGCACTTGAAATTTTTGCAAATTCTTCAGGCTCGCAATCCATAACATTAATACCGCCGGCAACCAACATTGCTCCGATTTCTTCAAATGTGAGAACATAGTCAACATTAGGATCTTTTTCGGCTTCAATACGTTTTGCCAAACATGGTCCGACAAAAACAGCAACACAATCCGGTTGTTCTTTTTTGAGCATTTCCGCAGTATAATACATCGGAGCTTTTGTATGAGATACAAAAGGTTTAATTTCCGGAATATGAACTTCGGCTGCTTTGCAATATGCAGGACAACAAGATGTTGTCATCAATTTTTCACCGCTTTCCATCTTTTCAATAAACTCGGCAGCTTCATTGCGAGTTGTAATATCCGCACCGGCAGCAACTTCTACAACGTCAGCGAATCCTACTTTTTTCAACGCACCGATAAGTTGGTTAACTGTTCCTGGGAACTGTCCGATTACGGCAGGAGCAAGCATTGCTATAACTTTTTTGTCACCTTCGTGAATATGTTTGATAACATCAACAATTTGTGACATTTCAACAACTGCGCCGAAAGGACAAGACTGTAAACACTTACCGCACAAGATACATTTTTCAACATCAATGTGTTCTTTGCCAAATTCGTCTTTGCTGATAGCTCCGACTGGACAAGCTTCTTCGCAAGGAATAGGAACACGAATCACTGCGTGATACGGACAAACTTCTTGGCAACGTCCGCAAGCAATACATTTTGTTTCATCAATATGTGAACGGCCATTGACAATGGTTATTGCCTGTTTTGGACAGTTTACTTGGCAAGGTTGAGCGAAACAACCTCTACAAGCATCAGTAACCATATAGCGAGATTTCACACAAGCAGAACAGGCATCTGTGATAACCGCAAGCTTATTTGGAGCGTGTTCTTTACGTTCTAATGCTTTTTCGCCGTATTCTTTCAATGATGTCAATTCATCTGTTTCGTCTTCAGGAGCAAAACCCATGCTTGCCATACAACGATATTTAAGAATCGCTCTGTCTTTATAGATACAACAACGACTGAAAGGTTCGCCCTTCGGACGTAATTCTAACGGGATTCTGTCCGCATCGGCAAAACGACCTTGTAAAAACTTTTCAACGATTTTAACTAATATGCGAGTCCTCATTTGGTTCGCATTATTCTTGGGTATTAACATTTTCTACTTATTCCTGATTTAAAATTTCTCTTACTTTGTTAACGACTTTTTCAAAATTAGCTTCTTCTATGAGTTCTCCGTTTACTTCAACGAAAGGACCTTTATTGTATTTTGAAGCTGTGTTATGACAATGATTCATACAACGAGTTTCTTCAATTTCGATTTTGTCTTTAATGTCTGCCGGCGGATCAAATTCTAACATTTGAATTTGAGCAGCACCCATAACAAAACAAGATGTTCCGCAACAGATTTTTACTTTTACTTTTTCCATGTCTTTATCCTTTACTATAGGTATCGAACCGAAATTTCTTTCAAATATTGACTTTGCAATAATCTGAATATTTTTTTAACAATATTACGTCTTATCTCCAACTCCATCGGCAAGTTAGGATCTTGGTGAGCAACATTAATTTTTGTGCCGACGACAAAGTCTATTTTGTCACTGCTCAAAAACAGCTTAACCAACCGGACAGATGCCGTATTAGAGTTTTTATCTACCCCTTCTTTTAACATACGATACGCATCGGTCAAGGTTAAAATTCCTTCCGTTACCAAATCTATGCCTTCCATTTTGGAAGCCATGGGGATTTTAGTATCAAAACTGGTTTTGTCAATCTCACATTTAAGACATAATTCTCTTTCAATAATATTTGCCGTTGTTCCGCCGCAAACAGCGATTTTACCATCGTAGTCAGCAACCATTTCGGCAATTTCTCTGTCTTTATCTTCATTAAACGGTGGCCCCGTAACAATAAGTAATTTGCGTGGCTTTCGAAAATAAAGGCACATACAACTGATGTCATCTCCGGCCTTATGTTCTGTTTCTTTATCCAAAGCTTCGTTGACAATTTTTTCTGCCAAAGCAGAAGATGAAATGTACGGATCTTGTTCCAAAACTTTAAGAACAAAATCTATACATCCTTGTCTTCCCCAACCTAGAGGATATTTTTTATTTCCTAATCCGGCTTGACTTACTCCATCCGACATAAAAATAATTCTGTCTTCAGGCAAATTATTAACTTGGGAAACGAATACTTTCCTGTCTTTCCATTTAGGCGAAGAAAACTCACGACCTTTTATATCAAAAAGACGGTTATTGCGAATAAAAATATATCGAGGATTATCCATTTCAAAAATTCTGGTTTTTCCCTCAAGTTCGCTATCAACAATCGAAAATGTCGCATAGCTTATTTTTCGAACCTGACAAATCGGAAGAGCATCCATCATGGTTTCTGAAGCGCGCTGCAGGTCGGTATTGTTTTCCATAAATTTCATCGCCATACGAGTAGTCATCGACGATAAAATATTAGCTTTTACCCCACTTCCCAAGCCATCTGATAAAATACCGATAATACGTTGTTCTTCAGGTATTTTTTTTGCATAAATGGTATCCCCGAAACAGTCTTCACCGTTTTTTTGCGTTTGATACGAACCAATGTCGATAAAGAAAGAACTATCCATTATAATCCTCTCCGTTATTATCGGCATAGTCGTGAGCTATTGAACGAAGTAAAATCTCGGTTTCAGCCATGTGTTCACCTAAAGTGCAGGCAATTTGTTGAACCGTTGCTAAGTTTTTCTTAATAACATCTTTTGCTTTTTCGGCAATTTGTTCTTTTTTCATTTCCATTGTCGTTACATCTTGTATAATACCGCCGACAACTTTCTTTTTATCAATGTTAAAGACAACAACATCATATAGACGATTTTTGAACTTTACATGTTCTTTTCTTATGTCTTGTTCTAAATCAATAGATGCCGAAAACAAATTGGTAAAGTTTATAAAATCTCTAAGATTAGCACCTCGCAAATCTTCTTTATTGTATATTTCTTTGTGTTCTTCATCTGACCAAAAACTTTCGATAAATTTATCATTATATTCATATATTTTCAGGTCATTATTCACAATAACAATAGGGGACGGGATACAACGAATTAGTGCATTTGCCTTGCGTTGAGCTTGTTGTTTCATATTAGAAACACACATTTCCGGTTCTGCTTTACCTAATAACATCGCTTTGGCAAAGTTACGACACGTATCATATCCGCAACCGTTACAATTAATTTCATCCTCTATATTATATTTGCCTATATAGTTAAGCACTTTACGAATTTCTGCTTCTGAAAATTCTTTACTTTCAACCGGACAAGTATCATATCCTTCGTTTATATTAACTTGCGGTTGACGATTTCCGGCCATGGATGAAAAATCAGCATTTTTCAATATTTCAATTCTTTTGCCTAACCCTGATTTTTTGTTACTTATACATGGTCCGCTGACACAACCTCCCGGACAAGCCAAACATTCTACAAACATCGGTCTGTCTATAGACTCTATGTCTAAATTCTCCAATTCTTTTCTGATATGTTTAATCCCGTTCATTTGTGTCATATAAGCATTTTTTGAAGCAGTATAAGGTTTGATTGTTTCAATCATTCCGCCTTCAATCGGATAAGCTGTGCCCTCTGCTGCTTTTTGCAACGCAAACTTATCGTAAACACTGGTTCTTATTTCTGTCGGATTTATTCCCGAATCTTTCAGCCATTGATGCAAATCGGCAAAAGTCAAACTTAAACTCAATAAATCAGGATGTCTGTCCGCTTCCAATTTTTTTGCAATACACGGGCCGATAAAAACAACCTCTATGTCGTGCCCTAACTTTTCCTTCATTAAACGACAATGAGCCAACAATGGAGAAAGTAACGGCGTGAAATATCTGCTCATTTGCGGCATATATTTATTGATATACTCAACCACCGCCGGGCAAGCAGTAGATAAAAACAATCCCCGACTGTTCTGTTCCAAAATTTTTGCAACACTGGCCGACACTTCTTCCGCACCGACTGCTGTTTCTCCCACTCCCTTAAAACCTAAACGACGAAGGGAGGCAATCATTTGTTCGGAGCTTATTCCCTCAAATTCGGTAATCCACGAAGGGGCCAACGATACATAAACATCTTTGCCCGAATTTAGCAAATGTTTGGCTCTGGTCAAATCGTTACGAGCTTGTTTTGCCTTTACCGGACAAACCTTATAACAAGTTCCGCAAGCAATACATAATTCAGGGACTATTTGTGCACTGTTATCTTCTATCTTAATTGCTTTTACCGGACATCTGCGCACACATTTGTAACAATCAAGACAATTGTTTTTGATGGTATATAACGGATATTCACGATTAGACATATTTTTTCCTATTTATTAAATTTGTTTTCCAAAATATCAAGGACGGAACCTTGGTCCAGATTATGAAAATCTTCACCATCAATGCTAATATTCGGACCTATCGAACAATTATCACAACAACGAAGCCCCGTAAGTTCAATTTCGGCATCGAGATTATTTTGTTCGATAAAATTTTGAATTATCTGCAAATTTTTTGCATTGCCTCGTGCAAAACAAGAACTTCCCATACAAATTTTGATTATGTGTGCCATTTTTATCTCCGTTAATTTAATATGTTGAGTATAACTTATGACACAAAAAAAACAACAAAATTAATACATTATTTTGCTCAAATATAAACCTTGTGCCGGAGCCGTCGGCCCTGCTTTTGTTCTGTCTTTGCTTTCTAAAATATTTTTAATATCTTCCGGCTTGAGATGACCATCTCCGACCATTTTTAAGGTTCCTACCATATTGCGAACCTGATGATGCAAAAAAGAGCGCGCCTCAACATAAAATGTTATGTTTTCGCCATTTTGTTCAATATCCATTTTATCAAGAGTTTTTATCGGGGATTTAGCCTGACATTTTGCGGCACGAAACGACGAAAAATCATGATTGCCGAGCAAAAATTTTGCTCCTTCCCGCATTTTTTCAACATCTAAAGGAACATAAACCCACCAACTGCGATTTTTATCCAATACTAACGGAGCCCGTCTATTCGTTATGCGATAGATATAGCTGCGTCCTTTAGCGGAAAAACGAGCATTAAAATCATCACCAACAGCTTCTACATTGAGAATAGAAACAGGAGCCTCCATTGTTCGCAAATGTGCATTCATCGCTTCGCGAATCTTAAATTCATCAACCGGTAACTCTAAATCAAAATGTGCAACTTGTGCCAAAGCATGAACGCCGGCATCTGTTCTGCCGGCTCCATACACTTCGGTTGTTTGTTGTAAAAATCCATAGATTGCTTTTTCTAAATATTCCTGAACACTGGGACCGTCAAGTTGTTTTTGCCAACCTAAAAGGTCGGTGCCGTCATATTCTATAACAATCTTATATCGCTGTGTCATAGCAACTATGCAGCAGCTTTAATATTATAATTTGCAAATTCGCTTTCAGAGATAAAGCCGAGTTTAGCTTCAACTTCCCAGATAACTTTCAAAGCATCAAAAGCATTTTGACCGCTAATACGTGGAGTTTCTGTTCCGTTAATACATTTTACGAAGTGGTTCAACTCTGCCAACAAAGGCTGGTTTGTAGGAATAAATAATTGTTCAACACTACCTTTCAAACCATAATTCATCCATTCAGGTATGCTTTCTTGGTTGACATAAGGCATACGACCTTGAGAGTGAACATTAATGCTTTGATTAATGAAATCCATATCAATGTAGTTTGTGTCGGTCGTAACTGTTAATGTACGAACACGAGCCTGTGTGATACGGCTTGATGTAATATTTGCGGTTACACCATTTTCAAATTCGAGCAAAGCGGTGATATAATCTTTTCCTTCCGGATGGTCAGGAGTTTTTACGCAAGCAGCCTGAACATTAACTACCGGAGATTTCACCAAAGATTGAATCACTTCAACGTCGTGTATCATTAAATCCATAGCAACGGAAACATCGGTAATACGACCTGAAGCAGCTGACATTCTTTGTGCTGTCAATGAGCGAATCTTTGATGTATCAGACAAAATTTTTGACATCTGTTCAACAGCCGGATTAAAACGTTCGATGTGGCCTACACAAAGAATTACATTATTTTTTGCAGCAGCATCAATCAAGCGTTGGCAACCTTCCGGAGAAGTAGCCAAAGGTTTTTCCATCATACAGTGAATTCCTTTATTAAGGAAAAACTCACCAACATCAGCGTGAGTGATAGAAGTTGTAACAACACTTACGGCATCAACATTTTTTGCAACTTCTTCCATAGAAGAAAAAGCTTTAATACCAAACATTTCTGCAGCACTTTTTGCAGCTTCGGGGAACACATCATAAACGCCGACCAATTCCACATCTGCCATATTTTTATAGGTTTTAATGTGGTTTTTACCCATCATGCCGGCACCGATAACTGCAACTTTTAATTTTCCCATTTATAGAATCCTTTTGTAAATTGTTAAAACAGATTTAATCTGGGCGGGAATATACCACAATTTAAGACAAAATACTCCTAACATCTTGTTACAGATTGTTACAAAAATTTTGCTAAATCTTACTGAAATTTATGCGAGGGTCGACTAGAGAATAAGTTATGTCGCTGACGAGCTTTAGAACCAACCCGAGCAATGCAAATATATATAGGGTTCCAAAAATTACCGGATAATCTCGGGTAGTAATCGCTTCGTACCCCAACAAACCAAGTCCGTTTAGAGAGAAGATAACCTCTATCAGCAGTGAGCCGGTAAACAGCATTTTTATTAATAATGACGGAAATCCGGCTATAACAATAAGCATTGCATTACGAAATACATGACCGTACAGGACACGATTTTCGCTCAAACCTTTGGCTCTTGCGGTTAAAACATACGGTTTACTCAACTCTTCCAAAAAAGAGTTTTTGGTTAACATGGTTAAACTCGCAAAACCGCCGATAACCATCGCCGTTACAGGCAAAGCGATATGCCAAAAGTAGTCAGTTATTTTGCCGAACCAAGAAAGACTTTCCCAATTATCTGAGGTCAATCCTCGCAATGGGAATATGTGAAAATAAGTACCTCCGGCGAAAAACACTATCAAAAACACCGCAAATAAAAATACCGGAATTGCCGAACCGATTACTACCGCAACAGAAGACCATACATCAAATTTTGACCCGTCTTTTACGGCTTTTTTTATTCCCAGAGGAATAGCGATAAGATAGATTATCAATGTTGACCACGATCCTAAAGAAACAGACACAGGCATTCTTTCTACTATCAGTTGCCACACGGTTTTATCCTGATAATAACTGCGTCCGAAGTCAAAACGAGCATAGTCTTTTATCATTTTCCAAAAACGTTCGTGTACCGGTTTATCAAAACCGAATTGTTTTTCCAATTCTTTTACCAATTCTTCCGGCACTCCTTGAGCTCCTTGGTAACGACTTGCAGAACTATTCATTTGTACCGACGAGGTAAGTTGAGATTTTGCATCGGTATTCATTCCTCTGTATTGCGCCAAAACGTGTTCAACCGGTCCTCCGGGCGCCATTTGAATTATGGCAAAATTTATCAATAATATCCCCAAAAGAGTCACAGGAATTAAGAGCAAACGTTTTATAATGTAATTACGCATTTATTTTCCCTCGTCTATCCACCATGTGTCCGGTTGGAAACCAACGTTCAAATCTGTTTTTTTATGACCGAAGCGGTTACGATACGCAACTCTTTGATGCGGAGAATACCACTGCATTATCATATAATGTCCGTTAAGCAAAACTCGGTCTAAAGCCCTTATATAAGCCACATATTCTTCTTTATTTTGTGCTTTTACAAGTTGGTCCAACAACTTATCAATTACCGGATTTTTTATTCCCAAAAGATTGTAACTTCCTTTTATCTCCGCAGCCTGACTTCCCCAAAATTCTTTTTGCTCGTTTCCGGGAAGCTGACTAATCGGAAAAGTTATTATCGCCATATCAAATTCAAAATTATCCAGCCTGTTTTTGAAAACATTTACCTCCAAATTGCGAAATTCGGCTCTGATACCGATTTTTGCCAAATTGCTGATAAACGGTAACATAACTCGTGTAAACGAACTTCCGTTTGCCGAATTGCTCAAAATTTCTATTTCCAAAGGCTCTCCCGTCTTTAAATTCGTCATTTTACCGTCAACAAAATCGTATCCTGCCTCTTTTAAGAGTTTCACCGCATAACGAAGATTTTCTCTAGAGGATTGTATATCCTTATAAACCGGATTCGATGGAGCTTGTGTAAATATGCTTTCCGGCAATTCAGCACGAAATTGATTTAATATCTCCAGCTCTTTTCCCGTCGGCAGACCTTTAGCTTCCATTCCGCTATTGGTAAAATAACTGTATAGACGCTCATACTGATTATAAAAAAGATTTTCTTTTGCCCATTCATAGTTAAACGCCCAGTCGATTGCTTCACGAACCCTTTTATCTGCAAATTTAGGCTTACGTAGGTTATAACCGAAATTTTGCAATCGGGCAGTATTATTATGGTGAATATTTTCTTTTATTATCGAGCCATTTTTCACTAATTCGTTATCATAACCGGTAACCCAAATTTTTGCGATATATTCTTCTCTCATATCTATATTGCCGGCAAAAAGAGCCTGCAAAGTTACGGTCGTATCCTGATAATAATCATAACGAATTTCATCAAAATTATAAAAACCGCGTCTTGCAGGAATATCCTTTGCCCAATAATTAGGGTTGCGCTTAAATATCAAATATTTGTTAGGCGAAAAACTTTCCAATATATATGGCCCACTACCGAGAGGAGCTTTTAATATCGGCTTTGAAAAATCTTTACCTTCCCAATCTTTGGCGGAATAAATTTTCATTTGCGAAATGATTAAAGGTAATTCTTTATTGTTGCTCTCTGGCTTAAACCAAAAACGAACATGGCGCTCACTGACCTTTTCAACTCGGTCAACATCTGCATAATAGACTTTGTACAGCGGCGCCCCTTTCTCAATTAAGCTGTTAAAACTAAAAATAACATCCTCGGCCAAAACCGGTGCACCATCACTGAATTTCGCTCGTTCATCAAGAAAAAATCCTACATAATTTTTAGTCAATTCAAATGATTTCGCTAACAAAGGATATGCAACGGTAACATCGTCTGCCGGTGTATAGGCTAAAGAATCGAGAGTTATGTCAACCACCTGTGTAGCGGCAATCCCTTTAAATATAAAAGGATTAAAATTATCAAATGTTCCGTATGCGGGCAGAACAACTCTTCCGCCTTTCGGAGCATCCGGATTTGTGTATTCAAAATTTTGCCAATCCCCGTTATATTTTGCATCACCATATAGAGCTATCTTATCCGAAATCTCTGCACGGACACAAATCGGAAA
The DNA here is from genome assembly GCA_045659785.1 of Alphaproteobacteria bacterium. GTDB lineage: Bacteria > Pseudomonadota > Alphaproteobacteria > RF32 > CAG-239 > JAFUYI01. Next base: position 35,547 of record JAZRCM010000012.1, read on the forward strand.
TGCAATTAAAAACAATGTCAGCAAAAATTTATTCATCATTTTGCTTTTCTGCTACGTTGTTTTGCGCTGTTAAATCCGGTTTTTGCATTTCTGCCCACTCTTTTTGCAAATTTTTCAAAGTTTCATCTGTACTTGCAAATGCAAAACGAGTTGCGTCTTTTGTTTCTTTTTCCGGCTGTTTTTCTTCGATATTTTCCTCTGCTTCAACAAGAACTTTCACCGTAGGCTCTTCCTCTTTTACAGGTGTTTCTTCGATTATGACAGCAGGAGCTTTAGGCTTTTCGTCAGCCCCGAAGCTACGTCTCAAAGCAAGCGATAACGGATCTATTTGCGAATCGTCTTCTTCCTCTTCTTTTTCGTTTTCCTTCAAAAATTTATTCCAAAAAGATTTTTTGCTGTTTTTCTTTTCTTTTTTAGGAGAAGGTTCTTTTTTATCTGCTTTAAGCTCTTTTGAAGCGGAAATAAATTCAGGCATTTCTTCCGGTTTTTCAATTTTGATTTCCGGCAGTTTATTTTCTTCTTTTTCTTCTGCAACCGCCTGTGTTGTTTCTGTTTTATCATCAACTTTTTCAACAATAGCATCTTTGAAGAAGCACTCTTCCTCTTTTAAAACTATCGGCTCAGGAACAATTTCTTCTTCCACAGTATTTACCGGTTCTTCCTGCGGAGTTTCTTGCAACTTTTGAACAATCGGAGCAAATATGGTAAATACTCGTCCGTAAACACCTGTTTCAACAACTTCTTGAATAATGTTTTCTTCGTCGTGTTCTTTCAGCAAGTGTAATAATTTTGTATAGCGAGCACAAAATTCCATAAGACTGCCCGACAAAAGCTTTTCTTTACGAGCTGCCGCTGTTATCTTATCTTCAAAATCGGGAATTGAATTTCGTAAATCTATAAACGCTCTGGCAAATCCCCAGTGATTACCCAAATTTACGGTTTCCCATATTTTCATCATATTTTTTTCGTTCAACAAATGGTATCTTTGCAATATATCGGCAAGAATTTCATTTGTCTCTTTTATGTACATCTCTATCTTTCCGAGAGCAAAGGCGTGAGCATGTTGCTGAGCACCCTTTATTATATTTTGAGCAATAATATCCGTATATTCTTGATTTTTATTGATTTGCACGGACAATTTAGCTATTTGTTTCTGAAGTGAAAGTTGTTGACAGAAACCATAAAACATAGCCCATAAAAACCACACCATAAAGATAGGCAACAATATAATAAGTCCGTAAACGGCAATCTCATTTAAAGCAAGAGACGATATAGCAACATCTGCTAATTTTGCACTAATCCAAAAACCGATACCGGCAAGCCATAATACACTGGTTAAAATGGCAGTAAAAAAGCTCAACATAAGCACATTAGTTCTCCGATAAAAAATAAAATTTTACTCATATTAATGACATTAATAATACATTTCAATTAAATATTTATAAACATCAAACATCAAAGCAATTAACATATAACAAAAATAATTGTCGAAATTTTTTATATTTTGTGTTATTGCATACGATAACATCAGTAATAAGAAGAGATAAAAATATGAGTGAATCAAAAACAGTTTTAGATTTTGAAAAGAAAATTATAGAAATTGAAGACCGAATCAAAACAGTCAGCGCTTTAGCAAAAGATAGCGATGTAAACATTGACAAGGAATTGAATCGCCTGCAATTAAAGTTGGAAAAGCAAATAAAAATGTCTTATGCAAACTTATCTCCATGGCAAAGAGTTCAAATTGCCAGACATCCGGGAAGACCTCAATGTTTAGATTATGTAAAAGCACTCATAGAAGATTTTGTTCCTCTCTGCGGTGACAGAGTTTTTGCCGATGACCCGACAATGATAGGGGGAATCGGACGTTACCACGGTATATCGGTTGTCGTAATAGGACAAGAAAAAGGAACAGATCTGGAAACTCGCGTAAAATATAACTTCGGAATGGCAAAACCCGAAGGGTATCGTAAAGCGCAAAGATTGATGGATTTAGCCGATAAATTTAATATGCCGGTAATTTGCTTTGTTGATACGGATGGAGCATATCCGGGAATCGAATCTGAGGCACGAGGTCAAGCAGAAGCAATAGCCGCATCTATTCAAAAATGCTTACAAATTCATGTTCCGCTTATTTCCGTAGTTATAGGCATGGGAGGCTCAGGAGGAGCTATTGCAATCGCGACAGCCAACAGAATTTTGATGTTAGAAAACTCTATTTATTCGGTTATCTCTCCTGAAGGTTGCGCATCTATTTTATGGCGTTCGGCGGATAAGGCAAAAGAAGCTGCCGAAGCATTAAAATTGACCGCACAAGATTTAAAAACTCTGGGAGTTATCGATGAAATAGTCGCCGAACCTATCGGTGGTGCTCACAGAGACACTATGGCAACAATGGAAAAAGTAGATGAAGCAATTTATCGCCATTTGCAAGAACTGATGCAACTAAGCAGAGACGAACTGAAAAAACAACGTAATGAAAAAATCTATGAAATGGGACATCATATAAATTTTGAAGAAATAAAAGGATAAGATATGTCTCCTTTATCATATTTTGAAATAGGATTGATTTCTGCCGTTTTTTTGTTGTTTATCAGTGTCGTCGTAATGATATGTATGTTGTTGCGAAACAGAAACATCAATAATGATATGGCAAAAACCCAGATTGAGTTAGTCGGAAGACTGTCTCAAATGTCTGAACATAATGCAATAGAACAAAATAAAATTGCAACAGCTATTTCGGAACAAAAGCTCTCATTACTTAAAATAATCGATGAGAAACTTCTTCAAGTAACTCAAAATGTGGGGAACGGACTGCAACAATCCGCTGCAAAGACAAATGAAACATTAGCGGCACTAAGAGAAAGATTGGCAACAATTGATGCTGCTCAAAAAAAGATATCATCCTTATCTGAACAAGTTGTTTCTCTGCAGGAAGTTTTATCAAACAAGCAAGCAAGAGGAGCTTTCGGAGAAATTCAACTTCGAGATTTGGTAACATCTATTCTCCCTCCTTCCGTTTATGATTTTCAGTTTACTTTGAGCAATCAGAAACGTGCAGATTGTGTATTAAAATTACCTAACCCCCCGGGAACAATCGTTATCGACTCTAAATTCCCGTTAGAAAGTTATCAAGCCTTACAAAATGCCGGTAATGATATAGAGAAAAAAGAAGCTGATAAGTTCTTTAAAGCCTCTGTATTAAAGCATGTAAAAGATATTGCCGAAAAATATATCATCCCCGGAGAAACCGCAGAATCGGCTTTGATGTTTTTGCCGGCTGAAAGTATTTATGCCGAATTACACTCTCGTTTTGTTGATGTAGTCGAAACATCTTATCGTTCAAAAGTATGGATTGTATCGCCTACAACCTTAATGGCCACACTCAACACCGTAAGAGCCGTATTAAAGGATGCCAGAATGAGAGAACAAGCAGGACTCATTCAAAAAGAAGTCGGTATTTTGATGGAAGACATTAACCGCCTTGATGAGAGGGTTGATAACCTGTCAAAACATTTCGAGCTTGCAAGCAAGGATATAGGAGAAATAAAAATATCTTCATCAAAAATAGCTCGCAGAGTTGACAGAATCGAAGAGATTGAGTTTGGAGAAAATGATACAACGGTACTGATTGAACAAAAAAATGCCGGATAATTAACATTTTTTGCAAGACATCTATTGATTTATCAAATAAAAAACGTTAACTTACAACTAAATTAACTAAAACAGAAAAGGAAAATAAAGTGACTAAGTCTGAATTAATTTACAAAATTGCTGCTAAAAATCCAAACTTAACAGCAAGAGATATTGAAAAAATCGTTACTGTTATTTTTGACAGCATAATTAAAGCTATGGCTAACGGCGAAAGAGTTGAATTTAGAGGTTTCGGTGCTTTTTCCGTACGCTCACGCTCTCCTCGCACAGCTAAAAACCCACGTACCGGTGAAAAATTGCAAGTAGGAACTCGTAATATTCCTCACTTCAAAATCGGCAAACGTCTTTATGACTTGTTGAATCAATAATTTTAGCAATGAAAGGCTCAAAAAATGAATTTTATTAAATTAATCGTAGGATTACCCCTCGTTGTAATTATCTGTGTTATTGCTTTTATGAACAACCAAACCGTAACACTTAATTTGTGGCCTTTCTCATTTAATATAACAGCCTCATTGAGTGTTGTAATTATCTTTTTGGTTTTGTTAGGTTACATTGTCGGAAAAATCGGTTCTTGGATGACCTATGCTCCGGTTCGTATGGCTTTGCGTAACCAACAACGCCAAAATCGCAAATTGAATGCCGAACAACAAAAGCTCGTAGAAAAAGTTGAAGGATTAAAAGAAAATCTTGAAAACATTAAAGCTTCTGAACCGGCAGCTCCGAAAGAAAGCGGATTAGATAAGTTCAAACAACAATTAGGCGGTTTGTTTAAAGGCAAAGGCAAACCCAAACAAGACGATTTTTGGTGTTTGTAATAAGAAAAGGTATTTTGAATGAACTGGCTTTCTGATTTTGTACGTCCGAAAATAAAAAAAACAGCTCAAAAGGAAATAGCTGACGATTTGTGGCTAAAATGCCCACACTGCGGAAAATTGCTGTTTACCAAAGAGTTGAAAAAAACTTGGTACGTATGCCCCGAATGTGATCACCACCTTCGTTTATATTTGAACAAACGATTAAAGATGTTGTTTGACAATGGAGTATATACAGAAGTTGCATTACCTCAACCGCCGGAAGATCCGCTAAAGTTTAAGGACAGCAAACGATATGCCGACAGACTTAAAGCATATAGAAAAGCAACCGGAAACGAAGATGCAATCAAAGTTGCAAAGGGAACCGTCGGAGGCATAAAATGTGTCATCGCCGCTTTGGATTTCTCTTTCATGGGTGGATCTATGGGTATGGCCGTAGGTGAAGGAATCGTGAAAGCTGCAGAAATTGCCGTTAAAAGCAAAATTCCTTTGGTTACGGTGTCTAACTCAGGTGGTGCACGCATGCAAGAAGGTATTTTATCTTTGATGCAAATGGCGCGTACAACTTCTGCCGTAAACTATGTAAAAGAAAACGGCCTACCATTCATATCAATAATGACTGATCCGACAACCGGAGGTGTTTCTGCTTCTTTTGCAATGTTAGGTGATATTCACATTGCGGAAAAAGGTTGTTTAATCGGTTTTGCCGGTCCGCGCGTGATTGAACAAACAATCAGAGAAAAACTTCCGGAAGGTTTTCAAAGAGCGGAATATTTGCGTGAACACGGAATGGTAGATATTGTCGTTCATCGTTCAGAAATGAAAAATAAATTAGCTATGGTTTTGAGTTTGTTAATGTCTAATAAAGAAAACAAATCCGAATCGAAAGCTGCAAAAACTAAAAAACAGGCATAGTTGAAGACTTTAGCTATGCCTGCCGCACTGCGGCAACTATATAAGGAGTAAGTCTATGCTTGTATTAAAACATGTTCCTATTCGATCTTTCGGTGAAAATATAGCTTATATTCATAAAGATTGCTCAATATATAAAATTGATAACATTAAAGCTTTAACACGCATAGAAATACACGGTGGACATCAGCCGGTTTTTGCTTTTTTACAAATTGTCGATAACAATAAAATTATTCGCCCTGACGAATTAGGCTTGAACTCTGAAGCCTTTAGTCAGATAGGTTTGCCGGAAGGCTCTAAAATTACGCTTACGCTGACTCCTCCGGCACAGAGTTTAACCGCAGTTAAAAGAAAAATTGCCGGAAATATTTTGAGCAATAAAGATTATGAAGCTATCATCAGTGATATATCGGCTCACAGATATTCAAATTCGGACATCGCTTCGTTTTTAGTCGCAGTAGGTTCGTTTGTTACACCTTCGGAAGTTTTGGATTTAACCGAAGCATTGAGAGGTAATCAAAGTTTAGATTGGGGTAATGAAGATATTGTTACCGACTATCATTGTATAGATGAAATTCCGGGTAATAAGATAGACTTGATTATTGCCGCAATTATTGCTGCATACGGTTTGCCTATGCCTAAAGTGGTAAACTCTACGGGGGCTTCTTGTACCGGTGTTTTAGATACGATGAATGTGCTGGCTAATACAGATATTGATATCAGAACATTCAAGAAAATCGTTGCTGAGAAAAGAGCTGCAATAGCAAATATCGATAAGATAGAAATTTGTGAAGCGGATAAAATAATTACCGCTGTTGAAAATCAAAACAGCTTAACAACTCAAGAGCGTAGTATTGCTTCATTATTAGCAACCAAAATGGCTGCCGGAGTTTCGCACTTGTTAATTGATATTCCCGTTGGCTCAAGAGCAAAAGTTAAGACCTCACAAGAAGCTATGCACCTCCGTAAGCTTATCGAATATGTGAGCGATATGTTAGGGCTTAATGTTGATATTACCATTACGGACGGCAGTGAACCTATCGGGAACGGAATCGGTGCGGCATTAGAAGCAAGAGATGTTATGAAAGTGCTAAAAAATAAAGAAGATGCTCCCGATGACTTAAAAGAAAAAGCTTTGTTTATGGCCGGAAGAATTTTAGAGTTTGATCCTAAATTGCGTGGTGGACAAGGTTATTTGGTAGCAAAAGAAATGCTAAAGAGCGGAAAAGCATTTGACTCGTTTGAGCAAATATTGAAAAAACAAGGTAAAAAAGAACCGATTCAACTTGGACATTTAACCCGTGATATTGTTGCCGACAAAGCCGGAAAAATTGAAAGAATCAACACATCCCTAATCGGACGAATCGCCGTTTTAGCCGGAGCAGGACAATATGCCGGTGCCGGTATCGATTTGTTCCACAAAGTCGGAGATAATGTTGCGGCAGGAGATATTTTATATCGAATTTATTCTTGCAATCAAAACGATTTTGCTTTTGTTTCTTCGGTTATAGAAAGCGGAAAAACAGGTTTTGATATCGAATAGAAAAAAATAAAATAAAAATTTATAAAAAAAATAGCCGTTGCTCTTGCATCGGCTTTTTTTCATCCCTATATAACCAATTAGAAATGATAAACATATATAAGGATAAAAAAATATGAGTAAAGTTATCGGTATTGACCTTGGTACAACAAACTCTTGTTTTGCCGTTATGGATGGCAAAGATGCTAAGGTTTTGGAAAATAGCGAAGGCGCAAGAACAACTCCTTCAATTATCGCATTCACAGACAGTGAACGTTTGGTCGGTGCTGCAGCAAAACGTCAAGCTGTTACCAATCCGGAAAACACATTGTTTGCCATTAAACGTTTAATCGGTCGTCGTTTTGATTCTCCGGAAGTAGAAAAAGATAAACAACTTGTTCCTTTCAAAATCATCCCTGGTGATAATGGTGATGCTTGGGTTGAAGTTAAAGGTCAAAAATATGCTCCTTCACAAATTTCTGCTATTGTTTTGCAAAAAATCAAAGAATATGCCGAAGCTTATTTAGGTGAAACAGTTGATAAAGCTGTTATTACCGTTCCTGCTTACTTTAACGACTCTCAAAGACAAGCAACTAAAGATGCCGGCAAAATTGCAGGATTAGATGTTTTACGTATTATCAACGAACCGACCGCAGCTGCTTTGGCCTATGGTTTGGATAAAAACACAACCGGAACCATTGCTGTTTATGACTTGGGTGGCGGTACTTTCGATATTTCTATTTTGGAAATCGGTGATGGTGTATTTGAAGTTAAATCTACCAATGGTGATACTTTCTTGGGCGGTGAAGACTTCGACCAAAGAATCGTAAACTATTTGGCTGATGAATTCAAAAAAGAAAGCGGTATTGATTTGAAAAACGACCGTTTGGCTTTGCAAAGATTGAAAGAAGCTGCAGAAAAAGCAAAAATCGAACTTTCTTCTGCAACTCAAACTGATGTTAACTTGCCGTTTATTACAGCAGATGCAACAGGTCCTAAACACTTAAATATCAAAATGACTCGTGCAAAACTCGAATCTTTGGTTGATGACTTGATTGAACGCACAGTTGCTCCTTGTAAAAAAGCTTTGGCTGACGCAGGTTTAAGTGCCGGAGAAATCAAAGAAGTTATTTTGGTAGGCGGTATGACACGTATGCCAAAAGTTCAAGAAAAAGTGAAAGAAATTTTCGGTAAAGAACCTCATAAAGGTGTTAACCCTGATGAAGTGGTTGCAGTAGGTGCTGCTATTCAAGGCGGTGTATTGATGGGTGATGTTAAAGACGTATTGTTACTCGACGTTACTCCTTTGTCTTTAGGTATCGAAACCTTGGGTGGTGTATTCACTCGCTTGATTGACAGAAACACAACTATCCCGACACGTAAGAGCCAAGTATTCTCAACTGCCGAAGACGGTCAAACTGCGGTTACTATCCGTGTATTCCAAGGTGAACGCGAAATGGCTGCAGACAACAAATTGCTCGGTCAATTTGATTTGGTAGGTATTCCTCCGGCTCCTCGCGGTTTGCCACAAATTGAAGTTACATTTGATATTGATGCAAACGGTATTGTTAACGTTTCTGCTAAAGATAAGGCTACCAACAAAGAACAAGTTATCCGTATTCAAGCCAGTGGCGGTTTGTCTGATGCCGATATTGAAAAAATGGTAAAAGATGCAGAAGCAAATGCCGAAGCAGACAAGAAGAAGAAAGAAGTTGTAGAAGCTAAGAATCAGGCAGAAAGTTTGGTTCATGCAACCGAAAAAACTTTGAAGGAAAATTCTGATAAGATTTCAGGTGCAGATAAAGAGGCTATCGAAACAGAAATCAGAGCTTTGAAAACTGCTTTAGAAGCTGATGATGTTAATATGATTAAAGAAAAAACCGAAAGTTTAATGCAGGCTTCTTTGAAACTCGGCGAAGCTATGTATAAACAAGCCGGTGCAACTGCTGATACACAAGGTGCACAAGGTCCTGATATGGGAACAGAACAACCGAAAGATGATGTTGTTGATGCAGACTTTGAAGAAGTAAAATAATTTCTCTTCATTAAAAACAAAAGGCTTCCTAAACGGAAGCCTTTTTTGTTTTACAGATTAGGATTTTAGTTGCGAACAATCTCCTCGGCAAGTTGCTCAAGCTCGTAAATATACTTGGAAACGAGGTTGATACCCTCTTGCCAAAAAGCCGGATTTGACGCATTAATTCCGAAATGAGACAAAGCCTCTCGATAATTTTCAACTCCACCCATCTTCAACATTTGCAGATATTTATCCGCAAAGTTTTCTACCGTATTACTCTTATACAGCTCATACAATGCGTTCACAACACAAGATGAAAAGCAGTATGAGTAAACATAGAACGAATAATGGAAGAAATGCGGAATAGAACTCCATATCGAAGCAATGTCAGCAATATCGACACTCTTTCCGAGATATGAACCCATAAAATCCATCCATGCGCTGTCGAGATTATCGGTTGTAAGCTCACCCTTTGCTCGCTGCTCATGAGCAAAATGCTCAAAGCGGTGAAAAGCAATTTGGCGGAACGATGTATTTATCATATTCTCTACATGTCCGGCCAAAAGTGTAAACTTGCTGCGAGCGTCGGTTTCTTTTTCCAACAAAGATTGGAACACAAGCTGTTCAGCAAAAATAGATGCTGTTTCTGCTTGTGCGCAAGACTTTGCTCGTCCCAACTCTCCCTGCTCTTTACTCAGGTATTCATGCACGGCATGACCAAGCTCGTGAGCCATAGTCATAACATCGTTTGCAGTTCCTCCAAAGTTAAGGAAAACCATAGGCAAATATCCTACCGGCATCTCCATACAATATGCTCCGCTGTCTTTGCCCGAATAAGGATAGTAATCTATCATATTCTCATCAAAGAACCTCTTTGCAACTAAGGCAAACTCCTCCGAAAATTCGGCAAAAGCATTCAAAACGATGTCTCTTGCCTCTTCAATAGAGTATTTTTTTGTTTCTTTGGCAAACGGATAGGGAGCATTTCTGTCCCAATATCTGATTGCGCCTTGCTTGAACATTTCTGCCTTAAGACGATAGTATCGGTTTGGAACGTTATAGTGGTTTGCAACGATGGTTGAAACCAAGTTGTTCAAATCGTCCTTATCGATGTTGTTGCTCAGATTTGCTTCGTGTTCCGGATATTCGTAACGGTGCCAGTCAAAACTGATTTGACGAGAACGAACAAGCGCATTATAAATTGTTGTAAACAATGCTCTGTGCTGTTCGTATTGCTCGACCATGGTTTCTCCGGCAATACGACGTGTTACCGGAGATTCAGCCATTTGCAAACGCAAAACCTGCCCCTCGTTGTACTGCTCACCCTTGACCGTAAACACCATCTTTGCACGAGTTTCGTCATACAAACGTACCCAATAGTCTTCTACACTATTGACATCAGCAAAAATCTGCTCCATCTCAACCGGCAAATAATACGGCTTGAAGCGACGCAAATCGGTCAACCAAGCGAAATCTCCTACCGACAAAATTTGTTTGAGAGTATCAATATCAAATTTATCGGCATTGACAATTTCGGTAGTGAAGAAGATTAATGACTTACTACACTCTCCGATGCCATCATTGATATTTTGATAAAACACCGAGATTTCCTCATTATTGAGGTTGGTGGAGTGCAACAAATATGCGTAAGATGATATTTTCTCCTTTTGTGCACACAGTTCCGAATACTCTTTAAGACAACCGGCAAAACGCTTAGGAGATAATCTCTTTATCTTGTTTTGGTACCGATTGCAAAAAGCGACACATTCTCTTTGAAGTTTCTGCAAAGCTGATTCAGCCTGTGCAGGGGATGTAAACACACCCGAAAGATCCCAATTTTCTTTCATAAGCGATAATGTATTAATGGTTAAAAATAAAATAATTAAATTCAATAGATGTTTTGTAACATTATTTTTGTCAAAAATCAAGTTTTTTACACAAAAAAGGACTTCCTTTAAGGAAGTCCTGCAACTATCGGCGTTTGGATTTTTTGCCAAACCAATAGCCGATAAGAAATGAAATAATTAGTATCAGCATACACACTTTAGGATTTTCAAAGGCTCAGATTATATCTGAACCTTTGGTGAAACAATTACCGCAACTACTTACGATGTTGCTCGTTCACTCCCTCGAGATAGTCTTGATACCCCTGCCCCTCGAGATAGCTCTGGAAGTATGCAGATGTCTCGGCTGAAACTCTATCCTCAAGAATCTCATTGATAATCTCCTGAGAAACTTCTGCCTTAGACTTTATCTGGTTCTTGATGTATCCCCATTGGTCACTTACCTGACGGATATCAATGTAGAGAACATCATCTTTAACGATGGCTACAACCTCGTACCAATCGCCTTTAAACATTTGTGCAAGAAGCTTAGCCTCATACGGAACATTCTTTGATGCCGCATAGTGAGGAAATCTTTTGTCTGCTAATTTAATCATATAATAATGTATTTATAGTTTGTAACTATGAATAGTGTAACTTATTTGTCTTTTTTTGTCAATATAGAGTTTTTGATATTGCTTTATTATCGCTTTTATGATAATTACTGCATATCATTTTTAATTATTAACCTCTAAATTATTTTCGCTTATGGAAGATTTGAAAATTGCTGTTTGGGTTTTTAGCGGTATAACGATGGCTACTTGTCTGCTTTTCTTATTTTTAATCAGAAGATGGGAACACAGGCACCCTACCATATTTACGGAGAATGCCTCACAGAACGAAAAGAAACAGTACAAAAAAATGGTATTAGCTATGATGAACAGCATTTTACTGTATATAATGTTGTTTATATTGGTGATTTCATTTATGGCCTATGGCACCCCGCCATTTGGAATTTGGCTGGTGTGCGGTTTTGGAATTTTGTATGTAGCTACTAATTTTTTCTCTATTTTCAGAAATAAGTAAATTCAGAGAGATAACTGCATTAACATACAAATTACACATCAAAAAGGACTATTCTTAGGAAAGTCCTTTTTTATATACAATAAAAAAGGTTGCAATTCTCTTGCAACCTTTTTTGATTTTAAGTTCAATTCAGATAATCTTCCGCCGTTTTAACGAAAAGTGCGGAGTTCCTAATCAACAGTTACCTTATTCCACAAATTTTCAAAAGGAACATCTTCGCTAATCTTGGTTATCACAACCTCGACCTTAGAGAAGTGAGTAAACCTCTTATACCTGCGGTAGGCAAAAAGATTTCCTCGCTCGTCCTTCCATACTGTAACTTTGTTAGGCTTGTAGGCATCGCCTGTGCAACGACTTTCATCATAGACAGTTTCAACAATCTTTCCTGTTGTATAGTCCGGATATACGACAACACCGCCATAAAACTTGCACTCGGCACTCGAAACAGGCCAAATAAAAATGTGGTTGTCACCGGCATCAACAGTCACTCTATCCCCGGGAATAATCGCTATACGACGAAAGCGGTCTTCCTCAACATCGTAGATTCGCACTGCCAACTGATTGTTTTCCATGTCAACGATTTGAAGCTTTTTTGTTAATTCCATAACAAACAAATGATTTTAATAGTTAGACAATATAATTGATTTTCAATATGAAGATAGTACGATATTTTATTGCAAAAATCAAGCGTTTTTGTCTAATTTCTAAAAACATAAAAAGGCTGCAAATTTTGCAGCCTTTTTCGTATTCCTGTAAACGATTAACGTTTTGAGAATTGGTATTATTTTTTTATACTATAAAATCAAATAGATATATACTTAAAAAATATTATGTGAATATTTTGTGAAACACATAAAAAATCATTGTTCATTTTAGGTATAACTTATCTAAACAATAAAAAATGCATAAAAAGTGTAAAATTAAAATTATTTTCCTTGGCATTTAACAACCGCATGATAACATTAAGATATTAAATAAACAGTTTAAGGAAAAGAAAATGTTATTTCATTATGCAAGAGTTAGCACCACCGACCAAAATTTAGATAGACAAATACAAGAAGTTAAATGTGATAGACTATATTGTGATAAACAATCAGGCAAGAATGTTAATAGAGAGCAATTACAAGCGATGTTATCAAATATTCGTGATGGAGATGAAATTACTTGTTTATCTATGGACAGATTAAGTCGTTCGTTAGCTGATTTAATCAAATTAGTTGAAGAAATAACATCAAAGGGTGCTAAAATTATATTTCAGAAAGAAAGTATGACATTTACACCTAATAAAAAAGACCCTTTTCAAAATCTTATGCTATCAATGCTCGGTGCTATCAATCAATTTTATAGAGAAAATCTATTAGAAATTCAAAGAGAGGGTATCCGTTGTGCAAAAATTGCTGGCAAATATTCAAAAGAGCGTAAGAAAAAACTATCAGCAGAGCAAATAAAAGAGATACAGAATAGAATGAATGATAGAAAAACCAACGCCACAGCATTAGCAAAAGAATATGGAATTAGCAGAGGTTTATTATATCAAGTATTAAAAGCATAATGTTTTATATAAAGTTTACCCCTCACAACAATTAAATTGCGAGGGGTTTTGTAATGATTGTTACTACATATTGCCTCTTTGAAGAAAATGCAGCAATTCTCCGTTGAGTTCCACGCCAATGATAACTGTATCCAAAATTGTATAAAATACCACACTGTCTCCAACGTGAGGGATAACATTAGTGTATTTTCTTTCAATTGTGTATTTTGTATCTTTGTCTGTAACTATTTCGTAACCGACATTTTCAACAGGTCGCACTTCTACGATTTGCTCTTTTTCCCTTTTCTCAACCTTATTATCTTTCAGATAATGTGTTGGTTTAGGAATGCTATCTCTACCAAACTTGTTAGCAAGATATTCAAAGCCACCCATATTGTGACGACATTTATGCTTGCTTTCAACCACGTTAAAGGCATAAAGATTACCATTGCGATGTAAAGTAAACTCTATTATATCACCCTCAACGAGTTCTTGGGCTTTAGAGTAAGCGTTTGCTCTATCAAACTCAACTTGATGAGGTCTTTTTAAGACGGTTATTGCCATTTTATGGGAATAATCATCAAATACAACACTTCCTACGTGAGAAAATCTGTCATTACAGATATAAGAGAACTCTTTTACGAGACAGAGCAACGTTAGAGAATAATCTCCACCAGTTACATTAATAACTTTAGCCTTTGCGGTTACTTCATT
>JAZRCM010000013.1:0-27280 GCA_045659785.1 Alphaproteobacteria bacterium
CCTGAAGGAACAGAAATGGTAATGCCTGGCGATAACATTCAAATGAAAGCAAAATTGATTAACCCGATTGCTATGGAAGAAGGTTTACGTTTTGCTATCCGTGAAGGTGGTCGTACCGTAGGTGCCGGCGTTGTATCTAAAATTATCAAATAATTTTGATATAGCCGAATAAATTAAACAAGAACCGCTTTGATTTTCAAAGCGGTTTTTTGTTGCTCAATTGTTTGACATTAATCAGGATAAACAAGTCGTTCTGCAGATATGTTATTTAATACCTCTGTTAAAAATTTATCTGCTAAATAATTAGCCATAGATAAATTCATGTCTTGGTAATTACCGCAGTCTCGAGGAGAAGCGCCGGGGACTTCATCTTTCCAATTTTTGATGAATGAAAACATTTCTTTCATCAGAGGAACAATTTCATCAGAGATATAATCGCCGGCAAGCAACAGATAAAATCCGGTGCGACACCCCATCGGTCCGAAATATACTGTTTTATCGGCATAATCAGGGTGATTGCGTAAAAATGTGGCTCCTAAATGCTCAATCGTATGTATTTCGGCGGTATTCATCACCGGTTCACGATTAGGAGCTGTCATGCGGATATCAAAGGTAGTTACGACATTTTCTCCGATATTGTCTTTTCTGGATACATAGATACCGGGAAGCAGTTTTTCATGATTAATTGTAAAACTTGCAATTTTCTTCATTTTCCATCTCCGTATGATTTAATTGATAATAAAGTCTATATAATGTTTAACTCTAAATCAATATAAAAAAAATAAAAAGCCATCTGTTGAGATGGCTTTTTTAGTGGTGGATCCTGCCTGACTCGAACAGGCGACCAGACCGTTATGAGCGGCCCGCTCTAACCAACTGAGCTAAGGATCCATCGGACGAAAGTGAAAATATGCTAAAAACTCGGATTAGTCAAGAGCTTTTTAACAACTTTTCATCCGTTTTTGTTATTTAATATATCGGAAATTGCTTACAAAGAGCAATAACGTCATTTTTGATGCGTTTTACTGTTTCTTCTGCATTTCCTTGAGCAAGAGCATCTACAATGTCGCCAATCCAATTACCGATTTTTTCAAATTCTTTTGTTCCGAAACCTCTTGTTGTTCCAGCCGGAGTTCCGACTCTTATTCCTGAAGTGATTTTTGGAGGTTGGGGGTCATAAGGAATAGCATTTTTGTTGCAAGTTATGTTTGCTTCTTCCAATTTTTGTGTAACAACATCTCCGGTCAAACCTTTAGGGCGCAAATCTACCAACAAAAGATGAGTATCTGTTCCGCCTGATACCAATTCTAAACCTCGTCTTTTTAATGTTTCTCCTAAAACTTTGGCATTTTCTACAACATTATTGGCATATTGCTTAAATTCGTTGCTCAAGTCTTCTTTGAAACAAACAGCTTTTGCGGCAATAACGTGCTCTAATGGTCCGCCTTGTGTTCCCGGAAATACGGCAGAGTTGATTTTTTTAGCTATTTCTTCATTGTTAGTCAAAATCATACCGCCACGGGGTCCGCGTAAAGTTTTATGAGTGGTGGTAGTAACGACATCAGCATAGTTTATGGGAGAAGGAATAATTCCCGCTGCAACGAGACCGGCAAAGTGCGCCATATCTACCATCAAATATGCTCCTATACTATCAGCAATACCGCGAAAACGAGCAAAATCAATTTTACGAGGATATGCTGAACCGCCGGCAATAATCAGTTTAGGACGATAAGTTTTTGCCAATTCTTCAACTTGTTCATAGTCAATTAAACCGTTTTCTTTTTTTACACCATAGGCAACAGAATTTAACCATTTGCCGGAAAAAGAAACTTTTGAGCCGTGAGTTAAGTGTCCGCCGGCATCAAGTGACATTCCCAAAATTGTGTCATTAGGTTGGAGCAGGGCAACATATACTGCCGTATTGGCTTGCGAGCCTGAGTGAGGTTGAACGTTAGCAAAACGGCAATTAAATAATTTTTTAGCACGTTCTATTGCTAAATTTTCCACCTTATCAACAAATTCACAGCCGCCGTAATAGCGACGAGCCGGATAACCTTCAGCGTATTTGTTTGTTAGAATCGAACCTTGAGCTTCAAGAACTGCACGAGAAACGATATTTTCAGATGCAATCAGTTCAATTTGATTTTGTTGACGAGTTAATTCTTCGTTGATTGCTTCAAAGATTTCGCTGTCTTCGGTTTGTAAATTTTGTTCAAAATCCATTATTCGACTCCTTCTTCTATTTTGGCAATGCGAGTTGCATGGCGGCCACCTTCAAATTCGGTATTATTAAAAATTTCAATTCTGCGAATTACATCTTCAAATTTCATGGTTCTGCCACCAAATACTAACACGTTGGCGTTGTTATGTTTTTTAGTCATTTCTGCTGTAAAATCATCATACAAAACAGCAGCTCTGATACCTTTGAAACGATTTGCAGCAATAGATATTCCGATTCCTGTTCCGCAGATGAGAATCCCGAGTTCATTTTGGTTATTGAGGATATTTTTTGCCATTTTTTTTGCAATATCCGGATAATCACAAGAATCGGTAGAGCAGGTTCCTAAATCTTCCAAAATTTGACTTTTAGCGGCAAAATATTCTATAAGTTGTTGTTTTAACTCAAAACCGCCATGATCGGATGCAATCGCAATATTCATCTTTAAATACCTTTCACAAAATTATTTTATGAGATAATAGAATAAATTAGGGCAAAAAAAACAAATTTTTATGATTTATGCAAAAAAAGTTATTGACGAGATAAAAAAAGGTTGTATATATAGAAGTCGCTGAAGCACGCAACGGTTGGCCGGTTGGCAGAATGGCTTATGCAGAGGACTGCAAATCCTTCTATATCGGTTCGATTCCGGTACCGGCCTCCAGTTTTATTTGTTCCGGCTTAGCTCAGCGGTAGAGCAATCGGCTGTTAACCGATTGGTCGTTGGTTCGAATCCGACAGCCGGAGCCATAAAGAAAAAGCACTTTCCTTGTGAAAGTGCTTTTTTTGTGTCCGATTTTAATTTGTATACAAACCAACGGGGGTTATCTTCCGGTGTTGCCGAAGTTCGGGATAATCAATGAATTGTCATTATCGTGATTATGTTCTTGTTGATATTCGTGTCCGTATTTGAAGAGTTGTGCCATTTTTAAGACTCTGGCGCCATATTTTTGTCGTCCTTCGGGGGACATTCCTATTTTCCAGTTCCATTCGGGAGTATCACATTGAACACTTAATGCTTCGCGTAAAAACTGGGATGGTATTCTCGGAGTTACCAATCTTTCAGGGAAAAATAACTGTGTATTGTCCGAATTTTTGATGTAGAAATATGACTCGACAGAGCTACATTCTTTGTCTTCATAAATTACGTTGTTGCGGATGAAATTAACTAGCCTGTTGTTGCCGGAATAGTCAGTTTCAAAGTCATTAATTTTACATTCTGCTCCGTCATAATCAATAAGACGAACATTTTTTTGTTTGAAGAAATCTGCCATATCCTGCGTATCGCATTTTACATTAGGGATAAAATGCAGATGTGCGTGAAAAATGGATTTTATATGGGCAGGGGTATTAATTTCTTCGGAGCGACTTGTGCCATGCTCAAACATAATAAAATTATCTGACTTTGTCGTGTTTTCGAGCCTGTCTAAAATATAGGCAATTTCTTGAGCTTGAAAATCATTAAATTCGGCAAATGTATTAATATGTTCTTTGGGCAAAATGATAATATGATTGGGGGCAATGGGAAATTTATCGGGAATTACTTTAAAGTTTCTGGTTTCAAACAAAGTAACGTTACTTCGCAATTCCGGATACATTTCTTTTATATTTTGAAAATGGTCATTTATGCCATCACATAAAACACAATCTTTCGAAGCCATAATATTACTCCTTAAGAGATAATATATGTCTGTTAAAAAATATAGTCAATAAAGAACTTATTGTTTTTACCTGATAATTCCGCAAGCAATACGAGCACCGCCTCCACCTGAAGGAAGAGGAACATCTTGATAATTATCTCCGCCGGCATGAATCATAACAGAGCGATTTTTAATTTCCTTTGATGATAAATTTTTTATGTGAAATTGTGTTTTTATTATTCCCGTTTCAGATGCGGTCAAAAAAGGTAAATCTCCTTTGTGTCCTCCTCCGTCAGGACCGAGATGTTTGCCGGTTTTTTGCGGATCATAATGTCCTCCGGCTTGGGAAGCATGTTGTATTTTTCCGTTTTTATCAATAGAATGTTCACAAGACGGATTTTCGTGAATATGAAAACCATGTTCTCCGGTCGGCAAATTATATAAATTTACATCTATCAAAACCCCGTTCATTGTATCTGTAAAAGTTATTGTTCCGATTTTTTGGTCGGTAGTTGCAGAATAAATAGTAGCTTCGGATTTACTTGAAAATAAATGGCAACCGCAAATAAGAAATGTTGCTAATATTAAAAAATTTTTCATATTATTTCTCCTTTCTCTTATGTAGCTACTTTTATGCCAAAAACAAGATGCTTTTTGTTGACAAAAATATCATATTTGTCTATTATTTCAATAAAAGATTCGATAATGAAAGTAATGAATAAATGAATTCGGACATAGAAAAATATATTGACGCTTTTCAGGAAAAACGCAAGGGAAACAGCTTTGCGTTTTTGGCTGAACGTTGTGAAACCTCTGAAAAAGCACCTTTTAGAATAAGAGTTGCTCAACCCATAGAACCTGATGAGGTTTGTGTGTTGGTGCTTCCTGCCAGTAATGGACGAAAATTTAACCTTAAAGGGCATAACGGAATGTTAAAAAGGGTTGATAACTTCGTAAAAAATAACCCTGAATTTAATTGTGGTGATGTTCGAGTTTGTATGGCAATTTGTCATTTCGGGAATTTTCACGAAGATAAAATTGCAAGAGATGGTTTGTGGTACGAATTGACGTCTCCTCACTATTTTGAAGAATTTAAAAGTGATATACCTGAAGCAAGTCGGGAAGAAATATTAAATCCGCAATATATTGAGGATATTTTTAATATGGCAATTTTGCCGAGAATATCAAAAGATGACGGAAAGAGTAGGGTAGAGCAACAACAGGCTTTGCGGAATATCAGAAAATTAAATCTTATTACTCGTTGTCACAGCGGATATGTTGCGATGAAGTTAGAGCAACTGATGAATAAAAAAATGGATGAACTGGGATATTCTAAAGGTGAGCAGAAACAAATTAAATCGCAGATGATGGTTTTGTGCTACAATCCTGATTGTCCGAAAAGCCTTTCCGAGTTTTATATGGTTTCGATAGAATCGGCGCAAGACAGCCATAATAAATATAACAATTATATGAGAGAGTGGTTATTGATGGCTCCGAAGGATTTTGGTGTTTGTTATATGCCGAAAAACTGGGGTAGAACTTTGATGTGCTCACAAATTGATAAATATGGAATTGAGGGAAATCCTCCTCGTCAGAGAAAGCTAATGAGTGCGGAAGAGTGGTTTAATGGTACTGCAAAAGCAAAAACTACCGACGAAATCGGCGAACATGACTGGATAGGTTTTGAGCCGACAAGCAATATGAGTAAAGCCGCTTGCAAAATGCAAAAGTTTGCCAATAATATTTTGATAAATGCGGTTAAGAACTCATTATCGCAAGACGAAACAGGTTTTGTTCCTCTGCCGAAAATTCAAAATTTAGCGGCAAGTAACGGTCGTGAAAAGTATGATTTTGCTAAGGCGGCAATAATCGGTTATCGTTTAGAAAAACAAATGATGTTTACTGGCAAAGAGAAAATTGACCAATATGCAAATTGGCGTCGCTCAATTCCGGTAATTGAGATGGATTAGCTTATTGCATTGATAATTTTTTCGTGTACCTTTTTAATATCTTTAACACTTTTTGTAGTGATAAATAAGGTGTTGTCGCCGGCTATTGAACCTAAAATTTCGGGGATATTCATTTTATCAATTATATCGCCGACCAAATTTGCAGCTCCGTCATTAGTTTTTACAACAATCATACATTCGTTATATTCCACTGATTTGACGAACCTGTTGATACGTTGTGATGATGTATCTGTTATGGGGATTTTGTAAAATATTTTTCCGTTTTCAAATGCTTTGTATATTCCTAAGTCTTTAAATTGGCGAGAAATAGTCGCTTGACGTTTGCTGATTCCCTGTTTTTTTAATTCTTCTACCAATTCGGTTTGGGTAGATATTTGTTTTTCGGTAATAATCGAGATTATAGCTTCTTTGATATTCATAAATATTACTCCTTTATGTATAAAAATGCGAATAAATGTATAAATATACATTATACTATTTACATTAATTTGTAAATAGTTTATTAAAATCCAAGGAAAATAAAGAAAAAAACGTTGGAGATAAAAATGTATAAAAAAATGAATTTGGCTGTAAACGAAATTTTTGAGACAACTGTAAAAGATTTGGCTCAAAAAGATGTATTATTTGTTATGCCGGCATTTTATCCTCAACGAGGCGGAATTTTGGAAGATGTTGTCGCTTGTGGCGGAAAGGCTATTATTGCCGGAGGTGCGCCTAAACAACAACTTTTTGACGGTATTGTTCAATATAGCCCCGGTTTTGATACAACCGGTATCAGCGAAACTCCGAAAGAAATTTATGAGATAGTAAAAGCTATACCTAATGAAGTTGTACGGGGAAAAGATGTGGCTTTGTTTATTGAGGCTCCGGTCGGTCGTCATTGGTCAAATAACTTAAAGCTTAAAAAGGCTAATGTAATTTTGTCAAATGAACAAAATTTGCGTTCTTTTTTTGAAGAAAAAGTAAACTTGGAAACCGTATTAAAAACAGCAGGTTTAGGCGATTGTTTTATTCCTTCCGAAGTTGTTATAAGCGAAAATTTATCGCATAAGGATATGTACAATTTATATTCGAAATATTGTGGCGAAACAGGGAAAGTCGTTTTGCAATCTTGTGGTGCGGAAAATGTTGAAAGCGGTGGTGGAAAAGGAACGGATATTGTAGAAAATTTTGATGATTTTTGTGATGTGATTGTTCAACACCACGGACATGTAAAAGTAGCAAAATTTATTGAAGGTTATTGTTCTAATATGTCAATGTTTGTCGGTAATACAATTGCCGATAAAGAAAACGGCGGAATGGTAAAGGGAGGCTTGAAAGAGGGCGATGATGCGTTCAGTCCGCAAACTTTGAACCTGTTGCTTGACAGGGGGGGAAATATGGGGATTAGCGATGATAATGTAGTTGTTTTGGCAGCTCGTGCATCACTGAAAGCTATCGGCGACAAAAACCTTACCAAAAGCTCTTCGAACGGAGTAGGTAATTCTTTAGGGTATGAATTTGCACCCGAAATAAATGATAAGATTAATGAAATTGCTCAAAGACTTGGAACATTAATGGGAAAATGCGGTAAAGTAGGTTTAGCCGGAGCAGATTTGATTATTGATAAAAATAATCATATTTGGATTAATGAGATTAATGACAGACAACAAGGACCTACCGAACAACTTAGTCTTGATGCCGAAAACTCAGGTTTGGTCGGAATACATCGTTTGGCGTTTATTGCTAACTATGCAGATTGTTCTGCTCCTAAGGTGCAAAAACTTTTTTATCAAGTTAAACAAGTTTCACAAAAAATGTATGAACAGTCATTGCAAAGCGATGGTAGTTTTTATATAAAAATGATGGGAAAACAAGCCGGAGTTGCAAGTTCCGTTATTGATTTGCAACCGGGAATTTATGCCGTTCATAAAAGCGAAGACGGACAATGGAGTTGGGATTTTTCGCAAAAATATCAAGAAGCTCCGAATGTTAATTTGAATAATGATACGATATATTTAGGTCTTGCAGGTGTAAGCTTGAAGAAAGGGCAATCGGTCCCTAGCGGAGCACAAATTTTACGTATTGTCGGAAAAGCTAAAAACGGTTCTTCTCCGTTTAATATAAAAGACGGTAAGGTAGCAGTAAATCCGAAATGGTTACCAATTATAAAGAATTTGTATGGTTCAATATTCGGTAAGGAATATAATAAACAATTTGAACAACAAATATCTGCTTTTCCGAGCAAAAAATCTGGTTGGGAAAGATAGGAGAATAAGATGGTCGAGTATAAAAAGATAGTTCATAAAATATCAGAAGCCGGCAGTGGTCTGGAAATTGCAATAAATGAGTTTGTGTATTGCTCTGGCAAAGAGGGAAAAAAACTGTATATTCAGTCAGGTTTACATGGTGGAGAAACATCTCAATGGGTTCTCTATAAATTGCACGATTTTTTGATGAATAATCTGCAATGCGGTGAAGTTCATATTGTGCCATATTCAAATCCGTTGGCTTGGATGCAAAGAACTTATTATTCTACAAACGGAAAATTCAGTTTTGTTGACGGTAAGGATTTTAATCGTTGCTTTGTTGATAATTATAGCGGAGATATAAATTCTCTTGTTTGTGCAAAAATTATGGAATTGGCAACGAAAAATGATTTTGTGTTAGATTTGCATACTTCTAAAATGAGTGATGTTTTTGCAATTTTTACTCAAAAAAAATATATGCCGTATATCAAAACTTTGGGTTTGAAATATAATCAATATTCCGATGATGCCTCAATTCCGAGTTTGTTCGGAACATTTAATGCCGCATTGGATAGGGCCGGAGTTGATAATTTAACCATTGAATGCGGTGGTCATGATGAATATTGCGAAAATAAGATAAGTCAGGTTTTTGCCGGGATTTGTAATTTATTATCCGGTTTTGCGATGATAGCAGAAAAAAATGCGGAAGAAAAAACTCAGTTCGTATTTGAAAAAAGAAATAAAGTTTATTCAAATTGTTCAGGTTTGATGAAATTAAAAGTTGATTTAGGGCATAAAGTCAAAAAAGGTGAGGTTATTGCCGATATTTATCCGTGTAATGATTTATCCGAGTCGTTTAAGGTTATATCTCAAGCGGACGGGGTTTTGTTAGTTACAAATCCTTCACATATCGTTTGGCAGGGCGATATTGTTGCCGAAGTAGTGCCGGAAGACAGTTTAAGAGCCATCTAATATAAAAAAGGTTGATTTTTGACAAAAAAGTGCTACAATCAAACTCATAATAACAAATTACTAAGAATACTATTGTGCTAGAGGGAAAATATTTTTCTTTTAGCAGTATTGATAACAGATTTAGAATACTAATACAAAATACTAAACGCTATGAGAAGATTTTTTCTTTTTGCAGTTTTGTGTATGGGATATATGCTAACTGCAACTTCTTGTGTTAAAGAAGACGTGATTTCAGCTCCATTTAACCCTTCAGCTGTAGAGAGCAAGGGATATGCAGTAACCGAGGACGGTTTTGTTTCATACGTCGTTTCGAACGGAAGGACCTATGAGGTAGAGCTTTCTGACGTTGTTCAGCAGCCGCAGGAACAGGCAGACACTTTGTCGGTTAATTTCGGTACTCTGGATAATCCGGCTCGCTTGTATAACCCTACTTGGCAGGGTGAGATAGAGAAAGTCTCTGTTGGAAGCGGAATTGAAAAGACCAAGACGTTGTATAGAATCCGAGCAAAGTTTGATGGTATTGATGAAAGAATCCCATTCTACTTTGTGCAGGAGACAGCAACTATCGACGGTTATCCTATGCCTTATCCTGAGCTTAGCTATGAGCTCAAGGGTATGACGGAGGAGGAACTTCCGGAGATAATTGACGGAGAGGACCATTACTGGGTGTCTAAGTTAACTTTCGCTTGCGAGATTTCTTATGACGGCAAGGTGGTTCCGATGGAAACATCAATTATCGCTACACAGAAGAAAATTCCGATTACATTCGACCCGTCAGTCGGTGACTGGGAGAATGGAGGGGATGTAGGTCTAGGTATTTAAAACTACACCTGACTTCTAGGTTTAACCCTACCTTATGGTAGGGTTTTTCCTTTTTAAATAATTTGACAAAAAACATTTTTTTATTTACAATATAGTTCTAAACTAAATTATTAAGATTATGGATAAATTTACAAAAATTTGCCTTCTGGTGATTCTTTTGGTGGGTATGCTCTGGAGTTGTTCTGATGATAACAATACTCCGAAGAGTGGGTATGTAAAGGATGTGTCTTATGACATTAGTTATGCAAAAAGTTCTCCTGACATTGAAGGTGAACTTAAGACCGTGAAAGCTATTGCGGTTTGGAAGCAACCTGATGCTCATGGTGTGTCGGAACATGTGCATATAGTTTTCTCTGATGAAACCTATGCCGATTTCGTTTTTTTTAACGATTACAGGAACATGAAGCATCATTCTCCGTTCTATGTGAGCGAGGGGGATATTTGTGTGATTAAGGTTGCGGATGACAGGGTCACATTCATTGAGAACAAAACAAAGCAGGAAACTATGGACGAATATAATCGTAAGAGTCGTTTCTAGTGAAGGCACAGAATTGAAGAGTTTGGGATCAGATTCCAAACTCTTTTTTTTATAAATTTTGACAAATATTTATAAATATGATATTCTATATCTCTAAAAATTTATTACTAAATCTATTTATTATGAAAAGACTCATAACACTTGTTGCGGTTGTGGCTACGGGATGTATCCTGACCGGTTGTTCCCTTACGGATTTGTTTGATATTCCGAATTTTTCAGACGTTGAAGATAAGGGATACGAAGTAACTGAGAGCGGAATTTATTCGTATGTTGTTGCCGATGGTGAAACCTATGGTGTAAATCTTGCTCACGTTACGGCTGTCGAACAGACAAAAATTGACACGGTAGATGTCGTTTTTTCTAAGTTGGCATTTAAGAGTTTAGGCTCGCCTAAGGAGGAAAAAACGATTTCTGAAAAGACATTGAAAATTCTTACCAAAACCAAAAAAGAACGTAGCGTCTCCGCAGTGTATGACGGTATGGACTATCAGGTTCCTTTCCGTTATGTCGATGAGAGAGCTTTTGTTAAAGCTTTAGGTAAGACCGTGAATATGCCTTATCCCGATTTTAAGTTTGAAATCAGCGATTTTTCCGAGGAAAAAATTGATGATATCATAGTAGGGGATAATGTATATAAGGCTTCTCTTTTTACATTTTATTGTGATCTTATGTATGATGACAGGGTTGTTCCTTTAGTTACCAAAGTAGTAGGTAGAGAAAAAGTAACCCCCTAATCAGTAACTTGTAAAAAAAGAAAAAGGTTCGAAATTTATTTTCGAACCTTTTTCATTTATCCTAATTCGATAACACTTTCACTGATAGATTTGATAGCTTCAAAATCCTCTTTGAAACAAGCAATTCTCATCGTTTTTGCCCGACAATTTGAGCGAAAATATTGCTCGGAAAATTCGGTTATTTCTTCTCCGGTATAATAGTCATAAAATCCCATTCCCAAAACTTTGCAAATAGCAAGTGCCGGAGCAACGTCCCATATATTTGCACGTACAAAAACACCTTTAACTTTACCGACAACCAAATATAGCAGATATATTGCCGCAGAGAAATAGTCTTGCATAACATATTTGCCGCTGAAATGGTTGGGTTTTAGATTAATTGCCCAAGGATGACCTTGTATAACTTTGGAAACGGTCGGTAGATGTGGCGGAATAATTGTTGTTGTTCCTTTGTGTTCGTAATATACTTGTTGACCATCGGTGTAAACAAGTTCATCTAAATCCGGGGCATACATAAATCCGTATAAGGGTTTTCCGTGTTTGAATACTGATACCAGAACACCATAAAGAGGAATATCTGCGGCATAGTTTATGGTGCCGTCAATAGGGTCTAAAATAAACTGATATTCGGTGTTTTTTACTTGTTCAAAAATATTGCCTTCTATTTGATTTAAACTTTCTTCATCAATAATCATATAGTTCAGATGAGAAAAATTTTGCTCTACAAAAGTTCTAAACATTTTACTGATATGTAAATCTACTTCCGTAACCATAGAACTGACTGCTTCTTCCCCCCATTTGAAGTTGATATTATGCTTATCTCTGCCTTTTTTATCAATGGCATATTGTCCTGCTTCCAAAACAAATTTTTTAATTTTTTCTATCATTTTTACCTCTTATAAAATTCCGGTAGGATAAATGTGCTTATCCGGTGTAATTTCTACGAACTCGGCATATTTACCTTCAAATTCTTGTTCAATCATCGGAAATTGTTGTTTTTGCATTTGTTCGTTTTCTAAAGTTGCCTCAAAAGCAATTACGATTTCATGTCCTTTTTTGCCGTTAAATTCAAAAATATTTTCTGATACTCCGAGTTGTTTTTTTACGATTATTTTTAGTCCTAATTCTTCCATAAATTCCCGATGCAGTGTTTGCTCTGCTTTTTCGCCAAATTCTATTCCCCCGCCGGGAAGACGATAAAAGTATTCATCTTTCTTTTCATCATATCCTTTGATTGCCAAAACTTTATTATCTTTCTTAATTACGGCAATAGCTAAAACACGCATTTTCCCATTATGGCGTTTATCGGTATAAATCCAAACTCTTCTTTCGGTTATATCACCTATTTGAGTGGGAGAAACCTCGTTTCCGCCCATTTCTATCATCATCTTATGCATGGTTTTATAGGAGGCGATATTCTTGTTATTGCAGGTTATAAGAGCTTTTTCTATTCCCAGTTTTTTTGCCTCTTCAAGACAAAGTTTTAGTCCTGCAAAAGCATATCCTTTTTGTCGTTCGGATGGGCGAATATAATAGGCGATATGTCCGCCCCTTTGCAGTAAAGATGGGGCGAGGTTGTGACGTAATGCAAATGTCCCGATAAATTTATTGTCGTCAACCAGCCAAAAAGTAGTTTGAGCAACATATCCTTCTTTGAGGCCGATACTGTTCTTTTCGTTATACAAAAGTTGCAAATATTCATCAAAATTTTGCGGAATGTATTTCAAAAGATTTTTAACGGAATTAACCATATATTCTTTTGCGTTATCATTTTCCGTTTCAGGTAAAAAATCGATAACGGCAGATAAATATTCTTTACAAGGTTCTACAAGTTTCAGCATAGTTTTCTCCTTAACAAGAGAATAATAATTTTTTAGGGTTAACAAGTAAACAATTTTTATATATTATTTCAACAAAAAAGGAGATTGATATGGCTTTAGAATTAAAACAAAATCCGACATTGAAAGATTTTCAAGACTATGTTTTACAAATGAAGCAAGAACGTGGTTTTAATTTGACTGATAAGTTTTATGAGTGTTGTTTGTTAGCGGAAGAATGCGGGGAGTTGATTTCGGCAATCAGAAAAACATCTAAAAACGGTTCAATAGGGAGCGGTTCGGTTGCCGGAAATGTCAAAGAAGAATTAGCAGATGTTTTTATATATCTTTGCTCTTTGGCAAATATGCATAATATTGATTTAGAAGAAGCATTTAGAGAAAAAGAAGAAAAAAATAAATCTCGAGTTTGGAAAAGACTGTAAAATGATTATATGACAATCATAGGAGATTGATATGATTGTCGTAAATGATAAAATGCAACAAAATTACAGTTATGACTTAGTAGCACCGATGGGAGAAGATTTCGGTTTTGGTTTTGCGCCTGAATTGTCTCCTAAACAAATGTTAGAACTTGGTGTTTTTGAAGGACATTATCTGAACGATTGTCAAAACGAATTTCCGTCAGATTGGTTTGATAATGCAAAACTTTCTTACAATAAACCTGATATAAGCTGTAATTGTTTCAAGGTAAAATCTCGTCTTTCATTATCGGATTGGCAAGACAAAGGTTGGATTTTGGCTCCTGATGTAAGAGGATGGTTTCAGTGGTATTGTCGTTATTATATGGGACGCAGAATTTTAGGGATTGATGAGTTGCAGATTAAACGCTGGCGTGCTTTCAAAAGGCATAAAATACAATTAGAAAAAAATTGTATGCCCTTTGATGAAGATTGCCGCCCCAGACAAAGGCAGGCATTATTACAATGGGCATATAATCCGTTTATTTAATGCTTGACATTAATGAGCTAAAAGGTGTAGAAAGCAGTTCTATTTGTGATTGTTATCTAAATTATTAACTTTTAACTCATTTAGTTATGGCTAGAAAATCTAACAGTAAAAAAGAAAAAGGTGCTATTCGTAAGAAGAAAGAACAGACAGAGTATCAGCGCGAACGTGATCGGATGAAGAAGTCCAGCAAACGCAAGAACGGCCGTGTAGTTACTCACTAAGTCGCATAGCCCCTTAAAACTTCGGTTTATTTAAACGGTTCCGGAAAAACTTCCCGAACCGTTTTTTCTTTTTATTCATTGATTAAAGTTATAAAATTAATGTGACGCTCAAAGTTTTCATTAAATTGTTTTATTGCAACATCACGCATAATTTTGTTTTGGTATAAATCAATAAAATATTGTTCGGGAGTGATTTGTAAAATTTCTGATGTTTCATCATAATTACATATTAAGCCGATTAGCGGTGTTTGTACTTCGCAAGTTATAATCTGTTGATAATATTCCTGAGATATTTTGAATTTTATTGTCGGCACATCATCTTTTCCGCTATCTTGAGCTTCAACAATTTGGGCAGCTACTACCGCGCGAATATAGTTTTGTGCTACAATCGGAAAAAATTGGTTTAAGGGGGATGTATCTTCAGCCATATTTACCTCACTTTTTTCTTTAATATACGAGTGATTTTTTATATTGCAAAACAAAACTTATTTTATACCCCGCTGTTTATTTTTTTATGATATTGCTTGACCATATATACTAAAATATTATGTTTAATACATATCAGGAGAAAAAAGATGCAAAAAAACATTACACATTCACAACAATCACAAAATTTGATGCTTGCCTTTCAAAAGGATGAAATTACCAGTTCGGTAATTTATAATCATTTTGCTGACCATGTTAAAGATAAGAAGAATAAAAAGATTTTGCAAAAAATTGCAAAAGATGAGTTGAGTCATGCTCATATATGGCAACAATACACAGGACAGGAAGTTAAGCCGGATATGATTAAGGTATGGAGGTATCGTTTTTTGTTGCTTGTTTTGGGCTATACTTTTGTTATCAAAACTCTTGAATTACATGAATATGAAGGAATTAGCGGACTTAAACAACTTGAAGAGGAAATTCCCGAAGTTAAGAATATTATCGCTCAAGAGAAAGAGCACGAAAAACATCTTATTGATATGTTAGATGAAGAACGTTTGAATTATGTCGGAGCTATGGTTCTAGGGCTTAATGATGCGTTGGTTGAACTTACGGGAACAATCGCCGGTTTAACATTTGTTTTGGTAAATACCCGTTTAATTGCAATGGCCGGAATTATTACCGGAATTGCCGCAACTTTATCAATGGCGGCATCTAACTATTTGGCAGAGAGGGCTGACGGAAATCCTAATGCCTTAAAAGCTTCTGTTTATACCGGAATGAGTTATTTGGTTACGGTTGTTGCCTTGGTTATGCCATATCTGCTGTTTCCGCAAAATATGTATATTGCCGCATTAGTTTGTATGTTGTTGGTAGTTGTATTTTTAGTATTTATTTTCAACTACTATATTGCGGTGGTAAAATCAGAATCGTTTTGGAAAAAGTTTATCGAAATGGCAGTTATAAGTTTGTCGGTGGCATTTATTTCGTTTTTAATCGGTCTGTTGGCCAAAATGTTCTTCGGTATTGATGTAGGATGATTGTGAAAAATACTGCTTGCAATTAATAGTTTTGCATATATTATATTAACAAAATCTAATATGAGGTGTTGATGTTTAGTAAGCGAGATTTAATGAATATGGAAGGTATTATGGTTTTGCAAGCCATAAAAGATAATGCCGGAAAAAGGAATGCTGCTAAACGTTTGAACACGTCTGTTGATACACTCAATAAATATTTGATGAATTTGGAAGCCGAATTAGGTGTTCCTCTCGTTGCCTCAGATGAAAGAGGTTGTACTTTGACCGAGTTTGGTGAGAAAGTGCTTGAGGTTACGGTAGATATAAAACGAAGTTTACAGCAGGCTTATAGTGTGGTTGATACAGCCAGAACCGTAAAAGGGGAAGTCAGAATAGCTTATGACAATAATTTACGGTGTAATCTTTATAATAAAACCTTGGGTGAGGCTTTAGCTAAATATCCGGATATGTCCGTTCACGTAGATATGTTAAATATGGTTCCCGATTTGAGTCATTTATCGTATGACATTTATTTGGGATATGATATTCCGAAAGGAAAAGATTTGGTTGTTTTAGCCAGTAAAGAAGTGGAATGCGGATATTTTGCGTCGTTTGATTATATTCAACAAAACTCTTTTCCTAAAGATATTGATGATTTGGCTAAAAATCACCGTTTGATTTTTAAGCATGGTGAATGGAAAAATTATGAGTCTTCACGCTATTTAGTGCAAAATGCCAAAAAGGCAATATGCTATTCAAATAGTACATACGTTATCAAAAAAATGGTTATGGGCGGAGTAGGTATTTCGATTATGCCGATATATTTTGCCGTAGAAAAGGCAGGACTTGTTTATATTGACAATATACCTTGTGAATCTAAATTGACAATGTATCTGGTGTCACATCGTTCGGTGAAAGATATTCCTAAGGTTAGGGTTGCTTTGGAATATTATATGGAACTTTTCGATAATATGTAAAAAACACCCCTATATAACCGAGGTTATAAAGGGGTGTTTTTTTCTGCAAAAGAAATGTTATTTCTTTGCAGCTACCGAGGCCATCTCAGCTTCGACAAGGCTCTTATCTCGCCAGTTAAAGCCTTTTTGGTGTAAGTTATACTCGGCACGGAGACGTTCACGATGTGAAGTTCCGCCGGTTAAATAGCTTTCCAAGTCGGCTTTTGCAGTCAGATAGTCCTCTCTCTCTTCGGGGTCGTCGCTCATCATTACGGTAATGGAATTATCTCCCATCATAAACGAAATCTTGCGACAAAGACGACGACGGAAGTGCATCTCTATATCGTTATACACATCGTTTTCCTGCCAAAAATCTAAGCCGTGAAATTTGAACTCGATATTGTGACCGTTAATGGTTACTCCATCAAAGTTTTCTGCGTAGCGAGATTCTTGTAAGAAGATGAGGGGAGAACATGGTTCTGTACCATAAATGTAGGCATACGCGCCTGTTATACTGTTTTCTTTCATAATATATATTGATAATTTGTTTGACTGAAGTCAGTTTATTATATTTTTATCACAAAATCAAGACAAAAAATTGACAAAATGTATTTTTTGAACCTTGCTCATTTTTGTTTCGTTTAAGTCTGCGTATGGGATAACAAAAAGGAGAATAAAAATGAAAAAAGTAATAATAACAGCTTTGGCTTTATCTTTAGTTGCCGGACCTGTTTTGGCAGCTCCGCATCATAAGGGACATGATAAAGGCAGACCTCCTGTTTCCGGACCGGCACAACATAAGCCGATAAAACACCATGGAGGAAAACATCATGCACCAAAACCGCATTATGTAGTTCATAAACATCATGGCGGAAATCCGGTCGGATATTTGTTTGCCGGATTGATTGGTTCGGTTATCGGTAATTATATTGTTAATGCTAATTATCAGCCGGCTTATAATGATGATGTACAGTGTTTTACGCTTATTTCTCGTTCAACGGGTACGACAGTAGAAAAATGTGTCAGTAACAGCACAATTCAACGAAACGGGATTTATAACGTTCTTTACATAGATTAATTTTGATGTTATAATGAAATCCTAAACCAAATTTTTAGTATTTATGAAGAGAATTTTTATTTTTGCTTTGTGCATTATCGAAGTAGCACTTGTAGCCCTCTATATCAATATGCGTTCTGCTAACACTAACGAGACAATCGAGGAAACTCCGGTTGTTAAGCCTGTTGTTGTAGATTTATACAGTAGCAATATTGATAGGGTAACAGTTGAGTTGCTCAATGTTACTGAGGAAAACAGGGCTGAGGTTTTTTCTCAGGTTAAGGCTGTTGTAGGTAGCAATTATGATCCGATAAAGATGAGAGAAGAGCTTAATAATCTTAACATTCCTGTCGGTCAGATTGATGTCCATATTTCTCAGCCTACTTTCCGAGTGAATGCCTATGATAAGCAGGGATATCCTCATCACATTGAGGTAGCTGTACTTGATTCAAAAGCATCAAAGGATGAGGCTAAGGCTAAGATTCAGTCCTATTATGCAGGATTGTCAAAGGCTGAAGCTTCGGATGTAAACAAGGCTTATCTTAATCAGCTTATCGGCGAAGGTTTTGCAGTAGAAAGATTTTTCATAATTGTTGAGTCTAGACGATAAGTAGTAATGCACAAGAAAGTTAAAGTCCTGCGATAGCAGGACTTTTCTTTTTTAACGAGAGTTTGTATTGTCTTTACTGATTTCGGGAGCAATATTTTCTTTTGCTCGATTGGATTTTTTCTTTTTCTCTACCGTAGCAGTTCCGCAGTCATAAGATTCTTGCATTAAATTGTTAACTCTGGCTTGTTTCGGAGCTTTTCCGCCTTTTGAAGAGCGAGATTTTTTGCGAGACTGAGGTTGCGAAATATATTCTTCTTCAAATTCTTCTTCCATAGTGTCAGGAACATATTCTTCTTCTACAGTGTCTTGAACATAGTCTTCTTTATCCAAATCTCTAATGATATCTTGTTCAATATCCGTAATATCAATACTCGGTGCATCAAGCTCAATCTTAATTTCCGGAGTGGTGATTTCATTTTGAATTTCAAAGGTCTTTTCAATATCGATGTCAAGCTGTCCTTCTTTTATTATTTCAACACAACGTTGTTTTTCTTCCTCAAGAAGTTCATTGAAAATTTCTACCATTTGCGGGTCTTTTTCATACAATTCCGCTACCACGTTTTCAACAGTATCATTCATTAGAATATGGTCAGCAGGTTTATATTCCAGCAAACGTTGTAAAAAACTCGGCTCATTTTCCTGAAATTCAAAACAATGGGTGTCAAGTTCGTCAAACCCGCGAACTTCATCTTCATCGTGAATAAATTTTTTGAAAAATCTTTTTCCTTTTTTGGTGCGATAAATTGACATACCGAATTGGTACATATAATTTTTTAATGCTTCCAACAGGAGCTCGGCACGAGATAAGAGTTCTTCATCTTCGGTGCTAAATTCTTCTCCTTGAGAGGCTCGCAAAGCTTTAAGTTGTTCATATAACTGAGCCAAATCTCCAAGTTTTTTAGCTATTTCTTCGTTTTTCATCTTCAAAACTCCTGTAAAATTCGCCTAATTATAACATACTAAAAAATAAATTCAAAATAAATTTAGCGGTTGTTATTTTTAAGACTTTTTGTCGGTATATCAAGTTCGTTTTTCTTAGAACCGATGTAGTGTTCCAAAGCATTTTTATGTTTGCTTAAGGCTTGCTCAAAAATTTTGGTATCCATAAAATACAATGTATGAATTTTATCCAAACTTTCAATCAGTGACGGTTTTATTTTTTCCTGCAGTTTTTCGTTTGAAGTTAATTCTTGCAATAAATTTTCCGCAAAGTTACTTTCTTCAAGTTTTTTAGGCTCGGAACTTATCGTTTCTATAATGTTTTGCATTAATTTTTGTCTTCTTGAAAAATCAATAGGTGTTCCTTCTTCAAAAATTTCGTTTACGACAATTTCCCTTATATCTTTTATGACTTGCATTTCTGCTTTTTGAATTGTGCGTTTGCTGTCTTCTTCAAGCGGGTCTTGTATTGATTTAATATCGATTTCCGCTTCAGGATTTATTTTGCGAGAATAGTACATTTCCCATACGGAATTTCGCAACGGAGGTTGATTCATCGCAATCATTATACTGCAAATTTCTTGGCTGTCATAATCGGTAGCAAGAATTTTATCTACAACCTCTTTATATTCGTGCAACAGAGTAGAGGCTGTTTCTTGGTCTATATTATCTTTTTCTGTCATTTTTTTGCTGACAGTATTGATAACACTTTCCGGAAGACTACCATATTTGATGACTTTGTCTAAATCAAGTTCATCATATTTGCTTATTTCAACTTCTAAAGCATTAAATCCGTTATCAAGATTGACTAAAGCATCATCAAGTTGACAACAAATATTAATCAATTTTGCGGCATGGTCCTTTTCCGGCAGAGGTTCAAATATTTGATATTTTCGTGATAAGTCAAGTTGCTCGTGATAATCGGTACGTTTGTTTTGGCTTTGACGATTAGGATTGTGTATTTTTTTAATTATTCCTGCGATAACAGCCTCAGGAATTGAACGTCGCCAACCTCTCTCGTCTGTCGGGTGAACAGATAAAAAGTCCATATCCAAAAATTGTTTAAATGTACGAGGGGAGTAAGAATATTTTAAAACCAAATCACGAGTTCTTAATGCAACTTTATGAAAATCAATCTTTCCGTCTTGGCCTTTATATTGACTTATTTCTCCGGTTCTATACCAACGATTTACTTCTCTTATGACTTGTTTTTGCAGTGGCAGATTGGAATAATATTTCATTCCCGGATATTGTTTGTCGTTATCTTTAAGACCTTCAAAAAACGTGTTGGCAGAACGAAGGTAACAATCAAAGCTCTGTTTTATGCGCTCTTTTTCCGTATCTGCTCTTAATATCATACATGCCGTAGCAAAAGAATTGGCATGAACTTCAAGCAAATGGTCTTGATAGGCAAAACTGTCAACAAAAATTTTTGCCATTTTGCTTTTGGGAATTCCTTTTTTTCCGACACCTTTGGATAAGAATTTATAGAGCCAATTTATTTCTTTTGCTTGGAATAATTTGTGTTCAAACTGCATTAAGTGACCAAGTTCGTGATATATGTTGTATTGGTCATCGTCAGTCTTGTCATCAAAGAAAAAAACTAATCGATAGTCATGGCCGTCGCTTTCTCCGATTTGGTCATAACTTATTCCGCCTCCTTCCATAACATCAAATGCAAAATTAAAATCATAATCTCCGCCGAGTTGTTGACGTATGATGCCGGCATCGAACAGATATTGTGAGGCATTTTCTCCCATAAGACCTTTGGCTTTTTCTATGAAAGAGGGGAGGTTTACGGCTTCGCCTTTG
The DNA here is from genome assembly GCA_045659785.1 of Alphaproteobacteria bacterium. Lineage (GTDB taxonomy): Bacteria > Pseudomonadota > Alphaproteobacteria > RF32 > CAG-239 > JAFUYI01. Next base: position 20,949 of record JAZRCM010000013.1, read on the forward strand.
GAACCAAATTCGTGCAAATCGCTATAACAACCGAATATGGCACTTGTATCTCTGCAAATGCTTTCAATATCGGAGTATAGAACTTCTTTGGATACCATCAGTTAAACCCTATCGTTAATATGTCGATATTGTAACTTGTCGCTCTGTTTTTGTCAATAAATATGACAAAAATATCTTATAAATTAAATATTTTTATCACTTTTTCAAGTACACCTTGAGTTTTTGATATAGCTACACCATAATTTGTTATCGGAACATTTCTGCGCACACATTCTCGCATTCTGCGTCCCATTTCTACTTGATTTAGCATGCAAGCTCCACAGTGAATAACAAGGGCATAATCTTCTAAATTATCAGGAAAATCACCGCCTTGAGAAAATTCAAAAATTAAATCTTTTCCGGTATATTTTTTCAACCAATTAGGGATTTTTACCTTACCGATGTCGTCAGATTGAATATGATGAGAACAAGCCTCGGCAATCAGTACCTTATCTCCGTCTTTTAAGTTATCTATTGCTTTTGCGCCGTTTACAAAAGTTGCTAAATCTCCTTTGTTTCGTGCAAATAAAATTGAAAAAGTAGTCAATTTTATGTCTTCGGGAACAAGCGGAGCTACCTTCATGATAACTTGTGAATCAGAAATTATTAAGGCAGGTTTTTCTTTCAGATTGTTAAGAGTTTGAGCTAAGTCGGTCTCTTTTGCGGCAACGGCAATAGCGCCTGTATCAAGAATTTCTCGTAAAACTTGAACTTGCGGTAAAATCAAACGTCCTTTAGGAGCAGATAAATCAAGAGGTACAACCATAACCACTGTATCGCCTTTGTTAAACAAATCTCCGGCTAGCAGAGTATCGGTTTTCATTTCTTCAGGAGCAATATCAATAATAGCTTGTTTTAGTTTATCTATGTTAAAATTGTTAGCCGCAGAAACTTCAACATAACGGATATTGTTTTTGTTGCAAAAATCAATGTCTTTATGATTTGCATTACTTATATCGTTTTTGTTAAAAGCGATAATAAAAGGTATTTTCATATCGTTAAAACGAGAAATCATATTTTTTTCAACATCTCCGATACCGTCATTACCGCAGACCAGAACAGCAATATCCGTACGATATAAAACTTTTAATGTTGCCTTAATTCGTAAAGCTCCCAATTCGCCTTCGTCGTCTATACCTGCTGTATCATATAATGTTACCGCTCCCAAGGGTAACAATTCATAAGGTTTAGCCACGGCATCGGTTGTTGTTCCTTTAGTTTCCGAAACAATGGCAACATCTTGTTCGCAAATAGCATTTATTAAAGATGATTTTCCGGCATTTCTTCGGCCTATCATACTGATTATACAGCGTAAGGCTCGTGGTGTAGCTTTTGCATTATCGCTCATTTTTATACCTCAAAAATTATGTTTTTTACATAAAATGAAGTTAAATTTATTTGATTGTAATGTCAATTATTTTGACAGAAATTATTTTTAACAATTTTTGTTCTTGATAAATGTTAAAATCTTTTGGTTTTTTATAAAAATATGTTATAGCTAGTTGTGAAGCATAAGGTGATAGAAATGGATATTCGCACGAATAAGATAAAAGTTGAGGTAAAAGCCGTATTGGGAGAAGCAAAAATAAATCTTAGTGATTTTGTAAACCTTCGCAAAGGAAATGTAATAAAACTGGATAGGGGATGCGAAAATGCGGTTAGCCTAAATGTCGGAAACGTTACGATTGCAACCGGTGAAATTTGTGAGAATAACCAAAAATTAGAAGTGGAAATAAAAGAAAAGTTATAGAGAGAAAAATGCGAAAAAAGATAAAGAATTATATTAAAAAACTTACCAAATCACCTGCGTTTACTTCCTTTTTAGGTAAAGTTATGTATTATTACGGGTTGCTGGTGTTTAAGACAACTCGTTGGCAAATTTTTGGAGTAAATCAGTTTTATCCGATTTGGGAAAAGGAAAAATCTCTCATTTTAACAATTTGGCACGGTCGTGTTTTGATGATTCCGTATTTTTGGAACGGAAATCGTCCGCTTAACGCGCTTGTTTCTCCGCATAATGACGGGCGGATTGCTGCAAGTTTTTTAAGAAAAGTAGGATTTGGAATCATAGACGGTTCAAGTAATAATGATGCTCATGCCGCTGCACGTAACTTGCTTCACTCATTGGAAAAAAATGAGGCTATTGCCATTATTCCCGACGGACCGCGCGGTCCTCGTATGAAAATGAATGAAAGCCCGCTTTATTTTGCTAAAAAATCAGGAAAGCCGGTGTTCGGGGCAACTTATTCAATAGAACATTCTTTTATTGCAAAAAGTTGGGATGCTATGCTCATTCCGTTACCATTCTGTCGTGGCTCATTACACGTTACAAAGCCTTATTACATTCCTGCCGATGCAACAAAAGAAGATATTGAAAAATATCGTCAGGAAATTGAAAACGAATTAAATATGTTAACACTAAAAGCCGATAAAATTTTCGGACTTCCGAAAATTGAACCCGGTGTCGCTGCAAAACCAAAACGTAAACATGAGGAAAAAGAATAATGTTTATCAGAATATATAATACATTAATTAGAGTTTTATATCCTTTAGTAATCAGCAGATATATCAAAAAACGCAAGGCTAAAGGAAAAGAAGATATCAAACGTTTTAATGAACGTATCGGGCGTCCGGAAAAAGAGCGTCCGGAAGGGAAATTATTTTGGTTTCACGGCGCATCTGTCGGCGAATCTCTTTCTATGTTGCCACTCATTAATCGTATGTTGGAAGCATATCCCGATGCTCATGTTATGGTTACAACCGGAACTACTACATCGGCAGAATTGATGGGCAAACGTTTACCGGAAAGAGCATTTCATCAATATATTCCTATTGATAATCCTGTGTTTACAACACGTTTTGTAAAACATTGGCAACCGGATGCAGTATTATGGTTTGAGTCTGATTTGTGGCCGGCTATGTTGTCATCAATAAAGCGCAAGAATATTCCGCTCATCTTGGTAAACGGTCGTATCTCCAACAAATCTTTCAAACGTTGGCAACAATTTGATTATGTATGTAAGGAATTGTTATCTTGCTTTACATACTGTTTAGGTCAATCAGATGAAGATGCTTATCGTTTGCGTGTTTTGGGTGCAAAAGAAGCAATTTGTTTGGGTAATGTGAAATATGCAGGTCTTCCGTTGCCGGTTGATGAAGAGAAAAAGGCTACAATCGAAAAACAAATTAACGGACGTACAATTTGGTTAGCAAGTTCTACACACGAGGACGAAGAAATCAAAATTGCAAAATTCCACAATGAACTTAAAAAAGAGTTTCCGGATTTGTTGCTGTTGGTTGCTCCGAGACATCCGCATCGCGGACCTGATTTGCAAGAACGTATGCAAAAAGATTTAGGCTTAAAAGTATCTTTGCGCTCAAAAGAAGAACCGATTACTCCGGAAACAGATGTATATATTGCCGATACTATCGGAGAGTTGGGTATTTGGTACGGAATTTGCCCGTTGGTATTTATCGGTGGTTCACTCATCCCTCATGGTGGTCAAAACTTTATGGAACCTTCTCGTTGCAGAGATGCTGTTGTTGTAGGTCCTCACATGCATAACTTTACCGATGCGATGAACAGAGCTAAAAGAGCTGATGCCGTTATTCAGGTTAATGATGTTTTAGACTTGGTTGACAATGTTAAACAGTTGTTGGGCAATAAAGAACTCTTGGAAGCAAAACGCAGTTTGGCTTATAACTGGGCTACATCAGAAGCGAAAGTTCTTGACGGTATTATGGAAAAAGTAAGGAGCTATTTGCCGGAATGAGAACTCCTCGCTACTGGAAAAACAAAAATTTAATCTCTTTTCTATTGCTTCCGCTAGGGAGTGTATATGCCGGATTGACGGCATTACGGATTAAAATTAAAAAGCCGCAAAAGGTAGAAAAGCCAGTTATATGTATAGGAAATTTGACGGCCGGAGGAACAGGAAAGACTCCGACGGCCGTTACAATAGCTCAAATTGTAAAAGAGTTGGGTTATAATCCTATGTTTGTTTCTCGCGGTTATGGCGGAAGGCTTTGCGGTGTTATGGTTGATAGAGATAAACATACTCCGCAAGATGTTGGTGATGAGCCGTTATTGTTAGTAAGAGAAGCCGAAGTTTCGATAAATTCTAATCGAGTAAAAGCCGCACAAAAGGCTATTGAAAATGGTGCGGATGTTCTCATTATGGATGACGGATTTCAAAATCCGGGGCTTGAAAAAGATATTTCTTTTTTGGTTTTTGACGGAGGAATCGGCGTAGGAAATGCTTATCCTGTACCGGCAGGTCCGTTACGTGAGAATTTTACAAAAGGACTTAAGAGAGCTAATGCTGCAATAATTATCGGTGAAGATAAAACCGGTTTGAAAGAAAAGCTGGGAAGCATGCCGATTTTTTACGGAAAAATGAAACCGAGCGGGTTGCCGGAAAATTGCGGTAAGTTCATAGCTTTTGCCGGAATAGGGCGTCCGGAAAAGTTTTATAACTCGTTGCAAGAGTTAGGGGCTAATGTTATCAAAACTTTTGATTTTTCCGATCATCATTTTTATTCGGAAAAAGAATTGAAGGAGTTGATTGATATGGCATGGAAGGAAGATGCCGATTTAATTACGACGGCAAAAGATTTTGTAAAAATACCACAGGAATTGCAACATCATTTCAAAGTGTTAGAGATAGAAATAGAGTGGCAAAACAGAGAAGATTTACGAGATTTTATCAAAGAAGGGCTAAAAAACTAGCCCTTTATTTTTTTGTATTTTTGTGATATGATTATTTCATATTTGAAAGAGAGGAGTAAAGTCCATGGCTGATAAGAAAAAAGCAAAAGAAAAAATCGAAGAAGTTCGAAGAATTGTTAAGCATAATCGTAAAGTGCAAAGAGAAGAAGAAATAGAAGACCATAACGGCAAGCCTTTTACATCTCATAATACTCCTACACCGAAAAATAAGTATAGCCGCAAAAAAATGAAAAAGGTTGAACGTGATGATTATTAAAAAAACTCGGGATTATTCAAAATCCCGAGTTTTTTTGAGTGACATTACCTTTAACATTGATAATCCATAGGTTTTATAAGGCATAGTGTTTCCGGATTGCTTCGCAAGGACTAACGTCCGCTCGCAATGACAAAAAGGAGCAAGTTTTCTTGCTCCTTTTTAATCCATAGAACTAATTTTTACCAAGCATAGTTAAGACCGGCACCGAGGGAAGTAGCCTCATAGTCTGAGCCGAAGGTGTAGTTAGCCCAACCATAGGCCGACCAGTTATCGTTGAAACCATAGTTTCCACCGATTTCTAGGCGACCTAAAGTCTTATCTTCTACCGTGTCAACTTTACCTAGTTTGGTTACTTCTATTTCATCGCCATCTATCAGTGTTTGAACTACACTCGGTTTAATATATAACGAATAGAAACCGTCATCCGTGTATCGTGTATAAGCAAATTTTGCTCCGGCTTCCAATTCTACTTGTTTCAAGTCGTTATAGTTTACAGTTTTACCGACATTATCGGTTGCATCGTCATAACTGATTTGTGAGTAGAATGCTCCTAAACTTGGAGTTACTGACAATTTTCTGGTTAAAGCATAGTTATATCCGGCTTCAATACTTCCGCCAAATTCAATACCATCGGTATCTGCCGATACTCCGTCATCAGTTTTGATTTCGGCATTTTGCATACCGCCGTAAACTGTTGCGAAAGCATACCAGTCATTATAGTCATAACGATAATATAAACCGGCTAAATAACTATCAATGTCGATTTCAGAACCGATGTTTGAGTAATATTTCTCGCCCTTACCGTCCATTTCGTAATTACCTTGACGATATGACACAAATATACCGAGTTTGTTATTTAAGTCATGTTGTAAATCAGAACCTGCTTCAATACCCCACACTTTTGCATCAATCTCTACCGGTGCTTCGATTGTTAAGCCGTTATAAGTTGTATCTACCCATACGTTATGGAAAGCTTCGCCGTCCCAGTTATAGTCATAGAAACCGCAACCTGGGCAGAACAAACGATTTACACCAACCTTTCGCATAATATTATAAACCATTCCGTTAGTCTGTGCTAATCCCGAAGAAATCAAAGATTCAAAGCCAATAACTTCCGGTGCTACTTCAATCGGTCCTAACGGTTGAGAAGGGGTATCGGGAGTATCTGGTGTCGGAACAACAGGGTCATCTTCTTCATCAGGATTTTGTTCTTCGGTTGAATATAATCCCCATTGTTTTTCGGTTGTGTCATAGTTGACTTTCCACATATACGGACTGCCGATTACACGAGAAACAGTGAAAGAATCT
>JAZRCM010000014.1:0-172082 GCA_045659785.1 Alphaproteobacteria bacterium
CATACGATTTAATATGAAAGAATCAATCAAAATATTAAAAAAGTCAGATATTTTAAAGAACTAATGCCATCTTCTGACACTTATTAGATAATACACTAACTATCCTATTTAATACACAAACTACCACTGTTCTAAACGGTGGTTTAGCACGGTGATTTATGGAGAGTTTCTATGGCTAAAAAGGTAAAAGAAGAAAAAGAACAATCTTTAGAAAGTGTACTTTGGAATTGTAGGGTTGCACTCAGAGGTGTGGGAAGTTTAGACAATAATAGAAACGCTGTCATCAGTTTATGTTTTTTGAAATTTGCCGGAGATAAGTTCAAAAAAAGAAGAGAAGAAATCATTGCAGAGTATGGAGACAATCCTATATTTTTAGAAAAAGCATCGTTCTATAATTCTAAAAATGTATTTTATTTACCCGAATTTGATTATGAGGTCAGTGCAAACACATATGAAAAATGGTCTTGCAGGTGGGATTTTATTGTAGCACATGCTAATGACAATAACATTGCTATAAAAATAGATACAGCCTTAGCAAAATTAGAAGATAGTAATACTTCATTAAAAGGAACAATACAAAGAAACTTATTTACATCTCTTGGAGCAAGTAAAGAAAAACTTAAATCTCTTATTGATAATGTAAATCAAATTAGTGAAAGACGTTTTCAAGCAGATGATTTAATTGGAAGAGTTTATGAATATTTCTTAAGATTATATGCCGCATCAGGCACCAAAGAAGATGGAGAATTTTATACTCCTGTTTCTGTTGTTGAGCTTATTGCAGAATTGATTGAACCATACAAAGGTGTAGTTTATGACCCTTGCTGTGGTTCAGGGGGAATGTTTGTTCAATCTATGAAGTTTGTCGAAAAGCACAATGGAAATAAAACAGAAGTTTCTATTAAAGGACAAGAAAGTGTACAAGAAACATGGCGTTTATGCAAAATGAACCTAGCAATTAGAGGCATTTCACATAATCTAGGTGAAAAGAATGCATCTACATTTACAGATGACCAACACCCAGATACAAAAGTAGACTATATTATGGCAAATCCACCTTTCAATTTAAAAGATTGGTATGCAGATACTCTCAAGGATGATGCTAGATGGAGAGGATATGGTTTACCAAGAGCATCAAATGCAAACTATGCTTGGATATTGCATATGATTTCAAAACTAGATGTAAACCATGGTATTGCTGGATTTTTGCTTGCCAATGGTGCATTAGGTGATGAGGATGACCTTGAAAACAGAAGAAATATCATTGAAAATGATAAGGTCGAAGCCATTATTGTTTTACCAAGAGATATGTTCTATACCACAGATATTTCTGTTACCTTGTGGATTTTGAATATGAATAAGAAAGCATCAACAGTTAATAGTAGAAAATTAAGAGATAGAACAAATGAAGTTTTATTTATGGATTTAAGAACTTGGAATGAAAATATTTCAACAGTTGAAATTGATAAAGGCAAAACAAAGAAAAAGGTTATGTTGACTGAAGAACAAATCACCAAAGTAAAAGAAATTTATAACAATTGGCAATCAGAAGATACTTCATTGTACCAAGATATCCCAGAGCTTTGTAAATCTGTATCAAAAAATGAAATTGCGTCTAAAAATTACACTTTAATACCTAGCAAATATATTGAATTTATAGACCATGATTTAGACATAGATTATACAAAAGAGATGGTTCGTATTCAATCAGAGATGAAAGATATAATGAAGCAAGAAAAGCAATCTCAACAGATGTTGGAAGGTGCCTTTAAGGGGATTGGCTATGGCATTGACTAACTATAAACTTGGAGATTTGATAGAACTTTGTGAAGCAAGGAATGAATCTTTGCGATATGGTCTTGATGACGTAAAAGGTATTTCAATTCAGAAAATATTTATCGAAACCAAAGCTGATATGGCTGGGGTATCATTAAAACCTTATTATTTAGTTCAGCCCGATGATTTTGCGTATGTAACAGTTACATCTCGAAATGGAGAAAAAATTACTTTAGCGCATAACACAACAGATGAAACCTACATTGTTTCATCTTCTTATGTCGTATTTCGTGTAAAAAGAAAAGATCTACTCCTTTCTGATTTTCTTTTCATGTATTTTAATCGTCCTGAATTTGACCGTTATTCACGATTTAATTCTTGGGGTTCTGCTCGTGAAACATTCAGTTGGGACGATATGTGCGACATTGATATTGAGCTTCCATCATTAGAAATTCAACAAAAATATGTTGATGTATACAATGCTATGCTTGCAAATCAAAAAAGCTATGAACGTGGCTTGGATGATTTGAAGTTAACTTGCGATGCCTATATTGACAAATTAAAGCATTCAAAAGACAAAGTCAAAATTAAAAAGTTTATAACACAAATTGATAACAGAAATTACAACAACGAATCATATAAATTTAAAGGGTTGAGCATGGATAATTATTTCATTGACTCAATAGCGGATTCTAATGGACTTGATTTTTCAAATTATAAAATCGTAGCTCCTAGCGAGTATGGCGCAGTTTTAATGAAGGTTGGCAGAGACGGAAGATTAACTATTGCAAAAAATTATTCTAATGAAAACTATCTAATATCACCTGCGTATTACACGTTTAGCACTTCAAATATCAATTCAGACTACTTTATGGCAAATGTGAATAGGTCAGAGTTTGAAAGAAGAGGATGGTTTTCCTGTGATTCGAGTGCAAGAGGTAGCTTATCATGGGACGAATTTCTAGAATTATCAATTCCAGATGCAAACGAGAAAGAACAACAAATTATTTCTGAGCTGCATATGGTTTTATTAACCAGAACAAAGATAAACGAAAAACTTAAAGCACAAATCAAGGACATCTGCCCGATTTTGATTAAGGGCTCTATTGAAGAAGCAAAATTATAAAGCAAGAGGTTGACTATGGACTATATATTTGAAAAAGGATTGTTTGTTGAAGATGATTTAGAAAAAGCAATCATCGAATTATTCAAGGAACAAGACTATGAATATGTTCATGGTGATATGATTCATAGAAGATTTGAAGATGTTATTATAGATGATGATTTAAGGAGATTTATCAAATCAAGGTATTCTAATGCCAACTTATCTGATACAGAAGTAGAATCTATTGTAATCAAAATGAAAAATGTTGGTAATTATACAACATTATATCAAAACAATAAAGAAGCATATTATTTGTTTTCAAGAGGATTTGATTTTAATAGAGAAGATAGCAAAAAACTAGGTATTCATATAGATTATATAGATTTTGGTAACCCTGAAAACAATATTTTTAAGATTGTAAACCAATATACTATTGAGGGTTCACAGAAAAGAAGGCCCGATTTATTATTGTTTATAAATGGTATTCCTATTTGTATCTTTGAATTTAAGACCGCGATAAAGGAAGAGACAACTATTTTTGATGCTTGGAAGCAGATTACTACAAGATATACCAGAGATATTGAAAAACTGATGCAGTATTGCTTTCTATCTGTAATCAGTGATGGAGCACATAATCGTTTAGGTACAATCTTTACTCCTTATGAGTATTATTATGCTTGGAACAAAGTAAATGAACAAGAAAAAGTTGTAAATGGAATTAGTTCATTATTTTCACTTATAAAAGGTGCATTTGCAAAAGATAGAATTTTAGCAATATTACAAGATTTTATATATTATCCAGAACAAGCAAAACAAAAAGAAAAAGAAATTGAAATTGTATGCAGGTATCCTCAATTTTTTGCTGCAAACAAAATGACCCAAAGCATTAAAGAACATTTAACACCCAAGGGAGATGGTAAAGCTGGTATATATTTTGGAGCTACTGGATGTGGTAAAACATATACAATGTTATTCATGGCAAAACTTATAAAATCAAAATATGCTGAAATATTTAACAATCCTACAATTGTTATTATAACTGATAGAGAGGATTTGAACAGCCAAACAGCTGATGTTTTTTCTGGTGCAGTAAAATATTTAGGTGAAAATGATATTAGAACATTTGAATCTAGGAAAGATTTGCATGATACTTTGGTAATAAATGAATCAGGTGGTGTTTATATTACTACCATTCAAAAATTTTGTGAAGAAACAGGATTACTTTCTGATAGAAATAATATTATTTGTATATCAGATGAAGCGCATCGTTCACAAACTAATGTAGGCACACAGTTAAAACAAACAGAAAAAGGTGTTGTAGAAAGAAAAGGTTTTGCTCAATATCTTAGAGAATCTCTACCAAATGCAACATATTGTGGCTTTACAGGAACACCCATTGATGAAACACTTGCTGTATTTGGAAAAGTTGTAGACCAATATACAATGAAAGAAGCAAGTGATGATGGTATCACAGTTAGAATCGCTTATGAACCTCGGCTTGCAAGAGTTATTCTTTCTGAAGAAAAAACAAAAGAAATAGAAGAATATTATAAGAAATGTGCAGAAGAAGGTTCTACTCAAAGACAAATAGATGATAGCAAGCGAGCAATGGCAAGTATTTCTTCCATCATTGGAAATCCATCGGTCATAAAGAAAATGGCAAAAGATATTGTTTTGCATTATGAAGCACTTTGTAATGAAAAACCAAATATTGTTCAAAAAGGTATGATTGTTTGTCCAGATAGAAAAATTGCTTATGATTTATATAAGGAAATTACAAGTAATCGTTTAAGACCAGAGTGGAAAGAAGCCAAAAAATGTGCTGATGGATTAAACTTATCTGCAATAGAACTTGAAAAGTTAGATGAAATTCCATTTATAAATCTTGTTGCTACACGAAATGAAGATGATGATAAAGATTTGTATAATATGTGTGGAACAAAGGAATATCGTCAAAAATTAGATAAACTATTCAAAAATGACAATTCTAATTTTAAGTTGGCAATTGTAGTAGATATGTGGATTACCGGATTTGATGTACCATCTTTGGCTGTTATGTATATTAACAAACCACTTAAAAGACATACATTGATTCAAACTATATCTAGAGTTAACCGAGTATTTGAAGGTAAAGAAAAAGGGCTTATTGTTGATTATATTGGCTTTAAACAAAATATGTTAGAGGCTGTTAAACTTTATGGTAATGAACAAGAAAGCCCAATAGATGAAATTAATACTTCTTTGGATATTTTTAGGAATCAGTTATCAAAAATAGATGATTTGCTTGCTAGTTTTGATGCTTCAAAATTCTTTCTTGGAAAACCACTTGAAAGGTTAATATGCCTAAATAATGCTTCAGAATACATACAAAGGAGTTCAGATTTAGAAAAAAGATTTATGAAGATTTCTAAACAATTAAAAGCAGCATATAATATCGTATTTCCAACAGGATTGCTTACTGATACAGAAACAGTGAAAGCACAATTTTACTTGGCAATTCGTTCAATTATATATAAACAAACTCTTGGAGACGCACCTGATACAGAAACAATGAATAAAAAAGTAGAAGCAATGATTAAAGAAGCAATTGCTTGTACTGGTGTTGAGAATATTGTAGATGTACATAAAAAGATTGATATTTTTAGTGATGAATTCAGAAAAGAAATTGATAAAATAGATATGCCTATAACCAAATTCAATGCTTTGTTGAAATTGGTAAAACAGGCTATTAATCAATATGCAAAAGTTAATAAAGTTAAAGCAGTAGAGTTTACTGAGTTGCTTGAAGCTGTTGTAAAGAAATACAATACTAGAGATAAACTTATTTTTACAAGTGAAGTATTAGAAGATTTTGTAAATGGATTATCTGATGAAATATTAGATATAATGAAAAAATTAGAAGAAGATGAAGATTCCTTCAAAAAAATGGGGATTTCTTTTGAAGAAAAGGCATTTTTTGATATTTTAATAAAAGTTAGAGATACACATAATTTTGAATATTCAGATGATAAATGTATTATTTTAGCAAAAGAAATAAAGAAATTGGTAGATGATAAATCTAAATTTGCAGATTGGTCAACCAGAGATGATATTAAAAATCAATTAAATATGGATTTAACTATTCTACTATATAATAATGGTTATCCACCTGAATGGGATGATGAGGTTTTTGAAAAAGTATTAGAACAAGCAGAAAACTTTAAGAAATATGAATAAGAGAGATTAATATGGATATGTTCAAATTAAAACAGTATGGTTATGATACCAATAATATTACATCTGCATCACAGTTATCTAATGTTTGCAAACAAATAGAAAATGAAGAAAAAAGAAAATTAATGGAAAAACAAGCTCAACAGCAAAAAGAAGAACAACGACATAATGAAGCTATTGAATTACAGCAAAGGAGCTTGGAACTCGCTGAAAAAAGTGTAAAACTAGCTGAAGATAGCAATATTATAAGTAAAGATGCAAATAAAAAATCCAATATTTCAAATTTTATAGCCCTGGTTTCACTTATAATCGCTTTAGTTGCATTATTTAAGTGATTGTATTCTAATACATAATATCCTAAATCACTTATAGGATTATTTTAACAACCACATTATATTTAATATCCCTATAAAAAATCCACGCCCATTAATTTTTTTGCGGACGGATTAAAAAAAGCCTGACAGGATGTGTTTATAACAACAAAACAAGCACTTCTGAAAGGTTTTTATATGCTTGCAGTTAATGACAATTCCAAAAATAAATCAGCAGAATTAAACAATGCTATGGCATATTGCTACAGCACAGAACATTATTACACCAACTCAATGCTTAACTTCAAATACACCGATGGAGTTAAGACTTTCTGTGAAATCGCTCAGTCTTATTGGCTTTTGGATATCATTAACAGCATTAGTCGTTTATATAAGCGAATGCACCAAGACCTTATAATCATTAAACTTATAGTAAACAAAGACAACAAAGCTTCCATTACTTTTGAAGACACTTATGGCATTTTCTTTTCTCAGATTATTCCTTTTACAGATTGTCCGGAAGGTGAATGGATGTTTTATTTTAATGACAACGTATTTTTTTGGAATGGAGAGTACTAATGAATAAGTTATTGAGAGTTTTAATAGAAAGAGATTTGAATAAAGCAAGAGAACTAATCAAACAAGGCGAAGACTTAAACAAACCATACAATGATAATGGTTGGACACCTTTTTTATGGTTAGTAAAAGAGTTTTATGAAGTTGAGATTGTAGAGGAATTCATCAAATTAGGTGGAGATGTTAATCAATGCACTAAAGAAAACCTATCGCCATTGATGATTGCTGTAACCCATAGAAGCTCTCCGGACGTGATAGAACTTCTTATACAATATGGTGCAGATGTTGACCATCAAGACAACTATGGACATACAGCTATTATGAAGCTCTTGAAACACCCACAATTAGGCATGAGAAAATCTATCTTGCAATCCTTGATAGACAACGGATGCGACTTGACAACTTTGAGAAACATCCAAGGTAATACTGCAATAGATATGATTGTTGAAAGGATTTAGAATAAAAGTTCTGCATCTATATAGATTTGGATATATATTGTAAAAAAACTCTTGACTTTCTATATTTTAAATAGTTCTATAATTCTAGAACTATGAGTTAATTCGGAGGCAAAATGAACAAAATCGTATTCATTACAGGAGTTTTACTTACTTTTGTATGTAATTTATGCTTTGCAACGGATAACAACATAACGGTATATTATTTTCATTCTAGTGTACGATGCAAAACATGTATCAATATTGAACGAATGACAAAAGAAGCAGTTAATTCAATTCCTACAACAACATTTAAAGCCATCAATACAGATGAAACTGATAATAAACATTATCTAACAGATTATGGATTATATACAAAATCTGTAGTGTTAGTAAAACCAACTGGAGAATGGAGGAATTTGGATAAAATTTGGTCTTTAGTTCGTTCTGAAGATGATTTTAAGAATTATATTACAACAGAAACCAACAATTTTATGGAAAAATAATCATGTCATTACTTTTTACATCTTTGTGGTTAGGAGTATTAACATCTATCAGTCCTTGTCCATTAACAAGTAATATTGCGGCTATTTCTTTTCTTGGAAAACAAGTTAATAGACCTTATTATGTTTTGTATTCAGGATTATTTTACAGTTTAGGACGTGTGCTATTATATGTGGTATTGGGGCTGATTCTGACTCAATCAATATCTGTAGTGCCTATAGTCTCGGATTTTTTACAAAGTAAAATATTTTATTTTGTCGCACCTATAATGATTTTAATCGGTTTTGTGTTACTGGATATAATTAAGTTTTCTATACCAACATTTAATACTTCAAGACAGACTGAAAAAGTGCAAAAATTTGGATTACTGGGTGCATTTTTAATAGGTATTTTATTTGCAATGTCATTTTGTCCTGTATCTGCTGCTTTATATTTTTCTACTCTTATCAGTTCAAATGGAGATTGGATGCTTTTATTTGCTTATGGGGTTGGAACGGGACTTCCTGTTATTTTGTTTGCTTTTGTTTTGGCTTTTGCTTCAAACAAAATAAGTCAATTTTATAAAGTAACTACACTTTTTGAAAAATATGCTCGTAAAATAACAGGAATAATTTTTATTGTTATTGGATTTTATTACTTTTGGAGGATTTTATAATGGAAAAAGAGATTATCAAGACATTTGAAGCATTAAGTCAGGAAAGCCGATTAAAGATATTTAGGATTATGGTTGAACATAGCAAAGATGGAATTACTCCGACCGAAATCATAAAGATTATGGGAAATATTCCAAAGAATACCTTATCTTTTCACCTTAATGTATTAACTAATGCAAACTTATGCTCTTTTGAAAAACAAGGAAAAAGCCTTATATACAAACCAAATTGTAAGTTAATTAAGAAAGCCGCAAAATTCTTGCTTAAAGATTGCTGTGAAGGAGAATGTTCATGCTAGAGATTTTTACCAAACTTGCCGATTGGGGAATATCTTTATTGGGATTGACCAAAGAAACACATTTTGGTTCTGCAGTTCATTTCTTTATAGAAGATACAACCAAAATATTTGTGTTGATATATGTGCTGATTTTTATAATTTCTTTATTCCGTTCGCAATTAAGTCCAGAAAAAGTAAGAGATTATCTTTCTGGTAAATCTCGTTGGAGTGGCTACTTTTTAGCAGTGTTTCTTGGAGTTGTAACACCTTTTTGCTCTTGCTCATCAATTCCTTTGTTTATGGGATTTTTAGCAGCAGGTGTACCTTTTGGTGTAAGTTTGGCATTTTTGGTAAGTTCTCCACTTATAAGTGAAATTGCTGCTTTTATGCTTTTAGGTATGGGTGAGCAAGGTGTTTATGTTGTTAGTGTTTATATTATAACAGGAACGATTATTTCGGTATTAGCCGGATATTTGGCTGATAAATTTAATATTGAAAGATATTTGGCTATTTCCATACCAAATGTAACTCCTCCAAATTGTGCTTGTAAAAGTGTTAAAGAAAAAGCAATCGCATTGATAAAATATGCAAATAATTTTGCTTATGACACAGTTAAATCATTGGCTTTATACATTTTAATCGGTCTTGTAATCGGAGCATTTATGCATGGTTATATTCCTGAAGAACTTTTTATCAAATACTTAGGAAAAGACAATCCGTTTGCTGTTCCTGTTGCCACTATCATAGGAATTCCGATTTATGCATCACAGGCAGGAATTGTTCCGATTATGCAAGTATTATTGATGAAAGGTGTACCTTTGGGAACAGCATTAGTTATGTTTATGAGTATTGCAACAATCTCTTTACCAGAAATGATGATGTTGAAGAAAGTGTTTACATACAAGTTATTAGGAATTTTTATAGGATATTTGCTTATTGCATTTATCATAACCGGTTATTTGCTGAATATGTTATAGGAGAACAAAATGAAAAACATTAAAATATTAGGAAGTTGCAATTGTCAATGTAAAAGTGCATATGAAGAAGTAGAAAAAGCCATAAAAGAAAACGGATTAGAAGCTACTGTTACAACTGAAACAGATATTATGGAATTAATGAAATATGGTATAATGTCAACACCTGCCATTGTTATTGATGACAAAGTTGTTTTCGTTGGAGGAACTCCTAGTTATGATGATATAAAAAAGTGGTTAGAGTGATTCCACTTTTTAATCAAAATCATATTTTTTTAGATAAATAAAAATATGAGTATAAAAAATGTATTAAATAATTTAGATTTAGTTATATCAAAGAAAGGTCAGATATTAAGAAGACCTGATATTGGATCTATTATCGTAAAAGATAGTGGAATTTGCACACATAATCATATTCCATTTACTTTGGAAAACTTGGTTAGGCTTTGGACTGAGAACACTCGTTGGAAAATCAAACACAATGGACACACCATATACATCTATAAAATCAAAATGATTGATTACAAATTTAACATTGTTGCCTTTGGGTGGGATGAAACTCTTCAAAAGCCAGTTAAATTAAATGGCTTATCTTATGATCAATTGTTTAATGATGCTGTAAAGGTTGGAGTTCGTCCACCAAACTCCACAGTTAAACTTAATGATGCAATAGAAGTATTAAGAGGATAATTAATCTTCAATCTCTTTATATTTCTGCCTTAGTTCTTTTAGTTTATCCCAATCTTTAGCTTTATAGGCAAGCAAAGCTTCAACTGGGTATTTAATATTCTTACCTTCTCCAATAAATGGTATTGAATCTCTTGATGGGGTTTCTCTATCTTTCTTTCTCTTCTGACCAAGGTATGATACAGATTTTTCCAATAAGTATGCAGCATATTCAGATTTTAAGAAACCTGTTTCATAAGCAACTTTGTATGCATCATAATCAAAATCATTGGTTTCTTTAGTTTCTTCAACTGCATAAATGCCTTGTGCTTTGGCTTGTTCTTCAAGACCGGCACTTTTCATTACTTCATATAAATCTTTACGAGATTTATCTATTTTTGAACTTTTAACACAAACAAAAGCAATATTTTGAATTTCTGAAAGTGGATTTAATTTAACAGATTTTAATTCAAATGGTTCAAAGAATGAAACATTATTCCATTTTAACTCTATTTCTTCAGCTTCTATTTCAAGTTTACCTTTTATAATAACATCTTCAAAAGTGAAAAGCTGATTATCTTTGATTAATAAAGAACTACCTAATTCAAAAGTGGAATGATGTATCCATAAATCTTCAAGACCAAATGTCTTAATATTCCCATAGAACAAACAAGTATCAAACTCTATTCTGTTATCTGTATTTCGGAAAGATACTTGTTTTTCAAATATACATTCTTTGAAATACATGCGAAGAGGATTTACTGAAAATGAAATTTCTGGTGAATTAAAGTGGCATCTAACAAAGCAAACTGCTCTGATACAATCTTCTGGATTATGTAAAAACAAGTCTCTTATTAAGTTTGCATCTTTTAATGTCTTAAATTCTATATCTTCAAAAACTAAAACACCATTATCAAAACGAACATATTCCTTAATTTTGTAGGCTTCTTCTTCAGTGTTTATAATTTCATTTGGGGTAACCTTGATATGCTCTGCTGCTTGTTCCGGATGTTTCATACAAATAACAAATAAACAAGTTAATGCGTCATATATCAAATCATACAAAGATTGAGGATAATTAGCTCTGATAAGAATATTTCCATCAACTCTATATAAGAAGTCCATTACATCTATATGTTCTTGTGTGTACATAGACTCATTAGCTAGTTCTAATAATGATTTGCTTTCATTGGATGTTTCTGTAGATTTTATATCGCTAGCAAAGAAGCATAAATCACTAGCATTTTCCATTATATCAATAAAATCATCATTAACACTAATACCTGATGGTTCTTTATTGAAAATAACCATTTCTGATAAGATTTCAGTTAGATATTTAGCTAACTCCCAATTTCTTTGTTGGTCATTTTCATAATTGGTAATCCATGAGATGGTTCTCTTTAATTTTTCAGACAAAAGATAAGGCAAAACATTTGTATCAAAGTCCAAATCTAAGGACTTATACTTTTGGCTTCTGCCATAGATAAGTTTGTTAAAATCTTCTTCGTGAAAACAAATGTCTTTATTCTTTATAAATTGCCTCATCACTGCCTCTTTATCAAATTTATATAAGAAACCTTAAAACATTAAATCTCAAAAGTCCAGATTTTTAAAAATGTTAAAAAAGATGTATTTTTTAACATTATCCTTGTGTTGCTTGGTTTTCATAGGGTTTTAAAAGAGGCAGTTTTGACCTCAAATCCATAATGTTAAACTTTGTATTTCAGCCTAACTTTTTTTAACATTTTTATCATTTTTTTGCGGACGAATTAAAAAAAGTGCGACAGGATGTTTTTATAGTTAAAAACTTCAAAGGATTAGTTATGGTAAACCAAGCGTATTTAGATGATAAAAAAATTAAGGATATTTTGACTTATATTTCCGGTATGAGACATTCAGAGCAAATAAGAGCTATGTTCTTTTGCTCATTAAATGGTATGAGATCCATTAACTTCTGCTATCTTCAAATCAAAGATGTCTATAATGAGGATGAAAGTGTTAAAGATGTTATTTCTCTTGATGCTGATAAAAACAAAGGGAAATTTGGGGCAAACTATTATTTGAATAGTCAAATAAAGAAAGAGTTCAAAGAATATCTCAAATATTTGAAGTCCAGAAATATTAAATTAACACCAGAGAATTACCTTTTTACATCTCAAAAACTCAACAAACCATATAATAGAGTATCAATCAGTAGGTTATTCTCAAGCATCTATAGAAAGTTCAATATTGAAGGAGCAAGTCATTTAGGTAGGCATATGTTCGTGTCTAAGCTTGTAAATAGTGGTATTAACATCTGCTTAGTTCAAAAACTTTCCAATCATAGAAATATCGGGACAACTCAACGATACTTCAACTATAACTCTCAAATGCTATCAAATGCGGTGGAGAGTATTAAAGTGTAAAGACCATTTGCCGATAGGTTTATGATGATGTTATATATTTTAAGACAAATGGATTTGAACATAACCAGCTATAAAAGACGGTTATGTATAAACATCAATTCTTTCGAAAGTCGCTTAAATATTGAACTTGCGAGGTTTTTATGGTTAAGTCTGACGTGTAGACGAGCTCAAAAAAAATCGCTTGAAAATAAACGAAAAAAATCCAATTTTTTCATAAGGATAATCAATTTAAAAAATGATTTCTTACTAGCGGCACCATTTTTTTATTAAGCCCTTTTTATAAGGGCTTTTTCTATGCCTTTTTTCAAGCCATTTTTAACACTAACCGTCACCAAAGTCCGTCAGTTATCCCGTCAAAGATTTTTGACTGCATTTATGCATATAAGATTTCCTGTATTTTTGCCCGAACGGATTTGTAAGAAAAATAAGATATTTGCCCGAATACATCCCCCCAAAATTTTAAGACATTTACCTCTTTTTTTGATATTATAGATAATTTTATTAATTAGGTAGCATATATTTTCACAAAACATTTTAGACAAAAAAATACTTGTTTTTTTTATTAAAACATGATATCTTAAATCATGTTTTAACAACTGTTGTATTATTTTAAGTACAATATCAAAGCTAGGAGACTACATATGAGTGAGAAAATAGCTACAGAAAAATTTAATGAAGCACTTAGTAAAAGAGATAGAGACACATACGTTGATGTTGAAAAATTAGTCGAACGTATTATGAAAGAGGCTCCTAAAGAAAAGAGATATCTTGTTGCTAAAGAACTTTTACAGGCAGGTGCAGAAAAATCTAAAGATAAGGGTGATAGTTGCATAATGTTGGATGTTATTCCTGCAATTGCTCGTTCATACCCTCAAGATGAAGGTATTATAGGTATCTGCACAAAAGCAGCCCAACATAGACAAGATGATGGCTTGCTCGCTTCTGTTTTACTCATACATAATCCTAATGATGAACGAGCCGCAAGATACTTAATGTCTGCAATGTTAGCTACCGCAAAGGGAGATCCTAATGAGGAAGCAATATTTGAGAGAGATGCATCTCAATGGAAATTTTTACATACTTCTGATGGTCAAGATGTAGTACTTGACACTATAAAACGTTTTCCTAATAACAAAGCAATTGCGCGAAAAGCTTGTATGATTATGCAAAGTTTTAAAGACATTGCGGATCCGGTAAGAGCTAGGTGGACAAGTACCATAGTTGAGGCTAATCCCGGAGATGAGCGAGTTGTAAAAATGGCATTCGGACAAGCTGATAAAACCGACTGGTGGCACGGTAAACTGGGCATTTTATCAAGCATTGCTAAAGCAAACCAGGATAATCCTAGAGTTTTAAATGTAATTAGAAATCATGCAGAGCAGACACGATTAGGTTATCCAGAAACTACAAATGAATATAGAGGGAAACTGCTGTCATTAACATGTCCTCTTGATGAAAAAATGTCTTACAGATTAATTGCTATGGCTCATAATGCTACAAACGATGCTAAAATTGATATTTTTTCTAGAGTATTAGAAGCTAATCCAAATAATGAAGATATTGCTATTTCAATTCTTACAGGACCGTTTAATTATTCTGGAATTGGACGCAATACAGGATCTACGGTAAGCGAAGTTTTTTCTAAAGCATTAGAGGTTAACCCTGGCAACAAAAATCTTTTGAAAATCGCGGTTGAAAGAGCCAGACAGATTAAGAAAGACCCTAAAGTTCAAGGGACTCGTTTTATTGACGAATCTATTGATAAATGGACCCAAGAGGATGAGAGAAAATCATTATTAAAAACAATGGCTGATAAAAAATCGGTTAATAAAGAATAAAATCATTCAACAAAAAGCACCTCATTTTAACTGATGAGGTGCTTTTTTTGCTGTATATATTCCATTTTATATTCTCTTTTTAATTTATAACAACACTCCTTATTTTTGACTTGAAAATAAGATAAAAAATTCGTATTATCGAGTAAAGTTAGTTATCATTAAAAAATTTATTATGAACAAAAAAGTATTTGCGAACTTCGTCTTCGCCCTACTTTATGTTGCGTCGGTTTTCTTCTTTTTCAAAGCAGAAAACTTACACAAAGAGTGTATTGTATTTCTCATGTCTCACTTTGCCTTGCCAGGTGCACTTGTCTTTCGCAAAGAAGGTGTTACCAAGGCCGAAATTTTTAGGGGTTTTGTTCTGTGCATTATGGCTATTGCCGCACTGACTTGGCTACCTATTTCGGATGCATGGACACTGGTTCCCTTTTGGATTGTCGGTTATGTTCATGCCAAAAAGGTTTCATATGATGGAACCGTCGGCTTTTACGTCAAGACAAAAATTTCTGAGGAAAAGAAAACCAGATGCATGGTGTACATTGGTTTATGTATATGCTTACTAGTAACATTCTTTGTCGTTTTTTCGTAAAGAATCTTGAGATAGGAACGAGGTGGTTTTTCAACCCCCTCGTTTTTATTTTTATCATTGTACATAATTTTAATTTTTATATTTTTACTTAGATATTTATAATATACACTATAATTAAACACTCCATAAAATATAGAGGTATATTTTGCAAACACATTTAATTATCGGGAATATATTTTCTTTATTATGCGCAATTTGTATTGCTATGTCGGCAATCAAAAAAAGCAAAAAAGATTTTATGTATTGGCAAGTCGGATGCACTTTATTCGGTGTTATTGCTAACGTCGTTCTTTATGCCTATACGGCTTTTGTAATCAGCTCCGTTTCGCTTATTCGGGATATATTGTCGTACAAAAATAAACTATCAAAGAATACAACCATTGTTCTTTTACTTATCAGCATTGCTATCGGATTATACGCAAATAATCTTGGTATTATCGGATTGTTACCGATTATGGCATCAGCAGTTTACACCATTTGTATTTATATTACCCAAAACGAACAGCAAATGCGTTGGGCTTTAGTTTCAAATTTGAGTTTATGGTTTGTTCATAACCTTTATATACAGGCATATCCTTTAGCTGTCACAAATATTGTATTATGTATTTGGACACTTATTCAGATATTCAAAAATCGGAAATGATTTTAAAACGACAAGGTGCTAACAAACGTTAGCACCTTGAAGTCAAAACATACCGGCTTTAGCAGTTCTTGATATAGTTATCAATACGCTTGGTATTGCCGCTGTTATATTCGGCAATAATCTCATCAGCCGTAACAGTTCCAAGTTTACTGAGCTTGTCCAAAGCATAAAGCTTGGCCATGAAGTTAGGAAGATGTTCAATCTCCCAAAGACCTGTTTCGGCATTCTTGCGAACACTTGCTCCGACGAACTTCAAAAACTCCATACTCTTCGCTGTTTCCACAGTCTTAAACTCGCTGTCCGGATAACTCTCCAAAGCATTGAGCTTATAAACATGCTTCTGAGGCTGCATCTTAGCCGTTCTCGCGAACAGGGTAAGGTCTGTCTCATATCTCGTTCCTGCGATTGTAGGGAACGGAATGAAATCAGCGAAGCCAATCTGAGCAATCAGTGTTCTCTTGAACGACTGGTACTCCTGACTAGGCTCAAAATTCATTGCTGAGCAAGCAGTGTAATCTTGAGCAGGGAGCAATGTCCAGTTGTTACCTAACACCTTCTGCCATCTGTCCTGTGGCATAATAGTCACATGAAGCGAGAAGATGTAAGCATCATCACCCTCCTCGGTAAGGATAATACCCGATGTAGGAGCCTCATCAATAGCAACTGCACCGTTGAGCAAAGCCTCCTTTGAAAGTCGGCTATAGTTCACGGCATCACGCAAAGAGATAGAAGCAACCACATAGTCTCCGGCATTTTCCAAATCTGCAACGAACGCAGGGATATCCTCATAAGGGATATGCTCGAACACGTCGTTGCAGAAAACCACATCTGCCTTGCGGGTAAGAGGTGCTGAAAACTTTGGAATACCGATATCGAATCTCTGAACCGTTACATGACCATAAGTCATAGTCTGGTCGAGTTCGGTAATCTCGATACTGTCTGCAGCCTGAATATTGGCCTCAAGATACATCAAAAGCGAAGCGTAATTGTAACCGCTGTTGAGCATGTCCATCAAAATTACGCCGGTATCCGAAATCACCTGTGCCAACACGTTAGCCGCTTTGCTCTGACCACAGCCATAATCGGTAATGATAAACGCCTCACTCAAATCGATGCGTCCCATACGGGCCAAATCGAGCAAGTTTGCAATCATCTCCTTTACCAGCTTGTTTGCAGAGCTACCATATTTTTCTGCACCGGAATGAACCTCTGTGTAGAGTGTTTTCATGTCCAAAGAGTTTTTGAACCACTGACCGTTGTTCAAGAAGAATACTTCCTGTTTGTTCTTTTGTTCCATAATGTATTTAAATAATTTTATTAATGTGTATGTTTCGTGAGTGTAATTATACAAAAAACTATCAAAAAATCAAGCTTAAAATAGACAAAAAAATAAAAATTACTTGATTATAAATATAAATAGGATAATATACGGAGGATTTTACTAATTACTCTGCTTATAATTTAATTTCTAGTGCTTATGATAAACTCAAACAGATGGCAACATATTCTAGGAGTTGCACGCAAAGCAAAAATTTTGGCACTGGCATTAAAGCCAAATGATGAAAAATATTCGGAAGATATGTTTCTGCTGGGAATGCTTCATGATTTCGGTTATGAATTTACCGAAAACGGAAAAAAACATGCCATGGTTGCCGGACAAATTTTGGAACGTTCCGGATATAAATATTGGCAAGATGTTGTGAACCATTCTGAAAAAGCTACAGATAATATGTCTGATGAAACTTTTATCATTAATTGCGCAGATTTATCTGTTAGTCCTGACGGTAAAGATATAACTATGGCAGAAAGAGTTGCGGATATCGGTAGAAGACACGGAAAAGATTCTACCCAATATCTGATAGCTTTTGAGAAATTGCAAAAATTACAAGCCGATACTCGCTTTAGCAAAATTGAAAGTTATGTCTGATGTTTTTCCTAAAAGCCTTCATTCTCGAAGGCTTTTTTGCTATTTAGGAATTATTATTGACAAACATAGCAGACAGAATAAAATAATGAAAACTTGAAAGATTTTTACAATGAGATGTAATGCCGCAGATATTTTTTTCAAACAAAAACGTTTTGATTTAATTTTTAAGTATCTGTATTTGAAATATCCCAATAACTCTTTTGTTAAAAGCGCCTATTTAGAAAGTATTCGAGCCTTTAATAATTTCTATGAAAAAGCAGAAGACGGAACACTAAAACTTTCTCCCGATGATTTTACAAAAAGTTTTGATGATTTGTATTATTCTATAAAGAAAAACGGTTATAATCAAGATTTGGGGAAAATTCCTGTAGGAAACAACGGAGAAATTCAAAATGGAGCTCATCGTTTAGCTATTTGCACTTTTTTAAATTATGAAATAAAAACCATTCCCGATACACTAACAAGAACACCTTGGAATTACGACTATTTTAAAAAAAATAAAATGAAACAGGAAATAATGGACTTTGGTGCAGAAGAATATGTAAAACTAAATCCACATTCCCACATTGTCAGTATACATCCTAACATTCATATTGAGGAAGATAATAATATTATCGAAATTTTGCAAAAATATGGTTTTATATATTACGAAAAGAATATTAAAATTGACGATAAATCCTTTAAGAAAATAGCATATCTTTTTGAAAAAAATACTTTTATTCAAAATATAAAAAATAAATTTATAAAAACAAATCGAACAATCTCGGAAAATTTACGAACTTTTATTTTTGTGTGTAATAACAATTCTAAAAAAACGGAAGCAATAAATGAAATTAAAAATATTTATACACTTAATGTGCATATCAGTAATAAAAGAAGGGAAGCTGTAAAACTTGCCAAATTATATTTTGGTAAAAATTCCGTTTTTACAGTCAATAAATAATTTTACTAAAAATAAAATGCCCCGAAAATTGTTTGCACAATATTCGGGGGATTTTTTTACAGAGCCATGATTTTAGCAATAACTGTAAGTACTACGACTGTAACAGCTACAACTGTCCATGTTACCTTTTCTTTGTTTTGCGGTTTGATTCTCGGCAGAACAAACAATACTAAACCTGCCATAACACAGCAATAAACAACAAAAGCGAAGATATCTCCTTCTGTGGCTATCATAGGGGTACTGAAATCTTTAGCTCCGACTATATATAGGAGTATAAACAAAGACAACAACCCTGTGCTGGCCGGAGATTTTCTGAAAAAATTAACAATAAATTTCATATCGGTATAAATTTTAGTTAGTAAAAAATAATATATTGTCACAATTATAATCATTGAGATTCATAAGTTTACACAAAAAAACGACTTAAGTCAAGCTTTGTACTTTTTTTCGCCTACACAAAATCTGTAAATTTTCCCTGTTGACAATTTTTGTCCATCGTGTTTAACTCATTGTGAATATTCATTATTAATCTATATGTTTATGAAAAACTTTAAAATTTCTCATGCTCCGAGCGTGAGGTCATCTGCGGAAGAGGTAAAACTCATTCAATCCGGCGATATGTTGGCGCAGAAGTTACATATACTATGGCATGGGTTTAACTCTAAAGAAGGACAGATTTTGTTCGCACAAAATGGTTCTGACGAGTTAATCTGTTTACAAACAATGCTCT
This sequence comes from Alphaproteobacteria bacterium, assembly GCA_045659785.1. Classification (GTDB taxonomy): domain Bacteria; phylum Pseudomonadota; class Alphaproteobacteria; order RF32; family CAG-239; genus JAFUYI01. Next base: position 19,565 of record JAZRCM010000014.1, read on the forward strand.
ATGGCAAAACTTGGTGTCAGGAAGCTGCCGAGTTTTTGTATATGCGACATTTGCTAAAACGTCCGTCTGACAAAGATGCTTCTGTGGCAGAAACAGGTGCAAAAGTGTGGTTGTACAATTCGCTTATGGGAAATCGCAAAAGCGAGGAACACTACGGAAAAATTCAACTTCTGGGTATGGCTTACGGATTAGTTCCATCTCAGCCGGTTTCAGAAGAAGAGCAACTTCAATGGTTGGAAGCTGACGACCTTGAAAAAATATGCTCTTATGTAGGTCCGTGGAAAGGAAAAGCTGCAATCATCTTTTTGAAAACAGCCCCTATGGAGACTGTAGTTAAAAAACTGCGTTACTACAAATTAAGCGAAGAACAACAACTCGCTTTAATTGAGAGAGAAATCAGCAACAATAGCAATGTGCTCTTGTGGTACTATTTCTCAAGATACACATCATCTCCGGAGGCACAAAAGAAAATCCAAGCCTACGACCAAAATCTTTGGCAACGTATGCTGTTTGTCAATTATGGTTGGCACAACGAATTTGAAAAGAAATTCGGAAGCCTTAAAAATTGGCACGAAAAACTGTCTTCTAATCTCACAATCTTGGCACATTGCCCGGTTGATGAAATTATGAACACTCTGCGACAAATTGCTTGAAAGCAATTTTAGGATACCAACCTTACAGCTACGTCTGTAAGGTTTTTTATTTAACCTTTTCTATAAAAGAGGGATAGACACAATAAAAAAAATTGATAACATAAACGTGAAAAATTAACTTAAAGGAATAATTAAAATGAATAAAAATATTGAAAGACTTGATAACGGAGATTTTATCCTAGAATTTACAAAAAATGAAAAAGGTGAATTAGACGGAGAATCAACAACTTTTGATAAAAGAAGCCAAAAAATAATCGAAAAGATTTCATATAAAAATAATAAAATAAATGGGTTGTATATATCGTATTTCTATAGTGAAAACAAATCAGGAAGAACCGAAGTGCCTTATATTGACGACAAAAAAGAAGGAACCGCATTGTCGTATATTAATGATGTAATATTCATGGAAGAACCTTTTGTAAATAACAAAAGAAATGGTGTTGCAAAAATTTATAAAGTAATTGAAGGAAAACAAATACTTTGGTGCGAAACATCTTTTAAGGATGATGTGAAAGACGGAATTTCCATAGAATATGAAGATGACGGGAAAACAATCAAACAAAAAACTATGTGGAAAAATGGAGAAAAAATCGAGAACAACACATAATAGTTGAAGTGATTTTTACCCAAAAACACCAAAACAGCGTTATTTATTTTGATTAGTCTTCAGCTCTTCCATGCGTGAGGCAAAACGTCGCAATTTAAAGTCCTTATGTTCTTCAACCATTTTATGAATATTGTATATCGTCTTGATTTGAGCAAGGGTTATCTCAACATCCGCTAACTCATCTGCTATATCTTCAATATTTCCTCTGTCTCTCAATTCTTTGCAGAGTTCTTTGGTAAGCTCTGACATTTCTTCGATAACCATAATTTTTTGCGATGTTTCGCCAAAAAACTCTATTGCATCATTGTATATTTTGTTTTCTTGTTCTTTTTCCATTGTTATTTTCTACTCGTCTTTCATGCTTTTTTGAATTTCCGTAATTTTTGATTTATACTGCATTAATGCTTCAAAATTCTTCGGGGTCCAATTAACTGTTTTATCCTCTAAATCAATCCACTTAAGTTCTTTTTGCTTTTGAGGTTCAACAACTTTCAATAATGACAAATCTGTCGGAATACACACAAACCAATGTAATTTATATTTATTATTACGAGTAGAACCAAGTTTTTTTACAACATCAACATTGAGATTAGTTTCTTCTTTTATCTCACGATGGATTGCAGCATTAAGAGTTTCTCCGGGCTCAACTTTTCCGCCCGGAACAACATATTGTGTATCGTCCGTGCTGATTAATTTATTTTTCTGTGCGGTCTGAGCCAAAATTTTATCTTGAGTTATAATAACGGCACACACAACATCTTGATTGTTACCTTTTAATCTGTTGAAAATTTCCCAATATACGAAATCTTTTAACTTTTGAAATAACTGCATAAATTTCTCCATTTTATTAAAATATAGATAAGGAGGACGTCGTCCTCCTTACATTTTTATTTTTTTGCAGTAATATCTAAAAATGGTACAGGACCTGTACTATAAAGATTTTGCGGTAACTGACCATTCCACTTTTCAGCCTTTGTCAGTTCAACCAAATTAGCATTTTGTGACAAAGCTTTAGATTTTTCACGAATTGCTTCTGCTTCAGCCAATCCCATTTGACGAATAGCATCTGCTTTTGCTTTTGATTCTACTTCAATAGCATAGGCATCAGCATCTGATTGAGCTTTTTTAGAATCTGATTCTGCTCTTGCCTTAATAACTCTTTGTTTTCCTTCTTCTTCAACACGAACTGTTTCGTTTTGAGATTTGATAGCTTCTTGTGTAGCAATTTGCTTTGCTTCAATAGCTGCCTCAAAAGCGCTTGAAAAAGCAATATCTTCAATAGAAACGCTTTGAATAACAACATGTGAACCGTCTAATGCTTTTGATAATTTTTGTTTGATTTCTTCAGTAACAACTTCACGATTGTTAATAAACTTATCAGCTTCAACTTTACCTACAACATCCTTTACCGCACTCATCAAAGCCGGTTCAATCAAAGTACTGCCATAGTTCAAACCGATACGTTGATATAAATTATGTGCATTTGCAGGATCAACAAAATAGTTCACGGTAATGAACATTGTTGTTTGTTGGATATCTTTGGTATAGGTTTCAAGTCTGGTTGTTTTCTTTTGTAATCTGGTATCCATTGTAACAATGTTGGTACTTATCGGATTATAAAAATATAAGCCTTCCGGTAAAGAATCTGAAACAACTTTCCCCCAAACCAACTTAATTCCTCTATGGCCGGCATTTACTTGTTCAAAGCCCATAAAAGATACAGAGGCTAAGAGTAACATTAGAAAAATACCGATAACGATATGACGTTTATTCATAATTTTTATTCTCCCTTAATTATTTCTTTTAAAAACTTTCGCCCTTGTGAAGTTATGACCAATACCGGAAAAAATATCAGTCCTAACACACTGCGTTTATTTTTTACAATATCCTTATTCATCAAATTGATGATTAAAAATAACAATCCTAAAACATAAAAGATTACGATAAATCTTAAAATTATAATTCCCATCAATTCCTCCAAACAATAGGTTTAAGGCATTTTATCATATTCAAAATTCAAAACAAGCTATTTTAGAACTTAAAATAAACTTTCAGTATATTTTTATTCTCAACTCTTTGGTATTGCACACTATCAGCAAGTTTTTTTACCAACAATATTCCTAATCCGCCAATTTCTCTGTTTGCAATATCAACGTCTGTATTGGGCATTTTTTGCTCAAGCGGATTAAAATTCTTGCCGTTATCAGTAAATGAAACGCAATAATGTTCACTTTCTTTTTGAACAGTAACCAATATCTTTTTATTGTCCGGATTGTCATAAGCATATTGAACAATATTAGAAAAAATTTCTTCTGCAGAGGTTATTACCTTAAATTGTGTCTTTTCTGCAACTTTTTGTTTTTGCATATCACTTTTTAGAAAATCGATAACTTTTTTGATGTTATTCAAATTTGCATCAATGATTAAATTTTCGGCATTAACACCTTTATATTCAAATTCAAGCATTGTTATATCGTCTGACTGCAGAGTATTCTGTGCAAATTTATTTATACTTTTCAAAATTGTGTTCAAATTGTCACTCGGGTTAGATTTACTTTTTTGTAAAGCCTTGAACAAACCTTTTTCTCCAAAAAATTTTGAAGATGAATTTTCTGCCTCAGTAACACCATCCGTGTATAAAAATATGCTGTTATTCGGCAATAAATTGAACTTTTCGCTAACAAATTTGATATTTTTCCTAATACCCAAAACAATATTTTTATGAGTTTTCAGAGAGCTATATTCAAAACCGTCAAATACCAAAGGAGGTATATGTCCTGCATTTACACATTGAACATCACCATTGGTTAAATTTATAACAGCCATAAATGCGGTTACAAACATACAACTGTCATTTCCTTCGCACAATTCATTATTTACTTTGTAAAATACATCTGCAACGTCAATATTGCTCTTGGCGATATTTTTTATGAGAGCTTGGGCCTTCATCATATATAATGCAGCAGGAATTCCCTTTCCGGAAACATCAGCTATAACTATGGCAAAATTATCGTCATCTATATGGAAAAAGTCATAAAAATCGCCACCTATTTGTTTTGCCGGCTCCATTAAAGCATAAATATCAAAAATATCATTTTCAGGAAAATCAACTGATAATACCGATTTTTGTATGTTTCTTGCAATTTCCAGTTCACTTATGCTCTTTTGTTTTTCTGCGGCATCATTTTTTTCTTTTTCTATGTGTTTTAGCAAATTTTTGCGCATATCCGATAATGCTTTAGAAATAATCTTCACATCTCGGGAAGACGGTTCTTCGTTGAAAACTTGTGAAAAATTACCGTCACCATATAACGAGGCAATGTTGCCTAAAGAAAATAGCTGATTGGTTGAGTGCTTACATATCCTGTTGATAATCATCAACAATAAGATAATTGATATAAATAAAGCCGCAAAAACAATATATTTAAAATGACGAATAGGTTTCAAAAATTCGTCTTGCTTATATATCAAACAAAAGCTCCATCCGATAGATTTTACCGGAGCATAAAAGACTACGGCCTGCTCATCAAAAACTGTTGAAGATGATATTTCTTTTTGACCTGATTTTCCGGTTTTTAACTCATTACCGAGATAATCAAGTTCCGGTAAATTCAATTTTTCAGCTAATTCAAATATTGTCGTTTTTAATGCAATATCCGGATTAGGATGTGTAACATATAATCCCGAACGGGATAAAAGTAATAATTTTCCGGTTTCATAAAAAGAAAAACTGTTTATGCTGTCTTGAATATTTGCTAAATTGACGGTTATCGCAATCAACCCGTTAAAAATATCGCTATCTTTGAATTTAAAAGGAATTAATCCGGTAACAACCGTTTGCTTGGTATTTTTATCGGTATAGGGTTCGGACCAAAATATTTTTTCTTCTTTTGGAACATCCGTAAACCAAGAAAATCTATCATAAAAATCATTAATTTCTTCCGATTTAAAATTAATTTTTCCGTTTTTTTGCATATAACTTTTATACAAAACTCCATTTGTTACATCTTCATCAGAAAAAACATATATCCACGCATTTGCAATTTTCAGATTTGTCGTCGTCAATGCCGAGCTCAATAATGCTTGAAAATAAACAGTTTTATCTTTTTTAGCTTGAACAAGCGTGTTTTTAGTATTTAAAATTATTTGTTCCGTATTTTCAATTAAATGATTAAAATCAAAAACGTAGGCTTCAACGGTTTTCTGAGCTATATCCTCTGTTTGAGATTTTATAATCGGCTCAGATTTTTCGGATATAAAAAAAACAAGCCCTAAAAACCCCAGACCGACACATGTCAAAATACTGACATTCAGTTTGAAGTTTAAGGACTGTTTATTCAGCCATGATTTTAAGCTCTTTATCATTATTTGGCTTCTAGCATACTTTCAAAACCGGTGCATTCAAAAATAGAACGTATATCATCAGAGACATTTATCAATCTCATGGTTCCGTTTTGTAAATCGATAAATTTTTGAAAAATTAAAAAAGCACGAAGCCCGGCAGAAAATACATATTCAACATTTTTCATATCAAATATAAGTGTTGAAACACCGGTCAAATCAATGCTATCCACCAATTTAGGCGACGTATTCGGGTCAAGCCACCCCGTCAATTTACAAGTCAGTGTTCCGTTTTCGTTTATTTGTTCAATTTTCAGTTCTTTTGTTTCCATAAAATATTTCCTCAATAAATTTTTTTATTATCGTATATAAAGCAACCATTATTGTCAAGAAAACCATTGCAAATATCATATTTAAATACTATCGTGAATATAGTAAAATTTATGAAAGAAATGATATGCAAAAATTTTCATTACATACTCATACAACAGGCTTTGACGGTCGCAATACCGAAGCAGAGATGTTGGCAAGAGCCGAAGAGCTAGGTTGGAGTCATATCGGATTTTCTAATCATTTTATTGTTCATAGAGCAATAAAAGAAGCTCCGATGTATAAGTATGCAGTTAAAGGAAATTACCACAATATATACTCTTCATCATTTGATGAAGTTATCGCAAAATTTGAGAGCCACTATCAAAAAATTGATGAATTGAAAAAAGAAAGTAATGTTCAAATATTAAAAGGGATGGAAGTTGATTTTTTTGCATATCCGGAATGGCGAGAAGGTTTTGAAAAAGCAATAGCACACCTTAAACCTGATTATCTCATTGGAGCAGCTCATTTTATTGAACATAATAATACACTCTATAATTCTCACGATTTAAAGGCATCTTCTAAAGCGGAACAAAATCAACTTTTATATCGTTATTGGCAAAATGAACGTGCTGCAGCACAATCGGGGTTATTTACATTTATGGCGCACTTAGACTTGATGAAAAAAGTCGGGCTAGGAATTGAGCCTGAGTGGGCAGAAGAAGAACGAAAAACCATAGCAACAATTAAAAATGCCGGCGTGCTTGTTGAGTTAAATACAAGCTATTTTAAATTTGGTAACGAACCCTATCCCGGTCAACGTATTATGAAAATGTTGGCACAAGAAAATATTCCCGTATTGATCAGTGATGATGCTCATGCCGCTTCTCAATTAGGCGGTAACTTTGCCATAGCAAAAGAAATGGCAAAAAACTGCGGAATAACTCGTTTTGCGGAAATAGCCGAGAGCAAAGAGAATAATAATATACGTATTCCTATAAATATGCCATCAAAAAACCGATAGTTTAATCTGTTGACAGAAGCACTATTTTTGTATATAGTGGCACATATCAGCAATAGAGGATTTTATGCTACTCAAGGATATTGTTTCCGTCGGTGAAGATGTTTCCTATAGAGATGTTTTATCTGACGATTTTTTCTCAAATTATCCCTACACCAGAGATAATGGTGAGTTTTTGAGCTCTCTAAAAAAATATCACAAGATTGATAAATTAGATGCTTCCTCTCTATTTGAGAGGATTGTTGCTTTGTCAGAGATGAGGAAAACCTTATTATGCGATGATTTATATTCTAAAAACATTGCCTTGAATATAGATAGAAAATTAAACCAATTAAAATTTCTGAAAAAAATGTTTGATGAAGGTGTACTTCGTGACAAAAAAGAGCTTTACAATCCTGAAATTGAAGCCTTATTTAAATCTAAAGATATGTTAGACCTAAAAAATGATTTAATTTTCGATTTTGGAAATAATGTATTGTTAGGAAAGTATGTTTTGGAGGCAATAGACCCTGCTCACAGATTCACAACCGTACGTTATATAGAGCCATGGCAAAACCAGTCTCAAAAAGTGCCCTTTTTTCTTTATCTGGAAGAACATTGTAAATATGATTTAATTCCGCAAATTGAATATTTTTCCGATGAAAAATTGGCAGAAAGTAAAATTACTATAAAAAACGGAAAATTATATACTGCAAACGGTGAATTATTGACAACCGATGATCGTGAATTTTTATTTGTACTAGGAAAAGATAATAATTTTTATGGTTGTTATAGTCAAAAAGGAGTTAAACACACCTCCCTTTCTTTGGGAGATAGTATAAAATGTGGAGGAGCAATTACCGCCAAAGAAGGAGAAATAACCTCTATTAATTTAGATAGCGGACATTATTTTCCATCGTTGGTTCACTTAAACAAATTTGTTTATTATTTGAAGCAAGCAAATGTCAATCTTCCTAATGAAACTCCGGTTAATTATCATGAAAACTATGTACGGAAATGTATAACACTAAAGAAAGGATTAGAACGATAATGTTAGTTGAAAGGCATGCTTCTTGGGTAGCATTAAATAACGTGGTCGGATGTCCTAATAATTGTATATATTGCTTTCTAAATGAAAAAAAATCTTGTGCGCCTTTACAAGTTGCAGATGCTAAAAGTGCTGTTGAAACTCTTTTGAAGTCAGAATATTATAACAAAGATGATGCAATTTGCATTATGCCGAATACCGATATTTTTGCAACCCCCTCAAATATTAAGCAATTTTTTTTAGTATGTAGCGAATTAAAAAAAAGAAATATAAAAAATTTGGTAACAATTATTACTAAACGAGAAATAAACACTAAGAATGCTCAAATAATTAAGGCATTTCGGAAATATTTAAACATTTGCGTATATGTAAGTTATTCCGGCTTAGAACCTGATTTTGAAAAGGGAATCAGAAAAAATAATGAAGTAGAAGCAATAACGTCTATGAAAAATTTAAAATCATATAATATTCCGTGTATTCATTATTGGCGACCGCTACTTCCACAAAATTCAGATGAAAAAACATTACAACAAGTATTTGATATTGTTAAACATTACTGTATTGCTTCTTGTATGACAGGATTAAAATTATATAAAAATATGAGTTGTCAGTCATATTGGCCTGAAGCTCAAAAAGCATTTGACAACGGCATTAATCCGGAGTGTTTTGTTCCTAAAGGTTCTTTTGATAAAATTATCAATCTGGCGATAAAAAATAATTATAGCGTTTATGTAGATAATGTTTGTTTAATGGCTGAAATTATGAACAAACCTTGTTCATATGGCATATATAAAAACTACCGTTGTGAAAAATATAATATATGCAGTAAAAAACAAAGACAGATTTGTGGAGAATTTTATGGTTTTAAAAAACCTCAAAACATCGAAATAACCGGAGAAAAATCGCTAAATGATATAATTAATATTGCTAAAATTCAAAAAGTACATATTAGCGGAAATAATAAAAACTCAACATATTGGCAAAGTTCATTTACAAACAAGGAATGGTTAGAATTATGAATGATTGCAAAATTTTAAAACTAAGAAAAAAAGCTTTTGGGTTGCAACAAATGTTTATAAAAAGATTTGAACAGCAATGGGGATTAAGAGAATCCGTTGAAGAACTTTCAATACAAATCGGACATTTAATACAAAGTATGATTAATAATCAAAAATTCGATATATCTGCAGCAGCTTATAACCAATCAAATCGCTGTTTAAAAAACATAAATGATGAACTTTGTGATTGTTTTTTATCCATATGTTCTATTTGTGAGTTTGCCGACATTGATACGAATGAACTAGATATACCAAATACAATTAAGAATGATAAATTAGAATTAGTAATTGAACTTTCTTTGCTTTCTGCTCAATTACTTGATTCTTGCCTTATATTACAAGGTATAAAACCTGGATTTGACAGAGATGAGCAAAAGATATTTTTGACAATATATTCATTAATTATACATAATCTTGAACTGTTATCTCAACTTGAAAATACCGATATTGAAGCTGAATTTGATGCAATGATAGAACGAACGCTAGATTTTTTGAATAGGAAATAAAAAAATGTTAAAAGTATATAATAACAAAATGGAACCGTTGTATAATGAAGATAAGAAAATTGTTCACAAAGATGCTTTGTGGCATAAGGTAGTAACGGGAATTTTATTTAATCCTCAAAATAACTGTTTATATTTTCAAACGATTTATCCTAAAGAAAGTTACGGCTTTGACCGTCCCGATTATATAGATTTTTCCATCGGCGGTCATGTAGAGAATGAAGAAACTGTTGAACAAGCTTTATATAGAGAAGCAAAAGAAGAAATAAGTATAGATGTAGATAAATATAACTTTTTAGGAATAAGAATTTGTAATTGCGATCCTGCTCCAAATTATAAAATAAGAGAATTTCAATTTTTTTACGGATTAGAAACCAAACAAAAACTAAAAGAAATGGACTTTAAAAATTCTGACAGCGAGGTAAAGTCCGTTCTTGAGATTAATATTGATGATTTTTTATCAATATTAATGAAAGAAAAAAGCACAGTAACTGCAAATGAAATGCTTCTAGATAAACAAACAAGAGCAGGAATTTATTCTGAAAATGTTTTGGTGTCGGCAGAACAAGTTATTCCGGACTATTTTAATGATAAAAGCATTTTAGAAAAAATATTGACCATAAAATCAATGATGAGATAAAATGATGAGAAATATATTGTTTATATTTGGAACCAGACCTGAGGTTATAAAAATATTTCCAATAATAAATGCTCTAAGATGCTATCCCAATGATTATAATGTTATTTTGTGCAATACCGGACAACAAAAAGAATTATCCGCACAAGCTTTAGATATGTTCGATATTTCTGCTGATTATAATCTGTCGGTAATGAGAGAAAATCAGTCTTTAGAAGAAACACAAAATACAATTTTAAGTAAGCTATCTGAACTGCTGAACAATATAAAAACAGATGCCATTATAGTTCAAGGAGATACCTTATCAGCATTTTGCGGTGCTCTTTCAGGGTTTTACAGAAAAATTCCGGTTTTTCATGTAGAAGCAGGGTTACGAACAAATGATATAAGAGAACCTTTTCCGGAAGAAGCATATCGCAAAATGATTTCTTGTATTGCAACATTACATTTTGCTCCTTCAAATTTTTCTAAAAAAAATCTTTTAAAGGAGAATACATGCGAAAAAAATATACATATAACCGGCAATACCATCGTTGATACCCTAAAATTTATGGAAGATTATTTTTCAGAAAATGCTATTAAGAAATTAAAATACCGGGGTATTGACTTTCAGTCAAAAAATATACTGGTAACATCACATCGCAGAGAAAACCAAGATGAAAAATTAATATCAATATTAAATGCAATAAAAAAATTATCTGAAGAAAATGTTGACCATAATTTTATAATACCGGTACATCCCAACCCAAATTTCAAAAATATAATACATAAAGAATTATCTGACGTAAAAAACATAAAACTTTTACAGCCATTGGATTATGATGAATTAATATGTTTAATGAAAAAATGTTGTTTGGTAATGACGGATAGCGGAGGCATTCAAGAAGAAGCCTCATCTTTAGGTATACCATTGATAATTATGAGAAACAAAACCGAAAGACACGAGGTTCTGAAGTTGTCTAATGTAAAATTAGTAGGAACAAATACGGAAATAATATATAAAGAATCAATGAATTTACTAAGAAAACAATATAAATTTATATCTAAAAATAATCTAAAAACTATATATGGGGACGGAACGGCTTCGATAAAAATAGAAAAAATTATAAGAACTTTTTTTAATTGAATTTAATGTCCTTAGCATTTACATATTGCAATATCTTTCGCTATGTGTTAGAATCAAGACAATAAAAAATTTGTAAGGTTAATTTTGTTCATTATTATAAAAAGCGGTTGGTTGTCTTGATGTTTATATCATGGCGTTCCATATTGTTTTTTGTAATAATGAACATAAAACATATTTAGCTATGATATTTCGTTCAATTGCTCCGGCTGCTGTAGCTACTAACACAGCTCTTCAAGCTGCTAATATAGCACTTCAAGCAGCAGCTCGTTCACATCGTGATGATGATGAATATTACGATGACGAGCCAATCGCAACACAACAAAGAAAGACAAAGAAAATCAAGATAAAGGGTACAAAAAAAGAGTGGATAGCTCTTACAATATTACTGATTGCCTTAGTAGGTACAGTATATTTATTGTACCTGTCTTGTATTTCATTGTTTGCCTAGTTGTTTGTTTTTGGGGTGTAGCTTCGGCTCCCCCTTTTTTTATTTATCAAATATAAAAAAATCAAAAACCTCGTTTTATAATATCTTTCCCGAATTTTTGTTCTAAATCATCAATAATTCGAGAAAGTTTATCATCGTCTTGCTTTAATGTTTCAAACAAAGATTGTTGAATTTCTTCGTTATAAGATAACCTTTTTAACTCTACTCCGACACTTCGATATAATATTTTCGGGCGATAAAGTTTATTTAGGAGCAAAACCGCAGTATTTCGTAAAATAAAATCCGAATTTGTTGATATTTCTAATTTTGAATATATGACCGAAGTGCTAAAATCTTTTGTTCGCAATATAACTCCGACTTCTCCGCAAAATCCGTTCCATTTTCTCAATTTTCGAGAAGCATTTTGTACATGATACTTTAATTGCGAACGTAAAAATTCTAAATTATCGCTAAAATCCTCAAAAGATTTTGTATCTTGAATAGATTGGGGAGCTTGCGGATTAGAGTCCACCGGAGAGGTTGATATACCTGAAAGTTCAAACTTCAGATTAATACCATTAATCCCCATAGCTTTTTTTATCCACGCATTATCCTGACAAACAAAATCGCTAATTGTAAAAATACCGCTAAACTTAAGTGTTTTAGCACTTTGATTACCTATACCGCAAATATCCTCAATATCAATATTACCGACCGTTTCCATAATTTTGTCGGGGCGAATTATGTATATCCCGCCTTTATTTTTAGCTTTATCGCTTGCTAATTTTGCTAAAGTTTTGGAACAACTCAAACCTATCGAAACCGGCACTTTGGCTTTTTCCCAAACAGTTTGCTTTATCTTTGTTATCAGCTCGGTATAAGATATTTTATAAACTTCGTTTAATCCGGTTAAATCAACGTATGCCTCATCAATGGATACTTCTTCAACATCGGGTGTAAAATCTCTTATAATATTCATTACCTTGTGCGAAATTTCGGAATATCTTGAATGTCTAGCCGGAATACAAATTATTTGCGGATGTGTTTTTTGTATCTGAAAATAAGGAGTTCCCATTTTGATTCCCAGAGCTTTTGCCTCCTTTGAGCGAGAAACTATAATCCCCTTACTACCTCCTCCGGTCATAACGCATACAGGTTTATTTTGCAAATCGGGATTATCCACCCGTTCGCAAGATACAAAAAAAGCATCACAATCTATTAATCCGATAATTCGCTGTTTCATAAATAATGTTCCATTTTTGTTCTATAATAGATTGTCAAAAATAATTGTCAACACATAACAAAAAAAAAGGCGGTGCCATAACGCACAGCCTTTCTTTGATTTCAGAAAAAATTTCCTATGGTCTCTCTGCACACAATTTTTCGATGTACTCGATAACCTCATTTGCCGTCGGAAGTTTTTCTCCCTTGTAGCCGTAAGATACAACCGAACGAGGAACATTGTGTAAGGTCCACATCTTAACGGTAGCATGACCACCAAATCTTTCTGCAAGATGATAGTTTACATAGTCATCGCCACTGTTGACAAATTTAAGCTTGTCACAATTTGTGGGATGCTCGTGTAATACATTGTAAAAATCCAAACAATCGGGATTCTTCTCTCGTGCAATAATTACCAATCCTGCAGGATAGCAATGTTGGCGCGATTTTACATGCACGACACAATCAGAGTGATACTCCGTAGTAGCACTTAAAGCCTGCTCCAAAGAAGCCAGAAACGTTTTGAAAACGTCCTCCGGAATGTTATTCTTGTTCATAAAGCATGAAGGTTTAATAGTTAGTATTAATGATCATTTATTGCCGATATAGTACTATAAATCCTAAAAAAGTCAACGACTTTAATAAAACCCCACCATTTTACAATGATGGGGTTTCTTCTGCTATTTCACTATTCGGTAGGGATGCCGGTCAGATAATTATCAAAATATCCTTTTATCAGCACAACCGGAGTTCCTTTTTCGCCGGAACCGGTTGTTAAATCACATAGCGAACCTAATAAATCGGTAATTTGACGCGGTGTTGTTCCTAATGAATAGTTATCACTCCCCTTATTTTTCTCATCTATTGCCTTTTTGATGGCCTCTTCCAAATTGCCTTGATTATTGTCGGCAACGGCCTTTATTTTTATTTCATTAGGCATTCCCTCTAATCCTGAAGTATAACCCGGAGATACGACCGGATCGGCAAATTCCCAAATTTTGGTTTTCGGACATTTGAAACCACCGTCGCCATAAACCATAACTTCTATATGTTTACCGGTTTTAGCCTTAAATATCTCTTGTAATGTTTTACAAAAATTCATCGCATCACGCGGAAACAATTTTAATTTATCTTTATCAGAGAAATTAGAACCTAATACGCCAAATTCGCTCCAACCTCTGTTTTCTGACGGAGTATTACAAATTTCATCAAGTGTCATAACCTCTCCGCCTGCATCTGATATAATCTTTTTATGACGATTGCGGACGTGAATACTGGCAACAATCACTTGTTTTGTATATTTCAAAATATCTTTCGGATTATTGAGCAAAACAACCTTAATATTCGGAGAAACCGCTTCGTACAGCTCAATATAATCAGTATTGGTTATCGGATGTTTATATGTGCCGAATTTATTTCTAAAGTCTTGTTTTTCCATAACATCAGAATATGGATTTATGTCCGAATTAAACAAATCGTCTTCATCCATAATTGCGTTACCTACTTCATCTGCCGGATATGATAAACAAACATAAACCGTTCCCTTTACTCCCTTAGCAATACCTTCTAAAATTTTGGCAAAACGATTGCGGGATAAAATAGGAAATGCAACAGCAACATCTCCTTGCGGGAAACGTGAAGAAACCTCTGTGGCAATATCGCTTAATTTAGCATAGTTACCTTGAGCACGAGCCAAAAAAGATTCTGTTATGGCAACAATATCGCCATTATTCAAAATTAGCGGTTGATATTCTGCTTTAGTTGCTTCGATAATCGTATCACTGATGATATTTGCAATGTCAGCGCCTTGTTTAATAATCGGCATTCTAACGCCGTAAACAGATGTTCCGATATAACGTGTCGGTTGATTAATCATAATTTTCTCCTTTAGTGCGTTATTACTTAAAAAAAGTAACATAGGAGAAGCATTTGTCAAATGTATTGCAAAGTTTTCCTTATGATTCACCACCATATTTTTTTATTCTTGTAAAATTATGCTTATGGTTATAGTATTAATAAAATTACGCATTATAATGTGATTGTCAAAAAAATTGGGCAAAAAAGAAATAACAATAAAAAAGTTAAAAGGGTTTCTTGCGAAACCCTTTTTTGTTCGGTAGTTCTGTAACTAGAAGTACCTTGTCACAATGTCTTTGGCTGCAAGCACGGCATCTTCTGCACCGTCAACCTTCAACATCGAATCAGAGAGCAGCGCGAGGAAATTCCACTGACCGGCGGTGTTGTTCTCATACTCGGCCAGACGGTTCTCGATAACTGCGTCGTCCTTCCTGATGATCGACGGGCCACCGCAACGGGGACACTTGCCGTCATCAACGCTGTGCGTACACTTGCAATCCTGACAAACTCTGCGCTTTGAAACTCGCTCAAGAATCAGAGGAAGCGGGGTGTCTCTCTTGATAGAGATAACGCGGTAACCTTTACCGTTGAGCAACTCGGCCAACGTCAAACGCTGAGCTTCGGTACGAGGATAGCCGTCGAGGAACTTGAGTACCTCAGGCCCGTCGAGACTCTTCTCAATCAGTTTACTTACAATCTCATCCGAAACCAAACCTCCTGAGCTGACAATCTGTGCAATCTCTTGACCAAGCGGTGTCTGAGCTGCAATCTCGGCACGCAGAAGGTCGCCGGTGGAAATGTGGCCGATGTCTTCCTTTCTTACGATGTTTCTGTTTTCGAGTTCGTTCTCGATGCAATCAACAAGGAAACCTTTGCCGCTACCTGGAGCGCCAAAGACAATTACAATTGTTTTACGCATAAAAAATTGATTTTAAAGGTGAATAATATTGATAATTTGTATTTTACTCGTGTAAAGACTATCTCTTTTAGTCTTTTTTGTCAAGTTTTTTGATATATTTTTTATCAGGTGTAAAAAAAAAGAGGTTCGTTTGAACCTCTTTCTTGATTAGCGTTGATTTTCAAGTTCTTCCAACACCATTTTCTTTAATGTTACGTTATCCATTTTACCGGTTGCAAATATCGGTAGTTTATCCATTTGCAAAATAATTCTCGGTAAATACAGCTCAGACATACCATTTTGTTTGATATATGTATGCAAAGCCTCTTGAGTAACTTTCGGGTTGTTGGTAACCAAAACGATTTGTTCGCCTTTGCTCTCGTGCGGAGTAGCAACGACTCCGTACTGATATTCGTTATCAGTAGAATAAGCATTGCAAACCATTTCATTTACGGCATTCAACGATACCATTTCACCACCGATTTTTGCGAATCGTTTAATACGGTCTTTAATAAACATAAATCCGATTTCATCAACATCCACAACGTCGCCGGTATGATACCATCCGTCTTCTAACGGAACCAATACACCGGGATTATCCGGCATAATGTAGCCCATCATAATATTCGGACCACGAACTACCAACTCACCGCCTTTGTCAATACCCGGAACAGGCTCGATTTTATATTCAATCGCCGGCAAAATTTTACCGATAGAACCGAAACGGTTGAAAATACGGTTGTTTGCAGTAATAACCGGAGAACATTCGGTTGAACCGTAAGCCTCAGTAACACGAACTCCCAAACGTTCCATCCACATATTACGAGTATCGGGTTTTACGGCTTCTGCACCACCATACATAAAACGAATATTATGGAAGTCAAACGGGTGAGCGATACGGCCGTAACCACGGAAGAAAGTATCTGTTCCGAACATAATTGTTGCACCGATTTCATACACAATCTCGGCAACAACACGATAGTGTAACGGAGAAGGATACAAGAAAAGTTTTGCACCTTCAAACAGTGGGAACAATGTGCTTACAACCAAGCCGAAACTATGGAACATCGGAAGAGCATTGAACACAACATCGGTTATATTAAGTGTTTCGATTGTAGATAATTGTTTTACGTTCGAAATGATATTAGCGTGGCTCAATACAACGGCCTTAGGAGCACCTTCAGAACCGGAAGTAAACAAAATAACTGCTTTGCGGTTTCCGCCTCTTTTGTGAGGAATACGTTTAATCTTGTAACGCAGATATGCGTTGATTTTTTCCCACAAACCGATTTCTTTAGCCATTTTCTCGAGGTAAACAACTTTAACACCTTCTTTTTCCATAGCTTCAACAACATCTTCAAGCTTGCCCATTTTTATAAACATTAAAGATGTTATCACAATCTTAACTTCTGCAGTTTTACACATGGAGAGCATATTTTTTGCACCGACAGAGAAGTTAAGCATTACGGGAATACGGCTATAAGCTGACAATCCAAAGAATGTACATACGGCAGCAATAGAGTTCGGCAACAACATACCGACATGTTCTTCCGGCTTTGTGCGACGTTTGAAATACTTACCGATAACAAAAGACTTGATGATAATATCACGATATGATTGCGGTTTACGATTGATATCCTCCACAAACTTCGGACGATGGAACAAGCCTTTTTTCGCATGGATTTTTGCAGCTTTCATCAACATTGCAAACAATGAAATATCATTATTGTAGTTCACTTCAAAGCTCATCTCACGCAAAATCATATAAACTTCGTTACTGATGTGGTCACGTTGACGACGCAACTCATCTTTCAATTTAAACGGACGAGGTTTACCGACAATAACTCTGATTTTCGGATGCGGACGATGCGGTAATTTTCCTTTAGTTTTTGAGAAATATCCGTATTGCGGACCATCAATCCAAACAGGAATAAGCGGAGCTTTTGATTTATCGGCAACCAAGCCAGGTGCTTCGTAAATTTTCATCAAACCGCCGTTTTCGGTGATACGACCTTCGGCAAAAATTACACATAAACGACCACTGTCAACTTTTGCAATAAGCTCTTTGATGTCGCCGGGTTCAATAGGATTGAAAGGAACAACATCAGCTTCACGCATAAGGAAACGAATAAACTTGTTTCTGTATAAATGACCATTGAGGGCAAATACCGGATTTCCGGGCAGAAAAGCAAAAAGAATCACCGGATCCATATAAGATACGTGATTTGACACATAAACACCCTTCTTCGGGGTTTGTTTTTCATCAAAGTCGAAAGTAAATCTAACCTTGAAGATATAGAATATAGCTCTTAAACAGAACCTAACAAAATTTCGCAAGACACTAATCTCCGTTGTTAAAATCTTTTTTCACTCTACTATCACGCAAGGCGTTTTGTAAAGAAAAAATTAACTTTCAACAACATTTTTTATATTTTTTCAGCCATAACATATTGTATTTCTTATTTTTTTAGCAAAAATTTCAAAGGGGATAAAAAATATTCTTGCATTTTTATATTTTTTTGCTAAAAGCTTGTTTGTAACATTTTTTAGTTTTTATATGTTGCGATAGGTTATTTAAGGCTTAAAATATAATCAATAATAATTCAACTCTTGAGCCTCCTTTCGCAAAGGTGTTACTTATGTTCAACTAATTTTAAACTGTAATTTACAATGAAAAAAATTTTGACTTTGACTGCTCTCGGAGTAGTTCTTGCATGTTCAAATGCTAACGCATCTGGATTTTTCTTAAAAGAACAATCTGCTGCCGCACAAGGTAATGCTTATGCCGGTGCAACTGCCGGAGCAGAAGATATTTCTTACTCTTTCTTCAACCCGGCCGGTTTAACTCGCCACAAAGGTACACAAATCGAATTGGGCGGAACTTGGATTTCTCCAAACTCTTCTGCTCGTAATTCAAATAATGAATGGGGCGAACACAACGACTATATGGGTAATATTGTACACCCTGCAGCATCTCCGATGGCTTATTTTTCTCATCAAATTAATGAAAAATGGACAGCCGGTCTTTCTATGAATACCCCTTATGGTATGATTACAAAATATGGTGATGATTGGTCAGGTCGTTTTCACGGCACATTATCAAAAATTATCAGTGCAACATTTACTCCGATGGTAGCTTATAAAGCTAATGACAAATTGTCTTTCGGTGCAGGTTTGCAAATTCAATATATTGAAGCCAAATTGCGTAACGGTGTAAGAAAAGACCTTCAAGTTGCTGTTATTGAGGACAAAGCAACATTGCAAGGTAACACCATTGATATAGGTTATCAATTAGGTGCTTTATATGAACCTAAAGAAGGTACTCGTTTCGGTATCGGATATCGCAGTCAAGTTCGCCACAAACTTAAAGGCGACATTGAATTTGACGGATTGTTGGGTGCTATGGGTATGAATCAAGATATTTCTGCCCGTTTGACAACTCCTGCTTCTTTGACATTAGGTGCATATCACGAAATCAATAATGATTGGGCTGTTATGGCTGAGTATAATCGTGTATATTGGTCAAGTTTCAAAAACTTGGTTATTGACGGCGAAAAGAACGGTCAAATGAGCTTTACTCCTGAACGTTGGAAAGATACATCTTTCTATGCTTTCGGTGTTAGCAAGAAACTTGACGAACAATGGAAATTGCGTTTAGGTATCGCTTATGAACAAGGTGCCGTAGGTACAGAATATCGTACACCTCGTATTCCTGACAGCAGCCGTTTGTGGTATTCCGCAGGTCTCGAATATAAGTATAATGACAAGTTGACATTCAATGTAGGTTATACATACATTGATGCTGATAAAGCAAAAGTTAACTTAACAGGAAAACATCATGGCGATGAAGATCGCGGAGCCTTCAATGCGAACTATTCAAACAAAGTTAATATCTTGGCAGGTTCTATTACCTACAACTTCTAATTTTGACTTTGTGTAGTATAAAGCCCGTTCTTTTGAACGGGCTTTATTGTTATAAACAATAAAATTTGTTTGACACTGCCGTATTCAATTTATAATATACTTTTATATATATGGTAACTATACGGATTTTTATTTATGAAAGTAATGTTTATTCGCAACCGCAATGTACTTAATACAAAGTGGTTGGTTCATTTTGTTAATGCTTTAGCTCAAAATCCCGAATTTGAGGTTAGTGTTGTTTGTGATACATATAAAAAAGTTGGAACAGGTTTAGAATTTGTTCCGCAGGTCAATTTTATTAACTTAAGCGGAAAAACTGAAAACAAGGTTATGAACATATATAATCGCTTTCGCTGTAAAGCTGTTCCTCCGTATTTTCGTTATAAAAAAATTATTGAACAAATAAAACCTGATGTTTTAGTTTGTTATTTTCCGGTAGATTTATTTAATGTTACCAGATTTCAAAATCACAATATACCCATTATTCAAATGATACATGGCTTTCCGCCTGAAATGCTCGCCAAATTTAAAAAAGGCGGAAAACTTGCAAAAAATTATCGTATGAAATCTTTTGCAAAGGTTGATACATACCAAGTTTTATTGGATTCATTTATTGATACTATTGATAAATGTTTTTCGCCTAAAAAAGTCGTAAGTATTGCTAATATGGTTAATCAGGTTACTCCTGAAGATTATGCTGATTTAAGTGTAGAAAAGAAGAAAATCATATATATCGCCCGTATTGAAAAAGACGTCAAACGTCCTCACCTGTTGATTGAGGCTTTCGGAAGAATAGCCAAAGATTTTCCTGACTGGAAAGTAGATATTTGGGGACTTCGCAAATATCCGCAATATGAAGCGGAAATGATGGATATAGCAAAAAAATACGGCATTGAAAATCAGGTAAAAATCTGCGGTTACAGTAACAACACCCTAGAAGTTTATCAAAATGCAGATATTCATGCTTTTCCGACGGCTCATGAAGGGTTCGGTTTGGCTATTGCAGACGGACAGGCTACCGGTTTGCCGACAATCGGTTTTAGTTATGCACCGGCTGTAAATGAACTTGTAAAAGATGGCCGAAACGGATTTTTGGCTGAGGACATTGATGATTTTGCAAACAAATTAGCTGTTTTAATGAAAGACAAAGATTTACGAATCGAATTTGGTCGCAATGCAATTGAAGATACGAAGAAATATGCACCAGAAAATATTATTGCACAATGGACCGATTTGTTAAAAAAAGTTGGAAATAAGGAAATTTGATAATGCCTAAAGTTTCGGTTTTGATGCCTGTGTATAGAACTAATCCGCAATATTTAAGAGAAGCGGTTGACAGTATATTGAAGCAAACTTTCACAGATTTTGAGTTTTTGATTTTAGATGACTGCCCTTCCGATACTACTGTAGAAGAAATAATAAAAGAATATGATGACAAAAGGATAAAATATCTAAGAAATGACCGCAATATGGGGATTTCAGATTCCAGAAACAAGCTTATAGATTTAGCTTCAGGCGAATATATAGCGGTTATGGACCATGATGATATCTCACTCCCTACTCGTTTGGCAAGAGAAGTTGCTTATTTAGATGCACATACTGATGTCGGTGTTGTCTCAACAAGATTTGACCAATTCCCCGGAAAACATAAAAAGAATAAAAATCCTCGTTTTGATAAAGATATAAAATTAGCACTGATGAGAACCTGTGCCGTTTTACATCCGGCGTCTATGATAAGAAAGTCTCTATTAACCAAAAACGGTATTCGTTATGAAAAAGAATATAGTCCGTCTGAAGACTATGCTTTATGGTGTCGATTGATAAAATATACGAAGTTTTATAATATTCCGGAAGTTCTCTTTAAGTATCGTAGACATGCAACAAATACTTCCAAAATACAAGCGGCAGAAATGACAGATACTTCGCACCGAATACATGCTTTTGTTAAAAGAGAAAATCCGGAGCTTTATCAAGAGTTCTTAAATAAGGCAACAAGAACCAGACGTTTTTGTTTGTTCGGAGGGGTTCCTATTCTTACATTTATAGACAGAATGCAACATCATAAAGTTTTATTGTTTGATTTTATACCATTGTTTCATGCAGATGTTGAACATAGTCATACTATCGTTAAGCTATTTGGAATTTTGCCGATTTTATCGGTTAGAGCAGACGAATATAAAACAAAAGTTATGCTATTTAACCTCTTGCCGGTTGTAAGTTATAAAAACTCGATAAAATTGCGCTAATTAAAAGGTATATCCGCGTAAAAGCTCAGCAACAGACATTGCTTTTTTGCCCTGTCTTTGTATTTCTGTAACTTCGATAGCTTTATCTTTTGCACCGATAAAAAGTTGTTGTCCTTCTTGCCATATTTTTCCGGCTTGATTTTTAATATCAGAAACTTTGGCACGCAATACTTTGAAACGCTCTTCATTGTGTTCAAAATAAACCGCAGGATAAGGATTAAATGCCATAATTTTTCGGCACAAATCTTCTGCCGGCATATCGGTATTAAGCACACTTTCTTCTTTTTCCAGTTTAGCGGCATAGCAACTTAGAGCATCGTCTTGTACTTCCGGCTCAATATTGTCCCAATCTTTTAGGACTTTAATTGTTAATTCGGCACCGATTTGAGCTAAATCATCATGCAAGGAACCTCCGGTTGTTTCAGGAGTAATTTCAACTTCCCCCTTGAGGAGCATATCGCCGGTATCAAGACCGGCAGCAACTTTCATTATGGTAACTCCGCTTACCTTGTCTCCGGCTTCTATACTGCGTTGAATAGGAGCAGCACCACGCCATCTCGGTAACAATGAAGCATGAATATTTATACATCCTTTAGGATATGCGTCTAAAATCGGTTGCGGTAAAATCAGTCCGTATGCGGCTACAACTGCAATATCGGCTTTCAAATCGGCAAAACGTTTTTGCTCTTCTTCATTACGTAAGCTTTTAGGAGTACGAACTTCTATCCCCTGCTCTTCTGCCCAAGAATGTACCGGAGTTTTTACTAATTTATTGCCTCTTCCGGAGATTTTCGGTTCCTTGGTATATACAGCCAAAATTTCGTGTTCTTTTGCTAATTCTTTGAGTGCAACAAGTGCAAAATCGGGAGTTCCCATAAAAACTATTTTCATTATTCTTCTTCCTGACGCATTTTTTGCAATTTTTTTAACAACATTTGACGTTTTAAGCGGCTTATTCTGTCAATATACAGAATACCGTCCAAATGGTCTATTTCGTGTTGTAATGCTATTGCCAACAAGCCTTCTGCCATAATCTCAGCTTCTTTGCCGTTATAGTCTAAATATTGAACTCTGACCTGTTTATAACGACTGACTTCGGCGCTTTGATCCGGAACGGATAAGCACCCTTCATATTGACAACTTTCTTCGTCGGAATGCCATATAATTTCCGGATTAACCAAATAAATCGGATTACGTTCTTCACCCTCATCAGGATGAGCAACATCAATGACGACTATTCTTTTTGAAACACCAACTTGAGGAGCCGCAAGACCAACACCTGCGGCATCATACATAGTTTCAAGCATATCATCCAAGAAACTGCGAATTTTATCATCAACTTTCGCAACTTTTTCTGCTTTTTGCTTCAATACCGGATGAGGATATTCATAAACCTTTAATTTTGCCATATAAAACCTTTATTATCTAACTTGTTTTGCAATTTGATCTAACAAAGCATTAACCATTTTCGGCTCGTTTTTGCTAAAGAAAGCATAAGCCATATCAACATATTCTTGGATAACAACTTTTGTATCTACATCCAATGTATGTACTATTTCATACATTGCACAAAGCAACAAAGCTTGTAAAGTTCCGTCATATCTTTCAAGACTGCGACCACCGGTTAAAAACATATTTAATGATTTTTCCAAATCTTCTTTATCCGTATGCACACCACGGACCAAATTTTCAAAATATGATTTATCCATAGGTTCTACCGCAACAAGTTCCTCTCCGCCGAACTCATTATCGGCAAGAACATAGCGTCCTACTTCGCCGTTTGCAAAATCTCTGATAACTTCTTCTACAGGAAGCTGACTGTATGCAATCATATAGCTGGCCTGAACTGCCGCTAAACGAGCAGATGTTTTCATTCTTATTTTTTCAGAAACAAACTTTCCCATTATTTTATTCCTCTTCTTTTGACTTGGTCTTTGCCAATTCATCAATTTTATTTACAAATTCTTCAAAATCACTTGGCTCGCAAAAATCTTTATATACGGATGCAAAACGAATATATGCAACTTTATCCAAATTTGCCAAAGCTTCCATTGCATATTCTCCAATGATTGTTGAAGAAATTTCAGCTTCTCCGGAGCTTTCCAAACGACGTTGAATAGACGTTACTATCTTATCAACACGTTCAGGGGTTATCGGACGTTTACGTACCGCAAGTTGAATTGAACGTGCCAATTTGTCACGATCAAAACGCATTTTTTCACCGTTTTTCTTAACCACGACCAATTCACGCAACATAACTCTTTCAAAAGTTGTGAAACGAGAACCGCACTCAGGACATTCTCGGCGGCGACGAATGCAAGCATTATCCTCGGTAAGTCTGGAATCTTTTACCTGACTTTCAAGAGAACCACAAAACGGACACTTCATTATTTATTACCCTTTAACAATTCGTCTGTAACTTTATACAGTTCTGAAGAATATCTTGCCCCTTTTATAAGTAAAATATCATTATTTTGCAATAGTTTATTTTGTAAAAAGCCAGCTAAGCCGTCTTTGTTGTCAAAATAATATTGTTGTATATGTTCAGGAAGCTGTGCCAACATATCTTTCATTTCCGGCTTAATTCCGATAACAATGTCTATATTACTTTCGGCAACAATTTTTCCGACCGATATATGTTGTTCTTTAGAAGTGTCTCCAAGTTCCGCCATTTTTCCGAGAACGGCAATTTTTCTGCCATTGCAAGGTAACTTACTTAATGATTTAACGGCAATTTTCATTGCTTCAGGCTGTCCGGAATAGCTGTCATCTATCAAGGTATAAACATCTCCGTTAGGCAATTTCAGTTGATGTTTTTTTCCTCTGCCATCCAGAGCCCCAAAGTTTTTTAGAGCTTTTGCGGCTTTATCACAATCCAATCCTAAAGCCTCTACAACACGAAGTGCCGCCCAAGCATTATATTGTTGAATTTCACCGTCTTGTTCTAATTCTAAAACTCCGTCATAATGTGTATTCTTACCGAACTTTATAACTTTTGCTCCATGCTCTAAAGCTCGTTTTTCTAAAATGTTCGCAAAATTGGTATCTTCATTTATTATGGCCACACCACCTTCGCTCAAGCCTTCAAAAATTTCGGCTTTAGCTTCTGCAATACCTTCAAAATTTTCAAAAAACTCTATGTGCATAGGATATACATTAGTAACCAACGCAATATCCGGTTTTACATAGGAAACAAGTTTGGAAATTTCGCCTTTCGAGCTCATTCCCATTTCAATAACTGCATATTCCGCATCCATGTCCATTTCTAACAGGCTTTGAGGAACTCCGATATGATTGTTGTGATTTCCGCCGGTAGCATAGGTTTTTGCAAAAACAGAAAGCGCAAACTTTATTTCTTCTTTAGTTGTTGTTTTTCCGGCGCTACCGGTAAGCCCGATAACTTTTCCTTTGAATAATGAACGATTATATGCTCCTATTTTTCCAAAAGCATCTACAGTATCATCAACTACAATTTGCTTTTCAGCCGGTAAACCTTCAATTATGTGAGATACAACCGCAAGCTCACAACCTTTTTCAAAAACATCCTTAACAAATTGGTGCCCGTCAAAATTTTCGCCTTTAATGGCGACAAACAAAGAACCGGGCACAGCTTTACGACTATCGGTAATTATTTGATTTATTTCTGTTGATATTACTTTTGATTTTGATTGCAATATTTCAACTAATTTTTCAGAAGATATATTTAACATTTTAGCCCTCATTATTTTTCTTTGGCTAATATGCTACTCTACAAATATGAAAAATTGTTTAAGGGGGCTTAATTTGCCCCCTGTTTTACCCGAATATTGTTTCTAAGGAATAATCACCGTGAACAAATTTTTCGCCGTTAACAAATCTATATTTATGTTCTCCTAATAACTTGATTTTATTCATATCATCTTGTCCTAATGCTACATATTGAGCAGAAAAATTAGCTTTTAATCTTTCTTCTTTTGTGCTTTTCGGAATTACGACCACACCTCTGTTTATGTGCCAAGCAATCAATAATTGAGCAGGAGTAATTTTGTTTTTTTCCGCAAGCTCAACAATTATAGGATTATTCATTAGTGACGGTTCATCATCTTTTTTATCAATTCTGTCGCCAGAGCCTAACGGTGAATATGCAGTTACCGCAATCATATTCTTTTTACAAAAATCGATTAATTCATCTTGAGGTAAGAAAGGATGACTTTCTATTTGTAACATTGAGGGCATAATTTCAGCTTTTTCAATGAGGTTACTCAAACTTTTAATTCCGAAATTTGATACTCCGATAGCTTTTACAAGTCCCATTTTTTTGGCTTTTTCCATTTCTGCCCAAGTTTTTTCCAAAGGAATTTCTTTAAGAGAAATTACATCATCGTCATTTTGCGGTAAACCTGTTCCTTTCTTTTGAGCAACAGGCCAATGTATGAGGTATAAATCTAAATAATCAAGTTTTAATTCTTCTAGTGTTTTTTGTAATGCCGGAATAACATCTTCGGGAGCATGAGAATCATTCCATAGTTTTGATGTTACAAAAATCTCTTCTCTTTTTATATCTTTTTCATTGATTGCATCTAAAATTGCCTGACCGATTTCTTCTTGATTTCCGTAGGCTGCAGCACAGTCAATGTGTCTGTATCCTATTTTAAAAGCCCAACGAATTGCCTGATATACTTCTCCCGGTTTAGACTTCCATGTTCCTAAACCTAGCATCGGGATATTGCAGTCATTGTTTAATGTTAATATTTTCATACGCACAACTCCTTTTTTAACCTTTTCTAAATTATATTTATGTAATAACCTTTAGCAATACCATTAATATGGTTTTATATATAATGTTTTATCACTTATTTAACAAGCTCTCACAAAAATTTTGAGGAATATAAAATGAAAAAAATTTTACTTTTGACAGGTATCAGCTGCTTGGTTGCAGGTGTTGCTAATGCTGATGTTAAACCTTATGTTGGTTTGGACTACAACTTCTCTACTCTTGATTGGTCTAACGGATACAACAGCTATATTGAAGATGACTACAATTCTGCTTCTTTGGTTGCAGGTGCAAAATTCAATCGTAACTTTAGTTTAGAAGCTTTTTATCAAATGTCACAAGCAGAAAAAAGAAGTGATATTGATTGGGCTGATACAAGTAGCCGTTTCACTGCTTATGGTTTAGATGCTCTCGGTCACTTGCCGTTGGGTTGCTATGGCAAAGTTGAAGTAATCGGCGGTGTCGGTATCGGTGAATATACTTTCAAAGTAAGAAATACTTATGCAGGCACAACAAAAGACCACTCTACCGGTTATCGTTTGAACGCAGGTATTCAATATAATATCGACGGAAATTGGTCTGTTCGTGGTATGTATCATCATACATACAATCAAAACTCCTATGTTGATGCAATGGACGAATTTTCTTTAGGTTTGAGATATAATTTCTAATCTGAAAAAGAATAACAAAAAAGCCTCGCAAATCGCGAGGCTTTTTTGTTGGTTTAGCTACATATTAAGCAATATCTTATCCTTTTCTTTTTTGAACTCTTGCTCACTAATAATCCCTTTTTCTTTCAATATCGATAATCTTTCCAGAACATCTAAATTGCTTTGAGGTATTATCTTTTCATTAGGTGTTTTCTTTTCAACCCAATTAGCAGGTTGCCAAACAAGAGATAAAATAATCGCAATAATCCATGTGATACCAATAAAAATTCCGCACCAACTCAAAGTTTTTATGGTATTCAATTCACCTCCGGATATCCCTCGGCTTTCCGCTATTTTTATAGGAACTTGCACCAAAAGATAGTATATAAGAACGGTTATTATAAAATATATAATTAATATCATTTTATTTTAGCACCCCTTCAGGAACAGGACCATACTTGTTTTCTTTCATATCGCTATTGAAGAACATCACAGCAAATACAAACAATCCAATTACAACTGTTGGCAACAATAAAAGAACCGGCAATAAACTATATAATAAAGAACCACAGCAGCCAACAACGCCCCATAATCCAGAAAAACCTGCATCGTGTAGCCTTCTTACAGTACAACCTAATTGGGGTAAAAAAGTAACACCCCATAATATTATATATAAAAAATATCCTGCACTTGAACTATCTCCAGAGAAATATTGTAATATTCCCGAAAAAAAGCCACACATAACGTTACACATAAAAAGAAACAACGCAAAAGAAAAATATTCTTTTCTTCTTGCTCGTCCTTCGAAACAAGCATATTTCGTAGTCATACACTCTATAAAATATCCCCATAAAGATTTTTCTTTTTTGTTTTTATTACTCGCCCCAACCTTGGCATTATGGCTTTGAGTTTCAGACATCAACTCTTTTTTCATTTTGTTAAATTCTTCTTCACTAATAATACCCTTTTCTTTTAACTCATTTATTTTTTCTAATTTTTCAATATCCATTTTTCAACTCCTAAATATAGTTATTAAAGACAACTCAGCACCAAAAGAACCGTCCATATAATCAAATACATTTGACTTTCTTTCAGCAACTTTGACCTTTCATACAAATACATAGGAACAAACCAAGCATTATCTAAAAACTTTTCCTCATATCCGCACTTTTTCAACTCTTTGGCATCAAGATAGCTGAATATGATATTAATTATAACCGTTACAAACCACCAGTTATCAATATATGTTGAGGTTAATCCTGCAATAAATCCTTCTAAAAAAACACCTATAATCGGAGCCAATACCAATGCCCAAATATAATTTGAATCAATTTTTGTTTGAGAATTGATTGATTGTTCTTTTTCTTCAGATTGCACAATATCATCGCAGGAAAGAACTTTTATCTTCTGCTCGATAAATTCTTCTTCCGTAATAATACCTTTTTCCTTCAACTCGTTGAGTTTTTCCAGTTTTTCGATATCCATTTGTTTCTAACTCCTTTTATATTCATATAAAAAAATGCTATCTTGATTAGAGATAGCAGGAAGTTAGAACCTATTTTCTGGAATAGTGTAGCTTATTTGATATAAATATATCTTATTAACTACCTTCCTGCCATTGCAAAAAGGTAGCTTTTTACATCTGTAATTAAACAGATAACCAGAAAGAGGGTTCTAATCCTCATATCAGTCATCAACTGATACAAGGATAGATTATAACACCGGTTATTTAGAGTCAAACAATATTTTGAAAAAAAGTCCTTGATATTTCTATCAAGGACTTTTCTATTTGCATTTTATAAAGAACTATTCTGCTTCCAAGGCTTTCAATACAGCTTCGGAAAATTCGGCATTGTGATATACATGTTGAACATCTTCATCATCTTCAAGAGCATCAATAAATTCTAAAAACTTACGTGCGGATTCAACATCATCAATATCAGCTTTTGCCACCGGTTTCCAATCCAAACGAGAAGCTGACGGAGTTCCGAATTGTTGTTCCAATGCTTCGGTAACCATATTCAAATCTTCAGGCAAGGTCTCGATTTCGTGACATTCGTCATCGCTAACCACATCATTTGCACCGGCTTCCAATGCGCTTTCAAACATTTTATCAGAATCTGCGGCATCCAAAGGATATTTGATATATCCGATATGTTCAAAATTGAACACTACGGAACCGCTGTCGCCTAATTGACCGCCTCTCTTACCGAAAATAGTACGAACATTACCTACGGTACGATTTTTGTTGTCAGTCAAAGCTTCTACGATAACGGCAACCTTATTAGGACCGAAACCTTCATAGCGCATAGAAACATAATCATCACCACCGGCAACCTGTGTTGCTTTGGCAATAGCTCTTTCAATATTGTCTTTCGGCATACTTTCGGCACGTGCAGCTTGAATAGCCAAACGCAAACGAGGGTTCTTATCCGGGTCCGGCATACCTGTTTTTGCCGCTAATGTAATATCACGAGCTAATTTAGCAAATACTTTTGCCTTTTTGGCGTCTTGAGCGCCTTTACGATACATAATGTTTTTGAACTGGGAATGTCCCGCCATTGTACTATCTCCTACAATCTACTTCTTATTTAACGATAATCATATATTCTAACTTAGAATCATTGGCATAAAATACCTTAATTCTGATACCGGCAATTTCAATAACTCCCGGTTTGTTTTCAAAAGTATAATTTATGAACTCACCTGTTTGACCGCCAGCATCATATTCTAATAAAGAGAACACCATCATTCCCGACTTGACACCTTGGTACTTAATTTCAAATCCGGTAACCATATCGCTTTGAACAATACGGCTTTTGGTAATCGGTTCAAATTTGAAATTTTCGGGTACAATCACGAATTTTCCGTCAATCATAACCAATTTGTCGTCACGAATGGTCGCAATATGGTCTTGAAGAACATAGTTTTCATCAGCTAAAAATACATAAGTCGGTTTGCCTGATGCCAAAACATAATATATTTTATCGTCAATATCAACCTGACCGATAATATCATATTTTTTACCGCCTTCAACTGATGCCGGAGCATAACCGGAAATTAACTGAGCACTTTCGGGAGCTACCAAAGACTCTTGAACATAGTAGTTCTTAGAATAGCTTTTGGTATCTACAATGGTGTAGCCCTTAAATGCTGTCAACAGTTTGTTTGCCTTAAAACTAGACTCTTGCAAAACTTCTGTTTTAAGCAATTTTTCACTCTGTCTGTCCAGATATTCAATCTGATAGCCGGAAAGACCTGCCACAACATCATCGCGCCAAGGCAACACAGAAAACTCGCCGGCATAAATACAACCGCTCAAGCACAAAACCATACCTAATATTTTTAAAGCTTTCATATCTTATTCTCTTCAAAAGTTTTTATAATTTTTAACTTTTATATACTATAAAGTTTATTTAGTAAACAACAGATTGTAACTTATAGGTAATTTTTTATGACAAATACATGTGGAAACAGCTGGCAAGTAATTTTTTCGCCTCAAAATGAAGTTGACGAAGCATTTGACAATTTTGCAGAAAACTTTTTTGACGTTGTATCAATCGACTATACCGATGATGAAAAAGAACAATATATCGGTTATATGCACGCACAACCTAATGAAGAAGAAATGAAAGAAGCCGCTGCAAATTTCGGAATCGAACTGCCGGAGTATAAATGTGTATTTATTCCGGCTACAAATTGGCTGACAAAAAATGTGATAAAATTTCCGCCGATAGAAACCGAAGACTTTTATATATACGGAAGTCACGAAGAAAAAGCTCCCCAAACCTCAAAATTGGCAATCAAAATATATGCGGCAACAGCTTTCGGCTCAGGCCAGCATCAAACAACTCGCTCATGCTTAAAAATACTGAGTTTATTAAATGCCAAAGGATATAAAGCTCAAAACATTTTGGATATGGGATGCGGTTCCGGAATTTTAGCATTAAGTGCTTGTAAATTGTGGAATGATGCCCAGGCTCTCGGGGCTGATATTGACGGAGAAGCCGTTGCGGTTACACTGCAAAATGCCAAAGATAATGATTTGTCGGAAAGAGTGCACGCTGTGGAAAGTAACGGATATTCAAACCCGCAAATTGTTGCAAGAGCCCCGTTTGAACTTATTTTTGCCAATATTTTAGCTCGTCCGTTGATTGAAATGGCAGAAGATTTGGCAAAAAACACTTCTTTGGGCGGCTATGCGGTTTTATCCGGTTTTATAGAAGAACAAATTGATTGGGTAGTTGATACATATAAACAATTCGGTTTTGAACTGGTTGAAATTGTCAAAGATGATAATTGGCGAGCTGTTTTAATGGAGAAAACCAAATGAAAATAAAAGATATTCAACGTCAAATGGACATCGATGCCTTAATAATTTGCCGAAACAATCAATTTTTAGGGCAAGATATTTTGCCAAGTGAAAATAAAATAGCCGAATTGACCGGATTTGACGGTTCTGCCGGAAAATTGGTAATTACCAAAGAAAATGCTTTTTTATTTGTTGATGGCAGATATGAAATACAATCGAAACTTCAAACAAATGCAGAAGAAGTTACCGTTATCGTTGAAAATCAAAATTATAATTTCAGAAATTGGATTAAAGAAAATCTGAAAAAATCAAAGATAGGCTACAATCCTTGGCAAGTTTCAATATCCACTTTTAAGGATTGGAAAAAACTTCTTCCCGATGCTTGTCTGATTGCTTTGCCGGAAATTATAAAAACACCCCGAGCCACGGCATTTGAACATAAAATTGAATTTGCCGGAATAAGCAGTGAAGAAAAAATAAAAAAATGTATTACTCAAAGCCATGCCGATGCGATTTTTATCGGTGCTGCCGATAATGTTTCATGGCTGACAAATTTGCGCTCAAATGCTTTACCCGAAACACCGATTATCAGAGCTTTTGCCCTTTTAACTACTGAGGGAGAACTTGCTTTATTTGCAGATAACTTAGTTTTGCCGGCAAATTGTCCTATAAAAAAATACCCTTTAACAAAATTAGAACAGATATTCAAAACATTATCCGGCAAAAAAATAAATGCAGATTTCAAATATACTCCTAATATTATTTTTGACTTTTGCAAAAAACATCAAATTAATATCATCAATACTCCTGACGTTTGCACTTTTGAAAAAGCACAGAAAAATCCTGTTGAAATTCAAGGAATAATAAATGCGCATATTCGTGATGGTGTCGCTTTATGCAAATTTTTGCACCGGTTAGATAAAAACAAAAAAGATTTGACCGAAATTGATGTCGTAAAAAAACTTTATTCATTCAGAAAAAAACAACAGTTTTTTCATTCGGTAAGCTTTGCCACAATTGCCGGAGCTGGAAGCAACTCGGCTATTGTTCACTATCACCCGACAAAAGATAATCACTCAAAAATAATAAATAATTCTGTTTTGTTATTAGACAGTGGCGGACAATACTTTGACGGCACAACAGATGTTACACGCACCATCGCAGTAGGAACTCCTACTTCAGATATGAAACAAAAATTTACAGTGGTATTAAAGGCGCATATTGCATTATCATCGCAAAAATTTCCGCAAAACACCTCGGGAATACGCCTGGATGCCATTTGTCGAAGCATATTATGGAACTGCGGACTTGACTATAATCACGGAACCGGACACGGTGTCGGATGTTTTCTTAATGTTCACGAAGGACCGCAAAGTATGAGTGTATCATCTTCGTCATATCCGATAAAGCAGAATATGGTACTTTCGATAGAACCGGGATATTATAAAGAAAACGAATTTGGTATAAGAATTGAAAACTTGGTTTATGTTACTGAAGACAAAAACAATAACGGATTTTTAAAATTTAAACCTCTTACTCTTGCCCCCATTGATTTTAGACTAATCGATGAATATCTACTTGATAACGGAGAAAAAGAGTGGATTAACCGGTATCATGATACTGTTTATTCGATAATTTCACCTTTGTTGAATAAAGCAGAACAAAAATGGTTAGAAAAGGCTTGTTCTCCGTTATAATTTAACGGAGGAAGAAATGTATAAATTTTTCATTGCTATTTTGTTGATTTGCCAGGCCATGGTCGTAAATGCTCAGTTGCCTCAATATGAAGGCGGTTATAATGAAAATCAAACATTGCAAGAATATTTTGAAGCAGCATACCCTCATTATGACAAATCCATTATATACGTTTTTTACAATAACAATTACTGCTACGGCTGTCCGCAGGCAATTGCCATGTTAGAAGATTTATATAATCGAAAATATGCAGATAAATATAATTTATTTGTCATCAATTATCAAAATGACCAAGAATATAATTTTATATCAACATATAACCTTTCTCAACCGCTAGAAGTAGTTTTGGTTCGTATTCAGGACGGTGCAACTTTCGGATATGAAAAAATCGAAAATCTTCAAAATCAAATTTCCGATAAAATTTCATTTGATGACTATATTGAATATAGAATCAACAGTTTTTTGGGAAATTAAACCTTACCAAGAAAACAACGGTTGTCCGTTAGACATTTTGATAACTTGGCTTTCCATCATCGTCGCAAAATTGAGTTTTCCGCTCTTGATTGCGCCACGAACCTGACATCCCTGCTCAACATTCGGGTTTGCAAACAACGAAGTCAAATGCAATTTTTTGGGAACACCATACAAACGTTGGTGCAAACAAGCCAAAATACTGGTAGAAACCAAATCATAAGCCATCTCTTCCGATACGGTAGAAGCAGCAGCATATTTAACAAGAGCATTAATTGCATCAGGTACGGAATTTGAGTGAATTGTTGTCAAAACAAGGTGTCCTGATGTTGCTGCCTGCAAAGCTTCGGTTGCAACTTCCGGAGAACGAATCTCTCCCAACATGATATATCTGGGACAACTGCGCAATGATGATTTTAATGATTCTTTCCAATTTCCGTTTTGCGGAGTAGTTTGTTTGCACAATCCCAATTCTCCGTTAGGATTTTTATAAACTCCGTCGAGAGGTAATTCTATAGGGTCTTCAATCGTAAAAGCATAGCCTCCTTCATTGACCAAGAAGTGTTGAAGCAATGCCGCTAAAGTTGTTGATTTTCCGGAACCTGTTGCACCTGCAACCAAAATCATACCTGAAGATCTGCCTAAAGACATTAAGTGACGCATAACCGGTACGGGCATACCCAATTCTGTTACCTTGGGAATAGTCAAAGGCATTTTGCGTACACAATATTGAACGCCTTTTAAAGCAATGGTTCTCTCAACGCGATAGCTATATTTTTTGAATATAACCAAATAACTGGGGACGTTTTTATAACCTTTTTCCACGGCCGATACAAATTCGTCATAATCATCAAACATAACCTCCTTCAAGCCATAGGGAGTTTTTCCGCTCCACATATAAGCTCGTTTGCCTGGGGTAATATACAAATCTGAAAAATCTACATCATTAATCATTGCCATGGTTATATACTCCTTTTATTCGGTCATATAATAATTAGTTACAACAAAAATAACAAGTGAAAATTTATTGACAATCACGAAAGATGTTTTATATCAGCTAATTAAATAACTTACGGATTCAAAAAAATGCAAAATATGACCATGGGCAACCCGTTACGGTTGATAGTAATGTTTTCAATTCCTTTGCTGATAAGCAATTTGTTTCAGCAATTATATAGTATTTCCGACATTATATTGGTTGGCAGACTTATCGGGGTCAAGGCGTTGGCAGCAGTCGGTGCGGCAGCTCCCGTGTTTTTCCTGTTAGTTATGGTCAGTATCGGTTTTACAAACGGTTTAACCGTTATCACCGCCCAAAGTTTCGGAGCAAAAAATTATCGCAGATTGCGACGTTCGGTAACTACGGCAACAATCTTGAGCTTAAGTTTTACCATAATTTCAAGTGCAATCATGTTGCTGTGTTTAGATTTTATACTGCATTTAATGAATGTCCCCGAAGAAATATATAGTGATACCAGAAAATTTATACTGGTAATCGGATTTGGTTGTGTAATGATTGTTGCTTTTAACCTGTTATCCGGATTTATGCGAGCATTGGGAGACAGCAAATCCCCTCTTTACTTTTTAGTTTTCACAACAATTATGAATATCATTCTTAATGTGTTCTTTATTTATTATATGAAAATGGGTGTTGAAGGCTCCGGATTAGGCACCGTTACGGCAATGACTTTGTCGGTAATATGCTGTCTTATTTATATGAAGAAGCATTTTCAAATTTTGAAACCTGAATCTGCCGACTGGAAGCTTGAGTGGAAATTTTGTATGGAACATTTAAGAATCGCCGTGCCTATGGCTATTCAATTTTCAATTATTGCCATAAGTGCAGCAGTAACTCAAACAATATGTAACAAATTCGGCTTTGAAACAATTGCGGCAATGACTGCGGCAATGCGTGTTGAACAATTAGCGGTTCAGCCAATGGTATCATTAGGTATCGCAATGGCAACCTTTGTTGCTCAAAACTATGGTGCCGGACGAATCGGAAGAGTTCGCCGCGGAGTGCTTGAAAGCTCAATGATTTCAGCAACAATGAGCATTATTTTTGCAATTTTAATGTTCTTCGGCGGAAAGCACGTTATCGGTATTTTTGTTACCAAAGAACAGCCGGAATTGATAGAAACAGTAATATCAATGGCTTTGACATATTTGAATATCAGCATTTTATTCTATGTATTTTTGGGACAAATTTTTATATTCCGCAACTCTTGCCAAGGAATGGGAAATTCCATAGCACCGATGATTTCAAGCATTGTTGAATTGCTAATGAGAATTTTTGCCGCAATTTATTTAGCCTCTAAATTCGGTTATGTAGGTTTGTGCTATGCAAGTCCGTTGGCATGGATAGGCGGAGCTTTGGTTGTAACCGGCGGATATTTTTGGACTATAAAGAAAATCAACCGTCAAATACATAAAAAACGTTGGTCTATGTATAATTTGTAATAAACTGTTGAGATTTTGGTAAAAAAATATATATTTATTTCATCCACAAATATTTACGAGGTCTAAAATGAAAAAGATTTTTGTTTTATTGGGCGCTGTATTATCAGTTGCTGCCTGTGCAAATAACTATGATTATGAGTGTGCAGGATATATTGAAGAAGAACAATGCCCTTGCGAAGAGCAACCTGTTTATGAATGTCAACAACAACCGCAATATTATCAACCTGCCCCTACATATACTCCGCAGCCTTGCGGAAGTTGTCAGGGAGAAGTTCGCACAAAACGTGAACCGGTAGAGGTAATTTATAAAAAGACAACTTACGGCACTGTTTATGAACCGAGATATTTTGAGAATGTATCTTATGAAAGACAAACCGTAAACGGCGGATATTATCAAGCTCCGCAGCAAACACAAACTGTTGTCAGAGAAACTGTTTCAGTTACCGAAACACAACCTGCACAAGCAGAACCTACTCCGGTACCGGCAAAAAAATATAATGGTCCGATAGTTATTGTCCCGGTACAAAACTAAATTTATTTTTAAGCGGGTTCTTTTTTGAACCCGTTTTTGCTTACGGAAAATACCTTACCTTATTTGGCGAGGTATTTTTTTATAAAAAATTATAAAATTTTTATTGACAACTATATTTCTATCATATATAAGGCTTTCCAGAAAGGATGCCGACATAGCTCAGTTGGTAGAGCTACTGATTTGTAATCAGTGGGTCCGCGGTTCGAGTCCGTGTGTCGGCACCACTTCTTATACGCACCGTTGAGGTGCTTTTTTTGTTTTAAATTCATAGTTCGACATTTAAGTAAAGCCATAAAATCATTTGATTATTACAATTAAATAGGTTATTATTCGCCTACTATTGAAATTATTTGTTGAACTATTTAAATATTGTCTTATGGGAACTGAATACATCTTTTATTTAATTATTCTGGCTGTTCCTGTTGTTGCTGCCGGAATAGCTTTAGCTCCTCTTTTAAAAGATTTATATGAGCTGATACAAAAAATATCGAGAAGAGAAAAAAGAAGTAAATAACCATTTAAAACTTTGTATTATGGAAAAAATTGCTGATTTTATTAAAGGTTTCCCTTCACTTGGTGATTTTGGTATATTCACAATCTCAATAATAGTTATTCTCTTCCTCGTTTGTTATTGGAATGATTGCCCGGGAGAAGATATACACGATTTTGTTTTAAGAGTGAAAAGGAAATCTAGGTCCCAAAAGTAATCATCACCCCCTCACAATTTTTATTGTTGTGAGGGTTTTACTTTATTTTTTACAATCATAAATTATCTTTAACCTTCAATATCTACAAATAAAACCACCGATTTATGTCGGTGGCTTTATTTGTAGGTATTATCCGACTTTATTGTCAGATAATTAAACAATTCTTTTACTTATCAGAGTACCCTTGTCATCAGTTTCCATAACTACCAGATATCCGTTTTTCAGATTTCCAACAGACTTAACTTTAATTATCCCATTAGTGAAGTCTTGTGTAACCGGAGCATATAATCTGACAAATATCTCATTGTCCTCTTCTTTTATTATACCGTTAACATATTGAATAAAAATCAGGTTATGATTTTCATCAAAAAAATCTTCCTTACCGGTACTCAAAATATCCAACGTATAAACTTTATCAGGACTTGCCGTGTGTTGAAAAGCATATTCCAAACACAGCACAAACAACAAAATAGTAATTAGAATCAGAAACGGAAAACTCTCTGAAAAAGTACAATTATAAAACAACAGCATTGCAATAAAAAAACCGTCCACCCAAAAAATTATTTCAAGTGTTCGGCATTTTATATGAAATGCACTTAACATAATCACACACAGTCCAAATACATGAAGAACTGCCAATAAAATTGAAACTCCAAAGACAATAATATCAAACATAGCTAAATAATTTTAAGATTGTCGCCATGCTATATAACAAGCTATATATTGTCAATTATTTTCTATAAATCAGCATAAATCCCTATAAAAAAAGGTTTGTGGGGAGTGACCACAAACCTGTTCTTATTCGCAAACGATTAATCGTCATCGTCGCTGACATAACCGCTATCAAGTCCGAGCGCTGAGCCAATCTTAGCTACGGGCTCCACAATGATAAGTCCTGTTCCTACCATAACACTCAAAACACGAGCGCCGAAAGGAAGGGGATCTTCGGTGTCCACTGCTGCTTTAAAAAACTCAGGGAACAACCAGCCGCTTTCTTCTTTTTTCTCTTTCATGATGTGTGAAATTTAGTGGTTTATATAATCGGAATAATTGTAATTTTTGATAGTCATAAGTTATCTCAAAATTGCTGAAAAGTCAATTTTATTTATTACTAAAACATCAAGTTTTGTTGTTTATAACTTTATATATATCGTTTTGATTTTTTTATATTATGTTATTCTGTCAAGATGTAATTTATGAGGAAAAAATGATTCTTAATACCGGATATGAAGCTATAATAAGCGGGCTGTTAGGCGTTTTTATTGCACAGGCCCTAAAAATTTTGACACACTATATGAAAACCAAAGAAATTGATATCGGAATGTTATCAAGCACGGGAGGAATGCCCAGTTCGCATAGTGCCGGAGTTTGTGCATTAACTACATCTCTCGGACTTATTGCCGGATTTGATTCTTTGTTTTTTGCATTGAGCAGCGGATATGCCTTAGTTGTTATGCACGATGCCGCCGGATTGCGTAAAAATGCCGGAGATATTGCACGTATCGTAAATCAAATGATAAGAGATTTTTATAAATCCGATATGAAAACAAAATCTGCACAACTTAAAGAATTATTGGGACATACTCCTAAAGAGGTTATTGCCGGTTTTATTCTCGGTTGCTTAATCGCTGTTGCTTTGCACTATTCTTTATCTCTATAAAATCAAGCCTCCTTACGGAGGCTTTTTTTTGAAAGTGAGTCAGATTAAAGTTATTTATACAAGTCGCCTATCAGATTTAGGCGGTTCTTTTTTCAGTATTTCAACAAGTTCGGTTATCGTCAGTTTTGATGGCTCATTTTTTTGAACGGTAACAGACATCGGAGCATTCACATCAACATTCGGATAGCCGGTGGTAATAACCGAATATGCCGGAGCTAATAATGCTCTGAAAGTTTTTGATTCGGAGTGATGAAAGCCTTTTTTCTCACTCCATACTCGGCAAGAGTTACTGCCGGATAGTGGACTAC
Source organism: Alphaproteobacteria bacterium (assembly GCA_045659785.1). Lineage (GTDB taxonomy): Bacteria > Pseudomonadota > Alphaproteobacteria > RF32 > CAG-239 > JAFUYI01. The sequence continues at coordinate 58,971 of JAZRCM010000014.1, forward strand.
CGGTCATACTGTAAAAATATACATCATCTTGTTTCCATGCCGTATGCTCCCATAATATCAACATATCACCAATATGAAGTCTTACACTCGGAACATACAAAGGAAACACACCGAAACCGGTTATGCTTATATTATAATATTCAGGGGTTCTTATTATCAGATATTTGTTTTGTTCAATGAGCTGAATATTTTCAAACAATGCGTTCAACTCATCACTTTTTGTGTCAGGCGCGCTGACATAATGTGTTACTGTCATTTTCTTTCTCCTTTTAGTCCGCTTAAAAGTGGGACAAGTTGGTTATAAATTCACTTTCACCCTATTGGTGACATATAAAACTATTATTGTCAAATAGATTTTGACAGAAAATGAGATTTATTATACAATGCGAACGTAATGTTTTTAAGGAGGCTGTATGTCAAAAAAGATTTTAACAGGAATTGCATTAGGATTGTCATTGACTGCTTGTGGACCATCTCAAGAAGAAATAAAGCAGATGATTGATGAAGTTCCGCTAAATAAACGACATTCCTTAGTATTAGATTATGACACAAAACTCCTGCATAATATTGACAGTCTTGTTGATGCCGGAAAAAATATGGAAAGTGCCATTAAAAAAGGACACGATATAACCTGGGATCAAGCTTGTGAAAATATGCCTGAAAAATCAGAATGGAAAGGCGAAGAATATATAGTTAGAAATGAAGCTGAAAAACAGTTGGAAAAATCTCGTGAAACAAAAACAAGAACAACTATGACTCCTATGCCCGTTTATAACGGAAAAACCACAGTTGTAAGAATGAGACCGGTAGTAACGACTTATTATGAATATCACCCGGAATACAGAGATAGTCTGGCAAGAGAAGTAAAAAATAAAGAAAATAGCAAATTAGACCTTTTTGAAATAGTTAAAAGACAAAAAACAAATAACTAAACAACATGAAAAAGGCAAGAAAACTTGCCTTTTTTTAATGCCCTATTTAGCGTTCATATCCTTTTTTGATGATAGGAGATAATTGAAGGTTTTTCTCATCAGATTGTGGACGACGGCAAGTCATTACAACCATACTGTGCGGTTTTATATAATATTCTGCTCCTTGCTGATAAAGCAATGTATCACGTTCGCTACTCGGTTTTGAAGTATCAAATACAACTTGCCAATTTCCTTTATGAGGAGTTGCTGGTAAATTAACTTTCATTATTGAATCGGAGTTACCCGAGACCATAACAAAGAAATCATCATCAAAACGATGTCCTTGCTTATCTTCTCCGTTAAGAACATATCCTAAAAAGCGATTATATTTATAATACCAATCTTCTTCTCTCATCGTTTCGCCATAGATATTTTTCCAATCCCAAGCGGGTGTTCCGTTTGGCATAATATCCGGTGTTGCATTTTCTATACTGCAAAAAACCTGATGTTCTTGCCTAAAAGCATTTATCTTGCGTTCAAAAAGGTATCTTTCTCTTTGTTCTTTGCTGAAATTTTGCCATTGTAAAGGAAAACTTTTGGCATAGCCGTTATTATTGCCGTTTTGCGTATGCCATAATTCATCACCGCTTAGGGTTAGCGGCACACCTCTGGCTAAAGTGTTTAAGGCATGAGCAGTCTTGGTTTTTATCAAACGTTGGGCATCATCTTTAGACGGACTGTAATGATTGTCATTTGAACCGTCTTGATTATTTTCGTTATTTTCAAAATTATTTTTTTGCGAATAGGTTGCCCAATCATATTGAGTAGCGCCATCATGCTTGGTAAAAATATTAATTTTTCCGTCTGCTTCACTGCCGGCCATGTGAAATGCCAGTTTTCCTACTTGTTCATAGTCACCACGAACAAACCTTCTTAATGCTTTTTCATGTTTATCATTCCACTCATTTAAGCCGGCCATTTGTCCTAAATAATAACCTCCACAGGCACTCCATGGTTCACCGCTTATTTTGGCTCCGGTTACATCTGCAACTTCTCGAATAACTTGCATAAATCTGCCGTTTGCATCAAAAATCAAATTATTATCTAATGCACAGTCTCCGGCCAAATCAAAACGAAAAGCATCAACACCGCAAGTGTCGGCAAAAAACATTAAACTGCTTTTTATTAAATTGCTTCCCTGAGCCGTGTTAGGATTAAAACCATTTTTACAGCCTGTAGTATTAACAAAACTGTATCCGTCTTTATTGTCAAAGCGGTAATAACTTTCAGCATCCAAACCTTTGTATGACAACAAGAAAGCATCGCTTCCAAATTCTCCGGTATGGTTAAAAACCATATCCATACTTACTTCAATTCCGTGCTTATGAAGAGTATTTATGAGCGATAAAAAATCATAAATATTACCGTAACGAGGGTCAATAGCATGGTGATTTATCGGATTATATCCCCATTGATCGGATAATCCTTTCGTTTGTTTCAGTTGCCAATCTGCCATTGTCGGTGTCAAAGGCATCAATTCTATTTGGTTGTAGCTTAATGATTTTAAGTAATCAACCGTATTCCCTATTGCTGCCAAGCGACCTCGGTCTGCCGGTGAAATATCAGGATGAAGCGCCGAATAATTTCCGACATGAAGTTCGTAAATATGCGTTTTACCCCAATCTATGTGAGGTTTTTGATACAAATAAGGAAATTTTTCAGACAACTCGTTTTTATCTAAAAAACGTACTACACTTTTGGGAGCAACGGAAGCTGAATTCAGATTATTATTACCCAGTAAAACATGCTTTTCATAATCACTTATATAGTGAAGACTTCTGGTTAATTCATAAGCATAAGGGTCAACAAGCAACTTATTGGGATTAAAAAAATGTCGGGCATACGGATTATACTCTCCGTGAGTTCTGTATCCGTATTTTTGACCTTCAAGCTTTCCGGGAAGTTCGGCATGCCAATTTCCGTTATCATCGCATAGCATAGGAACGCGAACTTCTCTTTTTTCGTCGGGAGTAAAAAGGCATAAATCCACTTGTTTAGCCGCAGAAGAACGAACACAAAACTCTGTTTTGCCTTTATTGATTCGAACTCCCTGAAAATCTTTTTGCATATACCCTACTCCGATTTCTTTGGTATGATAATATTTTATTTTTACTCTTTCAACCGCAATTTATTTTTATAAAAAAACGGGGGATATTTCCCCCGCTGATTATCGCATTCCGTAATGTTCAACAACATAATCCATATCTTTATCGCCTCGTCCGGAAAGATTAACCAATATTTTATAGTTTTCCGGTTTCTCTTTAGCTAATTTCATAGCATAGGCAACAGCATGAGAACTTTCCAATGCCGGAATTATTCCTTCAACTTTCGGCAACAAATAAAATGCATCTAAACACTCTTCATCATTTATTTGAACATATTCTGCTCGTTTTATACTATGCAAAAACGCATGTTCCGGACCGACCGAAGGATAATCCAAACCGCTTGCTATCGAATATACCGGTGCCACTTCGCCTTTCTCATCCATAATCACTTTTGACTTAAATCCGTGTAAAATTCCGTCTTTTCCAAAAGCTATCGAAGCTGCATTTTCTCCGACTTTTTCGCCTTTACCCAGCGGTTCAACTCCGTAAAGTTTTACATTTTCATCTTCTATGAAAGCACTAAAAATTCCGATTGCATTACTTCCGCCACCAACACAAGCAACTACGGCATCAGGCAAAGCACCGGTTTCGGCAATCATCTGCTCTTTTGCCTCTATACCTATTATCGATTGATAATCCCTTACCATAGTAGGGAAAGGATGAGGTCCGACAACTGAACCTATGCAATAAAAACTGTTTTCATAATCTTGAGCATAAGACTCAAAAGCACTGTCTATTGCCTCCTTTAATGTTTGTTGCCCCTTATCAACGGAGACTATTTTTGCTCCTAACAACTGCATACGCAAAACATTAGGGCGTTCTTTTATGATGTCTTTTTTACCCATGTGAATTTCACATTCTAAACCTAAATAGGCTGCAGCGGTTGCCATTGCCACCCCGTGTTGTCCGGCACCGGTTTCGGCAATCACTTTATTTTTACCCATAAATTTTGCTAACAAAACTTCACCTATACAATGGTTAAGTTTGTGAGCTCCGGTATGGTTTAGGTCTTCTCTTTTTAAATATATTTGACCACCGCCTATTTTTTTACTTAAATTTTTGGCATGAGTAATCGGTGTCGGACGCCCCTGATAGGTACGACGAATATATTGCATTTGCTCCAAAAATTGACGGTTATTTTTTATCTCATTATATGCTTTTTCAATTTTATTCATTTCGGCTTGTAACTGTTCGGAAATATATGAACCTCCGTAAACACCGAAAAATCCTGCTGAATTTTCCATTTTTATAATCCTATATATACATTACTGAAAACTGATTGTAGTTGTAGGTAACTAACCTTTTAAAACAGATAAAACGGTGCATCAGCACCACCAGATTTTCCATGGAGCTACACTAAATTTTGAAATAAATATGTTCAAATTTCCATCATTCATAACAACTATATTAAAACCTATTAAACAAAAATCAAGACCTAAAATAAAAATCTGTTGTCTTTTTATAACTTTTGTGATAATTTGACAAAAAAATATACCTTAGATTTATTATGAAGAAATATGTTGATGTAGCTTTGATCTACGATTTTGATGGAACTCTTGCCGCAGGAAATATGCAAGAGTATGGCTTTTTAAAAATGTTAAACATTGCACCTGAAGTTTTTTGGGATAAGTGCGATAAGATGACACAAAAAGAAAGTGCGGACAGTAACTTGAGCTATATGCGTTGTATGCTTGAAGAAGCTAAAGCTCGCAAAGTTGCTTTTCGTCGTGAAGATTTTGTTAAATGCGGAAACGATATTACTTTCTTCAATGGTGTTGAAGAGTGGTTTGACAGAATCAATGCCTATGCTTTGCAAAAAGGCATCAGACTTTCACACTATATCATCTCGTCGGGATTAGAGGAGATTGCTATGGGCTCCAAAATCGCTAAAAACTTCAAACAAATATATGCCTCGTCTTATATGTATGACGAATACGGTGCCGCCGTTTGGCCTGCCCGTGTCGTAAACTACACAGACAAGACACAATATTTGTTCCGTATTAACAAAGGTTGCCTCGATCCTTTGGATAAGAGTGTAAACTCTCCAATGGCTGATGAGGATCGTCCTGTTCCTTTTGATCATATGATTTATTTTGGAGACGGCGATACCGATGTTCCTTGTATGTCAATGATTAAGAGATTGGGCGGATACTGTGTTTCGGTTTACCAGCCTTATAACAAAAAAGCCAAAGCCAGAGCCGAAAGGCTGTTCAACGAAGGACGTGTCAATATTTTTGCTCCCGCAGACTATTCTGCCGGAAAGAAAATCGACCGATATATAAGAAATGTCGTAAATAAGATTTCGTCCGATGCTAAATTAGCAAGCTTTTAAGCTTAAACACCGCTCTTAAACTAAAGAGCGGTGTTGCTATTTTAAATTTAGGTTATATAATCAATCAAAAAAATTGAGGACAAAAATATGACCAACCGATTAAAATATGCTTTGCTGGCAATAGTTTTTATTCTTGGCTACACCAGCCTGTCTTTTGAACTGATTATTTTGCGACAATTAATAAACTTTGTCGGCTCAAATACATTGATTACATCTATTGTCATCACTTTTATTTTGTTGTTTATGACAATCGGTTATTATTTAGGCTCTACCATAAAATTCAAAACTAACCTTGTTCGCAATATTATGCAAAAAATGGTTATATTTTTAACCGCAATTTTTATTATTTCCTGTTCTTATTATTTAATGGAAATATTTTTTAATGTAATGTATTTAGGCGGAATACAGAGTTTTTTATGGTTGGTAATAACATATTCAACGATATTTTTGGCAGCACCATCATTATTTATGGGCTTTATTACTTCGGTTATCGGACGAATTATTCACCGCTATGATGTTAACTATACCGGACGTTTTATGGCTGTTGATACATTAGGAAGTGTTACCGGTTCTATTGCTACAACTTTGGTTTTTATGCCATTATTGTCCGTGTCTGCAACAATTATCATATTAGTGATTTTAAGCTCCATCGCTCTGTTTCTGTTAAGTAACAAAAAACAATATAAATTCTGCATTATTTTATCAGTATTTTTCATTATTTGGGTTTCTGTAGTAAATAATGAAAAATTTATGACCGGAGAACAAACTCTGGTTAAAGATGATGCCATTTCTCGCTTTGAAATTGTAGCTGAAGACATTATCGACGGAGATGTAAAATCTTACCTAATGCAAATTAATGGCTCTCGTTCTTCTAAAATATCAAAAGACAAAAACTTGATGTTTGAATATGTTAATTTTATAAATGATAATTTTATAAATACTCTGCCTAAAGATAAAACTCATGACATTTTAATATTGGGAGCCGGCGGTTTTACGATAGGAATTGACGACGATAAGAATAATTATACTTATCTTGATGTTGAAAAAGATTTACAAACAATTTCAGAAGAAAAATTTTTACATGAACCATTAGGAAAAAACAAGAAATTCATAGTTCAAGATGCTTATTTATATATGATAAACAACAAAAAAACTTATGATATGATTGTGATTGATGTCTATTCGGCAAGACAAAGTATTCCGTTAAATTTTGTTACGGCAGATTTTTTCCGTATGGTAAAAAAACAACTTAATCCTAACGGAATAATGATTGCCAACATTATTACTTCCCCTACTTTCAGCAGCTCTTTTTCTCGCAGAATTGATAATACTCTTCGAGCCGTTTTTCCACAAAATCTAAGCAGACTGCCGTTGTGGTATAATGCTCCGACAACCAATGTAGAATATGTATATCATCATTTACCTGAAGATAATGCAATTTATACACTAAATAAAAGTTCTGCCGTTTACGGACAATAATTTTCGACAAAACAACTTGACAAAAACGCCGGATGTTGCTATATTTGTGGAAGTAACCAAATAATTAATAAATATTATGATTTCAAAAAACTTTTTTAACATCGCTATGGCATACGATATAGTGATGTTTGACATCTACGGTGTGATTAATACAAAAGAAGGTATTATCCCGCAGGCTCTCGAGATACTCAAAAAGCTCAAACTGGCCGGAAAAAAAGTTTATCTGGTTTCAAATGCTTCCAACTTGGCGGCACATAGTGAAGCGAGATATGCTAAAAACGGTATTCTTAAAGGAGTTCACTATGATGAGCTTGTCACATCAGGACAGTTCGCTTATGAGCAGATTCAGGAAGCCAAGTTACCGCTCAACGGTAGAAAGTATTGTGTCTTCGGAACAGCTAATTTTAAGCGTCCGGATGACCTGATCCCTGACATTCTGAAAAACTCGCCTTATGAACTCTGTGACATCAGCGAGGCTGATTTTGCCTATTGCGGTGTTCCTCAGATAGGGAGCGAAGACAGAACGGAGCTGTACGACTTTTTACCGGGGCTGATGGAACTTCTGAGATACAATCTGCCGTTGGTTGTTGCAAACCCTGATGAAGTAGCAAATGAAGACGGACGTTTTGTAGTCAGACAAGGAGCTATATGTCTTGCTTATGAAAAGTTGGGAGGTAAGACCATAGTTTACGGCAAACCCGACCCGATGGTTCTTCATCGCACTTGCAGATGTGATGACGGTAAAGTAATGCTCAATGCTTTGATGGTAGGAGATACTTTGCGTACTGACATTTTGGCCGGTAATCGCTTCGGCGTAGATACCTGCCTCACACTCAAAGGTGGTGTTACGGAAGAGATGATGAAGAGGAACGGTATGGATATTACCGATACTAACCTCAGCAGATATATCTCTGACCAAAATTCCGGAGTACCGACTTATATTGTTGACTGCATTTGGGAGTAACACAACCCCGCTTTTGAAAAGAGCTCTTGGACAACCAAGAGCTCTTTTTATATCTATCTTACATCAACCGATACATTATCAAAATCTTCCGAAACTTTTATAGTTTTTCCGTTTTCAAGAAGAATAACAACACTTTCTAAAACAGGTTCTTCGGCATCTTCTATTTTTTTAGATTCTACCTTTATATCTTTTATTTGTTGACCGATTATATCTTTTTCAAAAATACACGAAACATCAAAATAAATTTTTTCATCGCCCATATATTGAGCAAAATCTTTTATTTTCTTTCCTTTTGTCTCTATAATCTTTTGTATATCTATTTTATTTAATCCAAGATTATATCTCCACGGAGACCAAAGGGATATTTCAAATTGCTCTCCCTCGATTTCAAATATTATTATCCAGTCCCATATCAGACAATCTCTCCCCGGGTGTTCCCGATAAAAATGCTTTGCTGTTTCATAATAGTCCCGATTATCTTCTTTAAGTTGGTCATAATCGGCCCAAAAGTCATTTATGAGCAGTTTATTTATCTGCTTTCCGATGAGATTTGTTTTTATATTTTCTACAAACTCCTGCGCTTTTTGAACAGGAAACCCGCTCAAAAAACGATGTGCGTCTTCATAGGTTGCATTAATTTTTAATTTATTTTCCACAACTTTATGCCTTTACTTGTTCAAATACTTTATAAGTTTCTAATACAACTTTAGATTTATTTTTCAATCATAAATTTTATCTTTTTCTGCAGAAAATGATCTTTCATCCATCTTCATCAAAGTTGCTTTGTCAACTCCCAAAATTTCGGCAACATCATCCATGGTCTGACCGGTTGCTTTTGCTATTCTGTAAAAAGATACCGGATAGTCTGATTTTTGTTGAACTTCTTGAGCCAAACTTATCATATCTTCAGGATTATGATTTAGCATTTTAGAAGCTAATGCCCAAGAAACGAGATATTCATGAGGATAGCGATAGTCTTTTGTTGCATTTCTGCCGTCTTCCAAAGAAGCCTCCTCTGTTCCTTTGTTACCAAACGCAGATAATGCTTCAAATAAATTTACTTTTTGATATGACACAACTTCACCACCGGCTTGTTCGGATGATTTTTCAACTATTCTGCCCATTAAATTATCCGTATCTTCATAAATGTGACAGAAAGGGCTTATGGCATAGCATTCACCGTTTCCGTCCCAAATATTAATCATATAATTGTCATCTTTTACTTTAGGCATTGGGACAAGTTCCATTTTTTCCGGATTAATCGAAATATCATCTATTCCTAAATCGCTCAATTCTTCTCTCATTTCTCGCATTACGTTATTTTTGCGAATAATTTCCACATCTCCGGTCAAAACTACTTTTTCGCCATCTAAAATAACATCATCTTTTTTACCGACCAGTTTTATTCTTTCACTTTTGGGAGTACGTGCAAATTCAAAATGGCTTGTACGCTCGGCTAATCCTCCTAGGGCTCCTAATCCATCTTTTTTACCCAATCTGTTTTTTCTTTGTATTAAACCGATATGAACATCTGAAAAACGTTCTTCAAATGAACTCCCTTCTCGCAGGCAACCGCTATAAAGCGTAACATTTGCTCCACTGCTTAAAACTGCATTTCTTATATTTTCATCTTCAAGAAGCTTTGCTCTTTCTTCGCCTTTGCTCAAAGAACTTATTTTTTTTAAAACTTCATCTCTGGTCATCACCGCTCTCCCATATATAATCAGTTTAAGCACCGATATTTGTCACTGTCAAACAAAAAAAAGCGGTTCTACTAAGAGATACCGCCTAAAAAACTGATTTATTTTTTATTCGCCTTGCAAATATAGCAAATGGTTGCTGACCGGAGGAGCGGGATTGGCGCTCATCTTTTTTTGAGGCTCAACGTGAGGCGACATCGGACTAGGTTCCGAATAATGACGCATCGGACGATGAACTGCAGTGTACGAACAACAACTGCTCATAACGAAGAAAATGCCAAAAAGGGCAATAAACTTAAAATAATTCTTCATTTTGTTTAAAGTTTAAGGTTCATAATAATTTTAGTTTCGCTACACTATACACTAAAAACCTAATCTGTCCATATTTCTTTTAAGCATATATCATAGAAATCTTTGTTAATTATACTAAAGGAGAAAATTATGATATATGGATATATCCGTGTCAGTACAGATAAACAAACGACCGAAAACCAATTTTTTGAAATAGAACAATTTGCAGTTAAAAACAGTATTAATATAGATTGCTGGATAAAAGAAACAATCAGTGCAACCAAAAAATTAGAACAAAGGAAATTGGGATATTTACTAAAAAAATTAAAGAACGGAGATATCTTGGTATCCACCGAATTATCACGCTTAGGAAGAAATTTGTTACAAGTAATGGCTATTTTAGCCTATTGTATGAATATCGGTTGTCAGGTTTGGACCATAAAAGATAATTATCGTCTGGGAGCAGATATTCAGTCAAAAGTTTTGGCTTTTGCATTTTCTTTGTCTGCAGAAATTGAGAGAGCTCTTGTATCTTCTCGAACAAAAGAGGCTCTGGCTCGAGTAAAAAAGGACGGAAAAAAATTAGGACGACCTGTTGGACGCCTAAGTAAAAACAAAGTAGAAGATCAAGAAGAAAAATTTTATAAATTAAGAGAAGATGGATTAACAATAAAAGATATTGCTCGAACTCTTAAATGCGGCAGAGGAACAATATATAGATTTCTTCACAGAAATATGATTAATTTATGATTTCATTCTCCTCTTATTGTCTGTAAGAGGAGATTTTTTTGACATTTTGAAATATGTGGGGTAATTTATCTATATCTTTTAATAATTTGGAGTTTTTTATGAGTCAAATAACAATTATGTATATTTTGCTTGTTTTAGCTATTGCAAGCGAAGCTGTTGCCACTTTTTATTTAAAGCTGTCAGAGCAATTTACAAAACCGATACCGACTTTGATAACCGTAGTCGGTTATGTTGTTGCTTCCTACCTTTTGGCTATTGTGGTAAAAATTATTCCGGTAGGTGTTGCCTATGCAATATGGTCAGCTCTAGGAATTGTACTTATTTCTATTTTCGGATATTTCTTCTTAGGCGAAAGTTTAGATGTTCCGGCATATATAGGCTTGGCTTTGATTATCGCCGGCGTTATCGTATTAAATGTTTTCTCAAACACAATACAAGGATAGTTTGTTTATTTTTTAACATACTAACCTCGTTGACAAATCGTTGTTTTAAGAGTATTATGCCAAAAATTTTAGCAAAAGAGTTACAATAATATGAAAACAATATATTACCTTATTATGGGTGCAGTGTGCGGTTTTCTTTTTAAGCTACACTTAATAAATGCCGATACATATAAAAAGTATAAAAAACTATACTATAGTAAAAAGATGGCACTTTTTTCCGCTATCCATAATTTTTTTCTGAAAAATAAGGTTAAACAATATTTTAATCTTAAAACAAAAAGCAAAAAGTTAGTAGTTTACACCTGTCTTACCGGTGGTTATGATGCTTTGTATATCCACGATTTTTTGAATCCGGAATGCGATTATATCTGCTTTACCGATGATGAAGAAATGATTGCTAAGAAATATGTCGGACAATGGAAAATTGAGCCGTTACGATTTAGCGAGTTGGATAATGCAAAAAATAATCGTTGGCACAAAATGCATCCGCATATATTGTTCCCAGAATATAAAAACAGTTTATACATTGACTCGAATATTAATTTTAAAACCGGAAAAATTTTCGAATATGTTCGCTCTGTTCCTAATCGCAGTTTTATTGCCGTTCCGAGACATTCGAGGATTGACTGCATTTATGCCGAAGCAGAATCTGTTGTTAAGATTGGTTTAGATACAGAAGAAAGAGTGAGACCTCTGATTGAAAAATATCAGAAAGAAAACTTTCCCGAACATTTCGGTATGGGAGAAAATAATGTTATTTTTCGCAGACATAACAACGAAAAATGTATAAAACTTATGGAAGATTGGTGGGAAATTTTCAATCAATATTCACGAAGAGATCAGCTCTCATTATTCTATTTAATATGGAAGGAAAAAGCCTGCTATACTTTCTTTTCTCCATACTCATTTAAAAAAGACCATAAAAATTTCAGAATATACAAACATAAAGGGTAAAACATGAAAATATTAGTTACCGGAGGAGCCGGATTTATCGGTTCAAGTCTTGTTGACAGCCTTTTAGCCGAAGGAAACGAGATTGTTGTTATTGATAATTTCAATGATTATTACGATTTATCGATAAAAGAAAACAATATTGCTCATAATTTGCATAAAAAAGAATATAAATTGTATAATGCGGATTTGGCGGATAAAATGTCTTTACGCAAAGTGTTTGCCGAAAACAAGTTTGATGCAGTTGTTCACTTGGCCGGACGTGCCGGTGTCCGACCGTCTATTGACAGACCGGAAGACTATATTTCTTCAAACATTACCGGAACAATTCATCTTTTAGAATTGATGAAAGATTATCAAATTAAAAAATTGATTTTTGCATCTTCGTCCTCTGTTTACGGAAATTGTAAAGAGCAGATTTTCAGCGAAGATTTGAAAGTAACCGAACCTATTTCTCAATATGCGGCAACAAAATCTGCCGGAGAACAATTTTGTTATACCTATCATAAATTATATGGCATAAATGTTGTTTGCTTGCGTTTCTTTACGGTTTATGGTCCGCGTCAAAGACCTGACTTGGCAATTCATAAATTTACAAACTTAATCAGCGAACATAAACCTATTCCGGTATATGGTGACGGCACGACCAAACGTGACTATACTTTTATTGAAGATATTATATCCGGTATTAAGAGCGCTATTAACTACAATGATACCGGATATGAAATAATAAACTTGGGCGGTGGTGAGCCGGTTAGTTTGTCGCGAATGATAGAAGTAATTGAAAACACACTGAGAATTAAGGCTATCATAGATAGAAAACCGATGCAAAAAGGCGACGTTGATAAAACCGTTGCAGATATTTCAAAGGCGGAAAGATTGCTGGGATACAAACCTCAAACCAGGTTCGTGGACGGAATTGCAAAGTTTGTTGATTGGTGGAAACAGCAAAAATATGAAAAAACGGATAAAGCCGCATAAAAATTTGAGCCTGAATACAGGCTCTTTTTTTTTACGAAAAATATTTACAAAAAAATAAAATAAAGCTATAATTGGACAAAATGAAAGAGCGGAAAGATGAAAAACACACTCCAAAGAGTTGAAGAGATAAAAAAAGGCATTGCAGAAAAACGTGAGAAAACTCACGTTAAAAGCAGTGTTTCAAAAACTTCATCTTTAAAGACCGCTATAATGACCGGTTTAGTATTTATTGCCTCGGCTATCGGGGTAAAAACATCTGCTCAAACGATTAGCTCGTCTAATGATAGTATTCAAAATCATATAGAACTTAACGAAACACCGGACACCAGAGCTAATAAAGATACCGTTGATTTTGTAGCCAATGCAGATAGCACGTACAATCCTGATGATAATATAAAAACGAGAGCAGCGGAGTTGGCTTCTGATGTAGATTTTATGGTCAATTTTTTGGTAGAAGAAGGTGAGAATCGCTTTGCAAACTTTAATTTTGAAGACATGCCTATGACCGAGGAAATCCTTTCTGAATTAGAAGAAAGTGAATTTTGTGATAAGTTACAAACTGCCGGAAAAAAATGTCGTTCCAATCATAATGGCAGACTTTGCTATCATGGTACAAAAGATATATTACGTTCCGTCGGGATTTCTCTTTACGGAAAACACGCATATATGGCTTCTTCCCAACTTGAAAAACTTGATGAATTTGTAGAGGTTAATTGCAGTTATGCAATGCTGAAACATTGTCCTAACGGAACTGTTGTCGTTCAGGAAAAAGGCTCAACAGCAAGCGGTCATATTTTTGTTATCGGCGAAAACTCCCGCGGAGAAAAGGTGCAATGGTGCGGACGGGAATATAAATTACCCGTAAGCAGTCGTCGCGGTTCAAGCGGACAAAAATATGGAAAGTTGCGTGTATTTATTCCTGCCGATTGTTTAACCAGTTTTGATTTAACGGCTGATTTATACGAAAAGGGCTTTTTCAAAAATCCGGTAGAAGATATGTTGATTCCCGTTCTTCAAAAACAAGAAAATGATTTAAGCAACCGAAAAGTTATTACAGCAAAAGCTGATGTGCTGAAAGATATGGGAAAGATATCAATAAAAATTGATGATAAAAATCGTCCTAATTTTACGCAACTTCAAAACGGCAATATTACCGCCAAACAAAAAAATCAACGAAACAATAAAAACATGGCAGCAATCTATCGTGCCAGAAAAAATACTTACAGCTAGTTTTTCTTAATATTGTTTACAAATCCTAAAATATCATATATATTTTATGTGGTATTTATATTTGCGGAGCATATAACTATGGAAAAAATATTCAAATATATCAAAAACGGAGAAGGTATCGGAGCTAAATATTTATTGGTTTATGCTTTGATTGTCGCCATTACCTACGGAGCAGCTTTTAAGGTTTTAGGCAATATGGCAGCACCATCTTTACAAAATATTGCGGACCAATTATTCCCTATCAAAATTGAAAACGGAGTTATTGTTGAACCTGCAAACACAATTAAAGATATAAAAATGGATATAGAAGGATATGATATTCCTTTTATTCTTGATACCAGAATTGATGCTGTTGATACCAATGGTTTGAAAAGCGGTATATACATTTCCAAAAAATCTGTTTATGCCGTTGATAAAGACCAAGTGAGAGTACATAATTTCAAAAGCGACATGTATTTGCCTAAAGATGATTATACCGGCATTTTCAAGAGTTATGCAACCGGTATTGCTTTGGTATTTGCGGTTATGGTTCTTATCAGTTTTTATGTAATGTATTTGGCTCTCTGCTGTTTTTATGCGTTTATTGCCAATATTTTAGCAAAACATATAAGAATAAATATGGATTATGCCGCAAGCATGCGTTTGAGTACCGTTACTTATATTTTTACATCCATAGTCTTTGCCATATTAAAAGTTTTGCAACTCAATGCAAATTCTTTAATATTCTTTGTTGCAATGATTACATTGCAAATTATCGTTATGAAGAATATGAAAGAAAAAACAAAAATCAAACGTTCAGTTAATAAGATTTAATTTAAGCCCCGAATTTCGGGGCTTTTTTTACTCTTTCCGTAAGTAAAAAGATTCGGCAACGGATATTGCTCCGTATATAACAATATAAAGCCCTATAACGGTAGTGATAGTTAATGCACCTATAACAGGGTGTCCTAAAATCATAAATGCAAATATAATTCCTAACAATCCCATCAGAAAACTCCAGCCCCATGGCAAATCCAGCTTTTTAATCTTAAACGATGTTACTATCTGAATTATACCGACTGTCAAACACCATAAAGCAAAAATTATCGGCAAACTGACGATTGTTACGCCAAGATTAGAAACAAGAATTATTCCGACAAAGATGTCTAATAAGCCAACTAAAAGCTCCCAACCCGATTGAAAAGAAAATGAGCTGACAATATACCCTACTCCGGCAATTATAAAGGCTATTCCGGCATATAAAGCTAAGGCAATCAAACTTGCAATCGGATTCATCCAAACTGCAAAACCGACAATAATCATTATAATACCTATACATAGTCGCCAAAACCCTACTTTTTTCCAAACATTTTGCTCTACCATAACATTTCTCCTTATTAAACCTCATATATAAATATAAGATTTAATATTTTTGATTTAAAGTGAGTTTTTTATTGCAGATAGACAAAAAAATAGTGTATAATATACTATGAGGTGAAGCACGATGGATGCGAATGTAGATAAATATGATAAAATGCCTAATCGCAGCGGTATGGGGCGAGGCGATGGCAATCGTTATTCTATGGGCAACCGCATTAATTCGATGCGAAAAAATTTGGCTAATAAAGATCAGCCGAAAACTCCCAAAATCACTAAAGAAGAATTTACCTCAAAACAAGATGAAATTTATCAAAACCTAGATAAGCTATGGGCAGCATATCGAGCATCATACAGTAAAGAAGATGAAGATAAGTTGAAAGCTTATGCCGAAGCAAACGGTATGTCGCTGGCTATATATCACGAAGTTGAAAAAGATGAACGAAGCGAAATCGCTCGTATTGCTTTTAACGGAACCGTTGAAAGGCCTCGTGGAGGATATTCGGAAAATTATAACAAGATTGTTAATAATCCGTCGGAATATGGCAGAACACCTCGCTCTCCCGAAGATTATAACCTTGAACACTCAAGTCTTTGGAATGTTATGAAACAGTTTCCGGAATTTGCATCTATTGAAAAAAGAATAATCAAAGGCATGGCAAATGCCGGTGTTCCTCCGGAGATACTGCCGGAAATGAACTTAAACGATTTCAGACATTTGTTGTTCAATCATTGTAGTGCCGGACAATCTACTTCTTTTGCTAAAATTTTTCCGCAGTTAGATGATAATGGAAATATAATAAGAGATTTTCGCACTCAAAAACCGATAACAACAAGTGCTAAACAAAGAAATACCATACGTTTCATTAATGAACATCCGGAATTTTATAATGTAATGATGAAAGTTCCCGGAGCTCGTAAAGATTATGTGCTGGAACTGATTAATCAAATGAAACGCGGTAATACCGATATGACCGGATTTTTAGCAAAACATCCGGAATGGAAAGATCAAACCGCTGTTAATTTGCACCATATCATAAATGTAAAAGATTGCCGTGTTCTAGCAGAACAAGGAAGACCTCTCAGCGATATTAACGAATATGATAATATGTGTGTTATGGGGTGCGGAACACTTGAAGAAGTTATACAGAAAAAAACAACAAAACCGGTTAAGCACCAAAAATTGGAAGGTGCGCATGGGGCTATGCATAACTATGACACCACTTTCCGTAATTTTATGCAACATCGTCATAAATGGGGAGAATACACTCCTCCTAGCGGAGATGACGTTATCGCTCGTATGGAACCCGGCCCGGGAGTTTGTTGTATGATTGCTTTTGGTGAAGAATTTAGAATTGTTGATGAACAGCGCAAAGAACGAGATTTAGAGCGTCAAAAAGCTTATGTAAAAGTTGACAGAACTGCGGCTATGGTACAGGCACAACAAGAAAGTATTGAAAAATGAGTTTTGATAAACTGATTAGTATTTTGGCAGAAAATGAAGAAGTCGGCAAAAACACCCCATGTACGGATATGCAAATTACCGTGGCAAATGTTAAATTGCGTAAAAACAACGTTCCTAACATTCCCGCCGACTTTGCCGAATTGTTGAAAAAATATAACGGTCTGTCTTGTGACGGAAACACCATTTTCGGTGTTGCTACCGAAACAATGTTTTTTCCTGATTTAGTCAATTTCAATATTAGTCTTTTTGAAGATGAAGAAACTACAAGTATCGTTTTAGGGCAAGACGAAGACTTTTACCTAATCTATGATTATGCCGCAAAAACTTATCGAATAATTGATAAGTTTGACTTTGAAGAAAGAATACGCTCAAACGAATTGTTAGATGTTATAACTTGGATTCTTAAAATCTAATAACGATTGGGATTATATCCGCCGGAATTGTTATAATCATCATTATAGCCACCTTGATTATAGCCACCTTGATTATATCCGCCTTGGTTATAACCTCCCTGATTATAGCCACCATGATTATATCCTTGGTTATAGCCCCCCTGATTATAGCCACCTTGATTATATCCTTGGTTATAGCCTCCCTGATTATAGCCACCTTGGTTGTAGCCTTGATTATACCCTTGATTATATCCACCTTGGTTGTAACCTCCGTCATTATAGCCACTATCATACTGGGATTGTTGATAATCTCTCTGTTGTTTTTCTTCTTGCTCTAATTCATAAATTGCAGAAATAATCGTATCTCTAAATTCGCGCGGACGATTTACATCCTGAACGCTTATATTACTTTTATCATTACCGACCTGAATAACAACATTTCCGGCACCAAACATACGTTGGCTGAGTGTTTGAGCAACTTGCACGTCGTTTATTTTTGCCAATGGTATATCTTTTTCATTAATATTCATAATACCTTTACGAAGATATACCCTTTGATTGGTTACGGCATAAACTTTGAGTTTATTATCAAGTCTTTTGAAAATATAGGGAATAAAGAACACACAGCCGAGCCCTAACATTAAAGTAGAAACTTTCAATCCCTTTCGCCATATCCACTCAACGCTTAAGCCGTCAAAAACACCCGTTATTACAGCTAAAAACATCAAAATACCTACACACATCAAGAACATAGGAAACACAAAAACTTTATAACTGTAATGAACTTCTATCAAAACATATTCATTAGGTCTTAACTCAAGAGACATATTGCCGGCTCCCCTATTTTTTCAACTTACAACTTAATATAAAATATTTTTTTTATTTAGACAACAAATAAACATATTTTTGTTGAAATTGTTATAGCAAAATACTACTCTATGTTTAGTTTATTATTTTAAGGAGGTAATATTATGGCTACAAAACGTTTTATTCTTAACGAAACAAGTTATCACGGAAAAGGTGCTATTGAGGCTATTGTTCCCGAAGTTAAAAGTCGCGGTTTCACAAAAGCTTTGATTGTAACCGATGCCGATTTGGTAAAATTTAATGTTGTAAAAAAAGTTACGGATTTATTGGATAAGGCCGGATTAGCTTATGAAATTTATGATAAAGTTAAAGCAAACCCCAGTGTAAAAATGGTACAAGACGGTGTTGAAGCTTTCAAAAATGCCAATGCCGACTATATGATTGCCATTGGCGGTGGCTCTCCTCAAGACACAGCAAAAGGTATAGGTATCATAATTAACAATCCGGAATTTGCCGATGTTGTTTCGTTAGAAGGTGTTGCTCCTACAAAAAATAAGAGTGTACCGATTATTGCCGTTGCAACAACTGCCGGAACCGCAGCTGAAACAACCATTAATTATGTTATCACCGATGAAGAGAAAAAACGCAAATTTGTTTGTGTTGACCCTCATGATATTCCTGTTGTTGCCGTCGTTGACCCTGATATGATGGCTTCCATGCCGAAATCTTTGACTGCTGCTACCGGTATGGATGCATTGACACATGCAATTGAAGGATACACAACCTTGGCAGCATGGGAATTGGCTGACACATTAAACCTTAAAGCCATAGAAATTATCGCCCGTTCATTAAGAGGTGCAGTTGCTAAAGATGAAACAGCCATGGAAGATATGGCATTGGCTCAATATGTGACCGGCATGGCATTTTCTAATGTTGGTTTAGGTGTAGTTCATGGTATGGCGCACCCGCTGAGTGCATTTTATGACACACCGCACGGTATCGCAAATGCAGTTCTGCTTCCTTATGTTATGGAATTTAATGCTCCGTTTACCGGCGAAAAATTCCGCGAAATTGCCAGAGTTATGGGTGTAAAAGATGTCGATAATATGAGCGAGGAAGAATATCGTAAAGCTGCTGTCGATGCGGTTAAAACTCTTAAAAAAGATGTCGGCATTCCTGAAACATTAAAAGAAATCGGCGTTAAAGAAGAAGACTTAGAAGCTTTAACCGATGCAGCAATGGCCGATGTTTGCACCGGCGGAAACCCTCGTCCGTGCAGTAGAGAACAAGTTCTGGAAGTATATAAAACAGCATTCGGAAAATAATTTTAAAAAAATTTATAAAAAAAATGAACCGAGGGCGAAGCTACTTCGTTATAGCCTGTGTAAGGAGGTTAAAATGGATGATATTTCAAAATTGTTGCAAGAGGCTAAGCCCCTGTACTTTTCCAGAAAACGACAACGTAATCGTATTAAAGTAGGTATATGTACTTTAGTCGGGGTTGTTATGCTGAGCCTTTTTGTACCGCAAAAATCATCTTATATTGATAATGGTGAATGGGTTGATTATGAGCAATATATATCGCAGGTATCCCCGATTGAAGAAATGGGATTGCCGGTTGATGAATTTGGACTTTTAATGGTAGGATAATGAAAGATATAATTCAACAAAATAAAGGCTTTATCCGCTCAATAATCAGAAAATTGACCGGTTCCTATGATGAAGATATTGAACAAGAAGTATATATAAAAACTTGGAATAATATGCCTAATTATCAGGAACAAGGAAAGTTCAAACAGTGGTTAGGTGCTTTGACTGCAAATGTTTGTCGAGACTATTTTCGTTCAAAGCTTTGTCATGAGCGTTCAAGAGAAGTTTGTGATGAAGAAATGATGACAAGTATCGCCGATGAACATTCACAAGAAAAAGCTCTTGAGGCAAAGGCAAGACAAAAACTCATATTAAAAGCTGTTGATGAATTGCCCGCTAAAATGAGAAAAGTGATTATTCTTCACGAATTTGAAGACATTTCGGTAGAATTAATTGCAAAAAAAATGAACATTCCGGAAGGCACGGTCAAATCCAGACTATTTAATGCCCGACAAATATTGAAAGAAAAACTCGCATTTTTAAAAGGAGAACAGATATGAATAAAAAACTTATGATTTTAACTTGTGCTTCCGTTTTATTTTTAGGCGCTAACAGCAGTTTAGCATTAGAGCCGGCTGTAAAAGGACCACAAATGGCACCGGGACACGAAATGCAACTGCCGAAACATCATAAAAAAGGTATGCACGGCAAAAAATTGGCTGAAAAATTAGGTTTGACAGAAGAACAACAAAAGAAAGCAGAAGAAATTCGCAAAGCTGATTTTGAAAAGATGAAACCTTTGATGGAAGAAATGAAAAAACTGCGTGAAAAAATGGATAAAATGCGTGAAGAAAATATGAAGTCATTCGAATCTATTTTAACACCGGAACAAAAAATTAAATTTGAAGAAATCAAAGCTAAACACAAAGACAGAATGAAAAACTTCAAAAAAGGTAAACATCACAAAGAAAAAGGCTCGCGTCCTCACGATGGAAAACGTCCTGAAAAACCATTAGGAGAACCTAAACCCGAAGCTAAATAATCTTTAATATTCCCCTCAAAACAAGGGAGGCAAATTCGCCTCCCTTTATAGTACACAAACAAATTTTTACAATTTATTTGTAATTATTGGACAGATGTATATCATTTATAAAAATAATCCGGAAACATAAATAACCGCAAAAATTAAAAGTTGAAATAAAACAAAGTAGATTATAGAAATAAGTATCCACTTAAGCAACAAATTCAGCTTTTTAGGTTTAATTAAATAATGTGCGATTGTATAAGTTATCCCTAAGCTAACATATGCGGAATTTATACATGTTTTATAATAAACATCGTGTGTTTGTTTGAGTTTATTGATTGTTTCTATATCTGAAAAATTATAAAGATACGCAAAAAATCCATTAACGAAAACCTGAGGCAAAACTGCAAATAGCAGAATTAGTATAACAATATTTTTTGTTTGTGATAGAATTTTTTGCATAATCTTTATTCCTATTTTTGCTCTTATCTTCTATTTCTTAAATTTATATATTGTCTACACATATTTTGCAACATATAGTTCTTAGAAAAGTCATAAGAACTAACCGCATTATAATAATCTTGCTCTGTCCATAATGAAATATCCTTTCTTGATGGTGAATTAGCTGTAATAATTATAATTTGAAGAAAATATTTTTAATATGTAATTTCAAGCAATTTAATAGTTTGATTAAAAACAAAAATGGCATCGACTTAATATCGATGCCACTTAATGATTTTATACTTATAAATTATTTATTGTTGCCGGTATAATCGACACCGTTATAAGCATCAATATAAATTTGACGAATATCTTCCATCAAAGGATATACCGGATTTGCACCAGTACACTGGTCGTCAAATGCTCTCTCAACAATTTCATCAAGCTTAGCATAGAAGTCTTCTTCTTTAACACCCCAATCTTTAATTGAGTGTGGAATTTCAATATCATCTTTAAGCTTGTTGATTGCTTTGAGCAAATTGTCTAACTTCTCGTCATCATTTGCACCTTCTAATTGCAAATTGTTTGCAATTTGTCCGTAACGAAGTTTGGCACTCGGGAACTTATATTGCGGGAAGATTGCTTGTTTACGAGGACAATCTGTCGCATTATAACGAATAACCTGATTAAACAATAAAGCATTTGCAATTCCGTGAGGAATATTGAACGCTCCGCCAAGCTTGTGAGCCATAGAGTGACACAAGCCCAAGAAAGAGTTTGCAAATGCCATACCTGCAATAGTTGCGGCATGATGTACTTTTTCACGAGCAATCGGATCGTTCGCTCCATTTTGGTATGAACGAGGCAAATAGCGGAAAATTTGTTTAATAGCTTCTAATGCCGTAGAGTTTGTGAAGTTAGTTGCCATTGTAGAAACATAAGCTTCAACCGCGTGAACCAAAGCATCAAAGCCGGAAGCAGCAGTTAAACCTTTAGGCATACTATCAACAAAGTTAGCATCAATAATTGCCATATTAGGTGTCAAAGCATAATCGGCAATAGCATATTTTACATGAGTTTTATCATCAGTAATAACTGCAAAAGGAGTAACTTCGGAACCTGTTCCCGATGTTGTCGGAATTGCAACCATTTGTGCTTTTTTGCCTAATTCCGGAATAGAACAAATACGCTTGCGAATATCCATAAAACGCATAGATATATCTTCGAAATTAACTTCAGGATGTTCATACATTAACCAAATAATTTTAGCAGCATCCATCGGAGAACCACCGCCCAATGCAATAATCACATCCGGTTGATACGGACGAATCATAGCCAAAGCTTCATCAATGGTTGACAAAGTCGGATCCGGTTTTACATCAAAAAAGATTTGATAATCAACATCCATTTCTTCTAATACATTGGTGACACTGTTTACCGTACCGGAATCAAATAAATATCTGTCAGTTACGATAAAGGCACGTTTTTTTCCTTCCAATTCGCGTAAAGCACAATCAACAGCACCTCTCTTGAAATAGATTTTCGGCGGAACTCTAAACCACAACATATTTTCTCTCCTTTCGGCAACAGTTTTATAATTCAACAAATGTTTAACTCCAACGTTTTCACTAACGGCATTGCCGCCCCAAGAACCGCAACCTAATGTCAATGACGGCTCTAATTTGAAGTTAAACAAATCGCCGATACCGCCTTGAGAAGAAGGAGAGTTTATCAGCAAACGACCGGTAGGAAGTTTTGTTGCAAAATAGTTGATTCTGTCTTGTGAACGATTATCGGTATAAAGAACAGAAGTATGCCCGATACCACCTAAATTTACTAATTCCAAGGCCATATCTGTTGCTTTATAAAAATCAGAAGCCTTATACAAAGCCAAAATCGGAGACAATTTTTCGTGAGCAAACGGATTTTCACGAGCTGTTGAAGTTTCTTCACTAACTAAAACTTTGGTATGAGCAGGAACTTCAAATCCGGCCAATTTAGCAATAGTTGCGGCACTTTGTCCTACAATAGCGGCATTTACGGTCATATTTTCATTCAAAATAATCTTGCCTAATTGTTCTGACTCTTTTTTGCTCAAAAGATATGCACCACGATATACAAGCTCTTTCTTAACTGCTTCATAAACATCATCAACAGCAACAATAGATTGTTCAGAGGCGCAAATCATACCGTTATCAAAAGTTTTTGACATCAAAATATATGATACGGCCATTTGAATATCAGCAGTTTCATCAATAACAGCAGGAGTATTACCGGCTCCCACACCTAAAGCAGGTTTTCCGCTTGAATAAGCAGCCTTAACCATACTAGGACCACCGGTTGCCAAAATAGTATCAACTTGCGGATGGGTAATAAGTTGCTGGGTCAAATCAAGACTTGGTTCGTCAATCCAAGCAATAATATTTTTAGGAGCTCCGGCAGCAACGGCAGCATCTAAAATCAATTTTGCGGCAGCGATTGTAGATTTTTTTGCTCTCGGGTGCGGAGAAAAAATAATCGCATTGCGAGTTTTTAGCGAAATTAATGATTTGAAAATAGCTGTTGAGGTCGGGTTTGTTGTCGGAATAATTCCGGCAATCACGCCTAAAGGTTCTGCCACAATTTTGGTGCCGTTGGTTTTATCATTTTTGATAACACCGCAAGTTTTGGCATTTTTATACTTATTATATATATATTCGGAAGCAAAATGGTTCTTGATTATTTTATCTTCCATAACACCCATTCCGGTATCTTCAACCGCCATACGAGCCA
The DNA here is from genome assembly GCA_045659785.1 of Alphaproteobacteria bacterium. Classification (GTDB taxonomy): domain Bacteria; phylum Pseudomonadota; class Alphaproteobacteria; order RF32; family CAG-239; genus JAFUYI01. Next base: position 83,015 of record JAZRCM010000014.1, read on the forward strand.
AAGGGATTCTGGCCTTATCGGCTGCAGCTGCGGCAGCCTTAAAAATAGCATTAACTTGTTCTTGTGAAAAAGTAGCATATTCTTTTTGTGCTCTTTTCACTTTCGCAATCAATTCTTCCAAAGCTTCGGCAGAATTTACGATTTCAACTGAAGTTTCTTCTGAATTTTTAATATTTTTTTCCATCGCATACTCCAAAAAAAATTACATAATTCGCTGTGATAATATTTTTTTTTATTTTTTTTACAATCATAAAAACAGCTTAAAGCAAAAACCTTTTGTTACTGTTTGTTACAACAAAAAATCCCCGATTGCTCGGGGATTGAAAATTTATTTTTTGCCGCCAATGAACTTTTTGCCCATCATATACGGTTGCAATTTTTCCGGAATACGAACCGAACCGTCGGCTTGTTGGTGATTTTCCAAGAAAGGAACCAAAGCTCTCGGAGTTGCGATACCGGTATTATTCAAGGTATGAACAAATCTTACTTTACCTTCGGCATTATCACGATAACGCAAATTGGTGCGACGTGCTTGCCATTCGGTAATATTTGAACAACTGTGAGTTTCTCTGTAACAATTTTGGCTCGGAACCCAAGCTTCCAAGTCATATTGACGATATTTTGGAGCTCCCATATCGCCGGTACAAACTTCTAATACCTGATACGGCAATTCTAAATCTTGCAAAACTTCTTCTGAAATTTGCAACAATTTTTTATGCCATTTTTCGCTTTCTTCAACATCATTTTTACAAATAACAAATTGTTCTGTTTTCATAAATTGGTGAACACGTGTCAAACCGCGAGTATCTTTTCCGGCAGCTCCGGCTTCACGACGAAAACAAGGAGAAAAACCGGCATATAAAATCGGCAACTCATTCTCGGTCAAAATTTCATCTGCACGCAAAGAGTTCAAAATCAACTCTGCAGTTCCTGACAAATAAACATCATCTTCCGGCATATAATAAATTTCGTCCTTCGCAAACGGTAAATATCCTTGGCCGTAAAGAGGTTTTTCTTTTGAAATTGAAGGTACAGTAATTACCTTAAAACCATAACCGGCAAGTTTATCCATAACCAAGAGGTGAATAGCCAATTCTAAACGAGCCAATTCATCACAAATTGCATAAGTACGAGAACCGCAAACTTTTGCAATACGTTCCAACTCGCCCCAACCGTTCATATCCATAATTTCAACATGGTCTTTCGGTTCAAAATCAAAACTCGGAATTTCGCCGACTTTGCGACATACCACATTTTGGCTGTCATCAACACCGACCGGAGTTTCAGGACTTGGCAAGTTCGGAACTCTCCACATAATTTCATCTAATTTAGCTTGTTCAGCAGCCAATTTTTCTTGTTCTACTTTAAATTCTTCTCCGATAGCCTTACTTTTTGCAATAATGGACGGACGCTCTTCCGATGAAGCAGACTTTATGGAGTTACTTAAACGATTTTTTTCTTCGGCCAAAGCTTGTGATGATGTTTTAAGCTTATTAACCTCAAGATAAAGATTGATTAATTCATCTACATTTATAGTGCAGCCCTTTTTGGCAAATCCTTCTTTTACGATTTCAGGATTTTCTACAATATATTTAATATCCAACATTTTTTAGCGTCCTTAATTTTTTAATTGATTTATAAACTCAGATAGAGTAACAATTTTATAAATAATTACAATCAAAAAATGATAAAAAGGCACTAAAATGTTTGAAAATAAAATTGTTTTGACCGGAGTTAAGCCAACCGGCACTCCCCATATCGGTAATTTTTTGGGAGCAATTCGCCCTGCTTTACAACTTGGACACCAAGTTTTGGATGCCGGAGGAAAGCACTATATGTTTATTGCCGATTATCACGCAATTAATGCAGAAAAAGATCCGCAAGTATTGAATCAAAAGCTCAAAGAAATTGCCTGTGTTTATTTAGCATTCGGATTAGACCCGAACAGAACAATTTTTTATCGTCAATCCGATATTTATCAAATTCCGGAAATTACGACAATTTTATATGCCTATACTCCGAAAGGTTTTATGAATAAGGCACACGCATATAAAGCTTGTTTGGATAAAAATCGTGAAGCCGGAAAACCCGATGATGATGGTATCAATATGGGGCTTTATACATACCCTACTCTTATGGCTGCAGATATTTTAACTTTTGATACCGATATTGTTCCGGTAGGAAAAGACCAAGTTCAACACGTTGAAATCGCTCGTGATATTGCCGGCATTATCAATGCTCACTACAATCAAAAGCTATTGCATCTGCCGGAATATTATCTTGACCAAAACGTTGCTGTCGTACCGGGTATTGACGGTCGAAAAATGAGCAAAAGCTATGGCAATGTTATTCCTATTTTTGCCGATGATAAAGAGATTAAAAAAGCAATTTTCTCCATTAAGACAGATTCTCGTCCGATGGAAGAACCTAAAAATCCTGAAGAAATCTTGGTTTATCAGGTATATAAATCCGTTGCTTCTGCCGATAAGGTTGCAGAAATGGCTTATGGATTGGAAAACGGCAAGTTAGGATACGGACATATTAAAAATATGCTACTTGATGCTACAATTGATTTAGTAAAAGAATCTAGAGAAAAATATCAATATTATATGGAACATTTTGAAGAAGTAGAAGCAATGTTGGAAGAAGGAGCCGCAAAAGCTCGTCCGCATGCCGCAAAAACTTTGGAACGTTTACGAAACGCCGTCTTCGGGAGATAACAAAAAACTCGGGAGCTTATCATCTCCCGAGTTTTTTATATTTGACTTTATTTTATTTTTAGCATACCCTAAATGTGCATTGGCTGATTACCGATGTGAGGTTTAGAACCCTCCTGAACACGTCTTTAGTGTATATGACGTTAAATTTTACACGCCTACTGGTTATTTTAAATATGACTGGAAGGCGGTAAAATAAGCCTTGCGGTCAATATACCGCACTATTTGTTCAATAGGTTCTAACTTCCAGTCGCCTCTAATCAAGGCGATTTAATTTTATATAACAAATTGAAGGAAGTTAACAAATGAAAAAGACTATATTAATGGCAGGTATTGCCACATCATTGTTTGCATTTAACGCAAATGCTCTTGATTTTAATCCGTATGTTTCAGTAAAAGCTACTTATACCGATTTAAAAGCTGATTTAAATTACAGAAGCACTTGGGATTTTGAAACAGAAAGTCAATCTTATGACATCGGTGATAAAGATTTAGGTGGTGCAATTGCTTTCGGTTCTTCTTTTCAAGCTCCTCATGGCAACATCCGAGCTGAATTAGAATATAATAAAAAAGCAGATACTGAGAGTTCTTACGCAGATTGGTGGGATGTTTATAAAACAAAAATTGAAACCCAGTCTTTTATGCTCAATGCGTATTATGATATTAATACAGGAACAAAATTTACCCCATATATCGGTGTAGGTGTCGGTTATGCACAAATTAAAGCACAAGACCAATATTGGTCAGAATATTATGGCGACATAAAGGACACCAACTTCTCTTGGCAAATCGGTGCAGGTGTTTCATACTCAATTAATGATAACGTTGTAGTTGATGCCGGATACAGATATATTGATTTTGGAGATTTATCCGAAACACAAAATTATAATGGTCCTGGATTTGATGAAACAAACGAATTTGATATAACTGCAAATGAATTTTATTTAGGTTTGCGTTATCAATTTTAATATAACAAAAGAACTCGGGAGTTTTTCGCTCCCGAGTTTTTATTTTATAAGAAATATTCTCTTAAATAGTTTGGTAAATCAGCGATATTAACACGATGTTGTTCCATTGTATCTCTATCTCTTACCGTTACTGATTCCGGCTGTTGTTCGATTGTTTCAAAATCAACTGTAAGACATAACGGAGTTCCGATTTCATCATGACGACGATATGCCTTACCGATGTTTCCGGTATTTTCCAACGCAACACGACCAATGCCGAGTTTTAACAAATTCTTCTTAATTTCATGACATTTTGCCATAATTTGTTCGTTGTTCTTTTTAAGAGGAATTACGGCAACCTTAATCGGAGCCAAGTGTTTTTTGAGTTTCAATACAATACGGCTGTTACCTTCTCCTAAATCTTCTTCGGTATAAGCTTCGGTCATAACGGCCAACACACCTCTGTCAACACCCATAGAAGGTTCTATCACAAAAGGAACAACCCATTTATTTTTATCGTCCATAATGCACAACTTTTGTGTAGATTCATTATTTTTATGACATTCAGAAGTTAAATTCATTTCATCTTGAGCTTTGGTATGATTTCCTAAATCGTAGTCTGTACGATTAGCAATACCTTCTAATTCTTCCATACCATGAGGGAATTGATATTCAATATCATAACAAGCCTTTGCATAGTGAGCCAAATCCTCTTTCGGAGTGGTATAAATGTTGATATTTTCACGTTTAAGACCTTGTTCTTCCCACCATTTAATGCGTTCATCTTTCCAGATTTCGTGCCATTTTTCATCTTCACCCGGCTCTACAAAGTATTCCAACTCAGCTTGTTCAAATTCTCTTACGCGGAAGATAAAATTACGCGGTGTGATTTCGTTGCGGAAAGATTTTCCGATTTGAGCAATACCGAAAGGAAGCTTACGAGATGTCGAATCTACAACATTCTTAAACTGTGTAAAAATAGCTTGTGCAGTTTCCGGACGCAAATAACCATAAGATGAACCATCATCAACCGGACCTATTGCGGTTTTGAACATCAAATTAAACGGACGAGGCTCTGTCAATTCGGTAGAGCCACAGTTTGGACATTTTCCGTCGATGTGGTCTGCTCTAAAACGACCTTTACATTTTTTGCAATCAATCATCGGGTCTGAGAAAGTATCTTCATGTCCTGAATAGTGCAAAACTTTTTGATTGGTCAAAATTGCAGAATCAAGTCCCTCTACATCGTCACGTTCATAAACCATTGAACGCCACCAAGCGGCTTTGAGATTGTTTTTGAGCTCAACACCGAGGGGACCGTAATCATATACCCCTTGAAGTCCGCCATAAATATCCGCATTTTGAAAAATAAATCCGCGACGTTTACACAGAGATACCAGTTGGTCCATAGTTTTTGCAGGCATTGTTTTTGTCCTTTATATATTTATATTCTTAATATTGTTGATTTCTTAACTTCTTTGTTTTATAAGGTATCTATTAAAAAATATCAAGTGGAGATAATAAAAAAGATGGTAAAAAAAGTGAAAGTTGCCCTAATTTATGATTTTGATGGCACCCTAAGTACAACAAATATGCAAGATTATTGCTTAATTCCTAAGTTTGGTATGGATGTAAAAACATTTTGGCATGAAGCTAATACATGGTGGGTAGAAAACGATGCTGACCAAATAACCAGTTCAATGTATTACTTTGTTAAAATGTCGCACGAAAAGAAAGTGCCATTAACAAAAGAAGTTTTTGCAGAATGCGGTAAAGATATTGAATATTTTGCAGGTGTAGAAGATTGGTTCAAACGTATTAATCACTACGGCGATATGCTCGATTTAGAGATTGAACACTATGTAATTTCGTCAGGATATGAAGAAATTATTGACGGAACATCAATTAGAGAACATTTCAAAGAAGTATTCGGATGCGCTTATGCTTATAATGAAGAAGGGCATCCGATTTGGCCGGCTCGTGTTGTGAACTATTCAACAAAAACACAATATCTATCTAAAATCAATAAAGGTTTAGGTAAATTAGAAGATAGAGCGGTTAATGAATTTATGCCGGATAGTGAGCGCCCTATTCCGTTTACTCGTATGATATATTTCGGAGACGGCGATACCGATATTCCTTCTATGCGTTTGGTTAAGAAAAACGGCGGATATTCTATTGCGGTTTACAAACCGGAAAGCACAAGAGAAAAAGCTATTAAATTGTTGAGCGACGGACGTGTAAACTTTGCATTGCCGGCGGATTATTCGGAAGATAAAGACATTGATACAGTCATTAAAACAATTCTGGTTAAATTGGCAACAGAACGCGATTTGCAAGAATTGCAAGAAAAAGAAGACGAGAAAAAAATTCCGAGAGAAAAATAAAACAATCATAAAGGTCGCTAAAACAGCGACCTTTTTTGATGTTTAATAAACATTATCCACAGCGTTACACAAAATGTATTTACATCCGACGAAAAATATGCTAAAAAAATCTATAATAGGGAATTGGTGCATCAATTCCCTATTTATTTTATGAAGAACGTTATTAGTTCTTTTCTTTACATCAATTTATGACTGCATTTTCGAATGCAGTCTTTTTTTATGGAGAAAAAAATGACATTATACAAATTAAAAGAAAATTCTCAAATTGATGAATTTGGAATTGATCATTCAAAATTCTCTCTTCGAGATGAAATTGAATATAACATGATGCGAGCTAGAGAAAAGGAGAGACAACAAAGCTTAAATCCGGCTTCTAATGAATATAGTTACTATGATCGTTTTAATGCTCATAATAGAATAAACCAACAGAAAAATGTTACTCCTACCAAACCGGATTATTCACAACCGGGAGAACTGTTATTTGATGGTCAAAATCTAAGTTGGCAACAAAACGGAAAGCCGGTTAAATATTGGAAAGCTATGTCAGGACACCCTAAATTACAAGGATCACAACATACAAATGTGAAAGATGCAGGACCAATACCGGAAGGCGATTATGTTTTAAAGAAAGACAGCGGACAGGATTATGGCAATATTCCTTTGATACAAAGATTAAATGCCCCAATAACAACTGAATATGATTACTGGTTTGAAAAACCTAACAGTTGGGGAAAAAGTAGAGTTCCGATCCAACCTTTGCCTAACACAAATACTTATGGTCGTGACAGTATGTATGTTCATGGAGGAACAACTTTAGGTTCTGGCGGTTGTATCGATTTAACTTCCGGCAATGAAAGTTTTTATAATGATTTTAAAAATTATAACACTGATTTACCATTGAAAGTAAAATACCCTAAAGGTTGGTAAAAAAAATAAGAACTTGGCAAAAATTTTCTTGCCAAGTTCTTACCTATATTCTATTTTATGTAATTACAATAATGCAAAAAACAACCGGAGGTTTTATATGAGTAATATCAAAAAGATTTTTCATCTTTTTTGGAACAAAAAGATAGTCATAATAAAATATGTATTTTTTACCTTATTCATTGCTCTATTTATACATTTAATTCGACACAATTTGATTGTAATTGAACAAACAAAACTCGGAAATTATGTCAAAATTATAGAACCTGATGCTCCCGAATGGTACCTTCGCTCAGAAGAACTGTTTATTTTTTTGAAATATATAAATATATCCATAAATCTTATATCAATATTTTTAACTTTTTGGAGTTTATATAAAAAATCTAAATGGGCTTATTGGTGGATTTTATCTCCTTTCTTAATAAAATATTTAATCGTAAAATTTGGCGGAATATTTTTTAGTTGAATTAAACAAATGTACATAATACCTAAACAACCGGAGGTTTTATATGAATAATATCAAAAAGATTTTTCAGCTTTTTTGGAACAAAAAGACAATCATAATAAAATATGTATTTTTTACCTTGTGCATCGCTCTATACTTTGTTTTTATTCAACATAACTTTAATGTTATAGAACAAATAAAACTCGGAAATTTTGTTAAAATTATAGAATCCGATGCTTATGAATGGCATCTTCGCTCGAAATACAATTTTATCTTATGGGTATATATTGAGATATGTGTTGATGTAATATTGCTATCTTTAACCCTTTGGTGTTTGTATAAAAAATCTAAATGGGCATATTGGTGGGCTTTATCCCCCTTTACATTGGGTTATTTACTTATGTATATTGAAAAATTATTTTTTAATTGAATTAAACAAATGCTACACAATACCTAAACAACCGGAGGTTTTATATGAATAATATCAAAAAGATTTTTCGACTTCTTTGGAACAAAAAGACAGTCATAATAAAATATGTATTTTTTACCTTATTCATTGCTCTATATTTTTATTTTATTAAATATGAATTTAATGTTATAGAACAAATAAAGCTCGGAAATTATGGTAAAATTATAGAACCTGATGCTCCGGAATGGTATCTTCACTCAAAAGAAACTTTTATTTTTTTATGTTATATATGTATAACAACTTATTTAATATCATTATTTGCAACTTTTTGGTGTTTATACAAAAAATCTAAATGGGCTTATTGGTGGATTTTATCCCCGATTATATTAGAATTTTTAATCGTAAAATTTGGCGGAATATTTTTTTAGTTGAATTGACATAACAAACTAAACATCTACTATCATACCATCAAATGCTAATTCAAAAGATGAGGGAAGCATTTGTTGAGTTTCATCAAAATCAACACGAGCCGATAAATGGGTTAAAATCGTTTTTTTAGGTTTTATAATAGAAGTAAAGTATTTGATTTTTTCTAAGTCTCCATGTCCGTTCACTTCAGGATAAAGACCGTTATTGCACTCGATTAACAAAACATCTAAATCTTGTAAATGATTTAATGCCTGTTCAGGCAAATCTTGCCAATCTGCAACATAAGCAAAATTTTCACAACGAAATGCTGAGCAATGTAATCTGTGGTGAGGAACCTGAAATGTTTCAAATTTCACTCCGCAGCTTTCAAAAATACCGTCATCAGGCAACATTTTCCACCTCAATCCGACACCTTCGGGCTCTTCTCCGTTGAACAAATAATAAAAGGTTGAATTTAACTCTGCCATCGTTTCTTGGCTTGCCCATATCTCTATCGGATGTTCTATATTTTTCGATGCTCTCGGCAACTCGGGAATACCCGCAATATGATCATAATGTCCGTGAGTAACAAAAACGGCATTTATATCCGGAACATTATTGTCATTAATTTGCTGTCTAAATTCCGGACCGGCATCTATCAAAAAATATTTGCCCTGCGTTTCAATAAGAACAGAAGCGCGACTACGAATATTTTTACGATTTGTCGGGTTTGCATTTCTCCATTTATTAAACACCATCGGACAACCATAAGCTGAACCTGAACCTAAAACCGTAACTTTCATCGTCCCCTCCTTATTTGTAACAAGGCAAGGATAATTCTAAATTATGAAATTGTCCAATTAAAATATTTCGCTATATGCAACCGCCACTCCGAAAACAACATTTGAACCGGCCTTTTTATTTTCACGGTCTTTGGCTCTAAAATATGAGACATACGGCTCAACAAAAAAGTCTTTTCCGGTCTTAATATTCAGCTTTGCGACCGCAAAAACTTCGTAGCGAAAGTCTGAGTTGTTATCCCGAGTATATGATAAATAATCACGATAATACGTTTCGAACTCAAAACGATATGTATCGTTTAATGGGAATTTATATGTAAATCCAATTTCCCATGCGGTTTTAGTGTTAGAATCTTTATAAGTAAAATCTACCTCCTCGAGCATCGCCAAGTGAAAATCGGTAATATTTCTAGCTCCGTTAATCAGTTTCAACCCCTGAAATGAACGAGCAATTTTTTGACGTTTTGCATTAGAATCGGTTGTAAACTCGGTTTGATAAGCCAAATTTGCATAAGGTCCCATATCCGAGTTGTTGTTAAAATGCCAAATTTTATAAGTATAGTCGGTCGTCAACAACAATTTATCCGCATTTTCCGTATGTGATTTTCGCCCCGGGTTTCCGTGGATTTTGCTCTTTCCGTATTCGGCATAAATACTGTTATCCCAACGATACTTAGGTTGTTCATACTCAAAAGCAAAATCAAAAACACCTTTTAAGACTCCTTGTGTGTTTTGGTTGATTTCGGTATTTGGCGAGCCCTCATACTCTCGATAATTGCTGACTTTTGCCGTGCCGAGGTCAAAACCTACTCGTTTGAAATTTATATACAGCCCCGATGTATCATATGCCTGCGAAACAACAGGAAAAAACGCCATTACCGCAACTAATTGATATAACTTCATTTTACCTCCTAATACGGAAATTTTATATTATAGATGTAGTCTTAAAAATGTCTCAAACAAGAGAAAAACAAAATATTGTAAAAAAAAGCTTGCATTTATTATTTTTTTATTCTAAATATATGTCTGCGCACAAACTGATGGGGTGTCGCCAAGTGGTAAGGCAACGGTTTTTGGTATCGTCATTCGTTGGTTCGAATCCAGCCACCCCAGCCAACATCAGTCTAAGACCTTGTTTTTACAAGGTTTTTTGCTTTTTAAAACCTCAATAAAATCAATTTTGCTAATAACTTTTGCTAATAACCTTAAGGTGTTTTAGCCCTCAAATTAAGGTTAATCAGATGAAGTTATATAATCGTGGGTCTTCATATTATGTCGTGGTTAATGTTCCTCGAAGTTTAATTTCCGTATTTAAGAAAAAACAAATATGGCAGTCACTCCATACAACTGATAAAACTGTTGCAACTATCAGAAGTATGGCTATAATCGCAAAGATAAATAGCTTGTTTGTAATGGAAAAATACAAAATGACAATAAAAGGCTTTGGAAATGGGATTGAAGATGATTTTGACTTAAAAGTATCCCCATCTCCTTACGAAACATACGATTATGATGATGCAACGATAGAATCTTTTGCATTGGATTATTGTGTTCAAAATATCAATAAAGATAAAAAAACTTTGATAAAAAGCCTTGAAACACTCAACTACTACAATCTTCTGCTTAAAGAAAATATTGAAGCATACCACGAGCACAATTATAAAACTTTGCAACCGTCCGTTGATATTTATATTTCCGTCAACCATCTTATCAAACCTAGCGAAGCCTGTCAGAATAAATTTTTGCAATCCTTTATGCTGGCTCTTATCCAATATCTTGAAATTATGATTAATTATATTAAAGGCGCAGAAATTAATGAACCTCAAAGTTTGATTTATATGCCGCCTTCATTAGAGGAGTTTATTGTCACTAATTTAGAGCCGAAAACTTATAAAAAAGCAGATTTGACTTTGATAGAACTGGTTGATGTTTTTAATAACGAACTATCTCGAGACAATGTATCACAAGCACAAAAAGATAAAATTAAGCAACGTATAACAGTTTTAAGCCAGCTGCTGAACAACAAAAAGATCCGACAAATTACTTCTGATGATTTGCAAAGTCTTATGATGAATTTGCAATGGCTTCCGCCTCGCTTAAATAAAGATGACGATGTACTCAAACTTATAAAGAAAAATGAAGGGCATATCGAAAATACTATTTCGGAAAAAACAAAAGCCGACTATATTCAGTCGCTTAAGACCTTGTTTAATTGGGCTGTAAAACGAAAATATCTCAAAGACAACACAATGGATGAAGTTGATATTCCAGCCTTTTCGAAACCGAAAGAAGACAACAAATATCAGACCTTCACTATTGAGGAACTACAAAAGCTGTTCCATAGCGAACTTTTTACGAAGCATTGGGATCATAATCGAGAAAAACGTTCATTGTTTTGGGTGGTTTTGCTTGGTTTATATACAGGAGCACGCTTAAACGAAATTTGCCAGCTCGAATTTGACGATATCCGAGAGGAAGAAGGGGTTAAATTTTTAAGTATTAACGAAAACAATGGAAAGCGAGTCAAAACAAAAGCAGGTATTCGCTCGATTCCTATTCATCAAGAGCTTATCAAACTAGGATTTTTTAAGTTTGTTGATTTTATGAGAAAAGAAAGTAAAGCCTCTAACAAACGAATTTTCTTTGATTTTAAGCCCAATGTGCGAGGTGAGTTGTCAGCCCAAGCTTCACGTTGGTTTGGTAAATACCTCGAAAAAATCGGGCTAAAAAAAGAGTATCTCGTGTTTCACTCCTTCCGCCACACCGTCCGAACAGTATTGAGAAACCATAATTGCCCGATTGACCGAGTCCAGCGTTTATGCGGTTGGGAAGGTGCTAATTCACTATCGGAACACTACGGTACGATAAGTATCAAAGTTTTAGCTAATGAAATAAACGAAAAGCTACGGTATGAAGGGCTAGATTTATCACACCTTTATATCAACCAAGAAAAAAGGGCTTAATCAAGCCCATTTTTCAAGTATTTCAGCATATATTCAACTCGCTGTTTATCTGAGGATATAGTCAACATTTTTTGCATAGGCTTGAAACGTTGCCTTTTAACTCTTAGCTGCTTTTTTTCATCCTTGGTTGCCTTTTTCTTGTTAGGATTGCAAAACAGCATTTGCGTGCGTTTAACATCGTTTTTATTAAAAAATAATATTGCTTGAGCTTTTTTACCATCACGACCAGCTCGACCACTTTCTTGGTAATACATTTCGATACTGCTCGGCACATCATAATGTATTACTGCTCTTACATCTGGTTTATCAATCCCCATACCAAAAGCATTAGTTGCTATGATAAAGCACGGTTTAGTGTAGAACTCATTAAGAACTTCATTATGCTTTTTACTCTCAGAGTGATACATTAGAGAACTTATACCTTTTTGGGCAAGCACATAATGCACAGCTCTAACCTTATCCTTTGTTCCGCAATAAATCAGCACTGTTTTCGTCGGCTTTCCTTTTTTATGGTAAGGTTTTAATATTTGCAAGACCTGTTTTATTTGTGCATCAGAACCATATTTTTTACGCACACAGATATATTCAATTTCGGGACGAGATAAATCGCCACGAAATAATTTTTCATAGCCGATAGTTGCCTTAATATCCTTACACGTTTGCTTATCAGCTGTCGCAGTCAGGCATATTGTTTTAGCTTTAGGAAACATATCAACCATTTTTTTCAGATCCTCATATTCAGGACGAAAATCAGCTCCCCAGAAACTGATACAATGAGCTTCATCTACGACGATTGTGCTAACACCAACCTTTTTTAGGACCGATTGCATTGTTTTTGATAGCACCAACTCAGGAGATACAAATAAAAATTTATATTTGCCTTGTTTAAGCTCTTTTAATCGGGATTGCTGATTTTTAACGGTCATTTTAGAGTGGATTGCTACTGATATGTTTTGAATCTTATTATTCAAGGCTCGGGTTTGACCATCCATTAAAGAAATAGTCAGCATAATTACCACACATAGTTTTTTTCGCATTAGACCAATAAGCTGATAAATCAAACTTTTTCCAAAGCCTGTTTTTTCGACAACTAAACAAGAATGATGATGACACATATAATGGACAATATTTTTTTGTTCCTCAAACTTAAAATTTTTAAATCCCAAAAAATTCAAAGCCGAATTAATAGTGAACTTATTTTTTGTATTGTGTTCAAACCAATTTAGCACATACTCGTCAACTTTAAGCCCATCGTTACCCTCTACAACCTTATTTAACGCAAATTCAGACTTTTTACCAATGACAGTATTTTGTGCATATGTCATTGAAAAGTTAGTGTTAATGTTGCGGTAAAAAGCGGAATACTTATAAGAATCCAAAAATCGTAAATGCAAACAACCACGTTTAGCATGCCTTTTTTTCTTTTTCTTTTTTAGCTTTAAGAGATTCACATAATATAATTCTTCATAAGTGCGGAACTTACATAAATAGCTTACCACCTTTTCTGGAGTTTTATTAATTTCCTTTACATTAATCAGCTCTATTTTATGCGGTATCTTATAAACCAGTTCATCACATATCCACGATTTTTTAGGTGGTAGTAAATTAGAATCAAGATAATACTCATACTTTTCAAACATTCTTTGTTTCAAAAATTCAAAAACCGTATCTTTATCGGAACCAAAAACAAAACCGTGAATATGAGGTAACCAACCGAAACGATTATCAAACTTAACTTCCAAGACTAAATGAACAATGGCATCAGGTAAACCACGGCAAAACCACTTTTTAACACGCTCCAAAAATGGCTTAGGATTGTATGACATCAACTCATCTTCGGGAATTGTTATCATTTTACCTTGGATATACTCATTAATCGTGAAAAACACAGGAGTAACATCTGAATTAATTAACGGTAAAAAATGGTCGATAAAACGTTTCTGCAATTCATTAACATAGTAAGGGTTTGCGAGTGTGTCAGCATCGTCATCAAGCTTATGGGCTAGTTCACGGTAATATGAGCAACTTTGGGCTATCGCTTGTCGATTTAAGTCGGTAATACGCTCATCAATTTCGGATTTCTTACTTTTCTTCATTAGTAAGCTCCTTTACATCAACAGCATCATCACTTGTAACTGGTGGGTTACCCACTACTTGTTCCTCACACGGAACAATAACAACAAAAGGCTCAACCCCTTTATATGTATTAAAATTTGCAGTATAATCCCATATTTTTTTGATTGAACCTTGGCGATTAGCACTATGAACATTACCATTATTATAGCGAAAAATCACAAAATTACTTTTAACTGTATTTGGAACATTATCATCAGATATAGCATCTAATATGGCTTTTTGCTCCTTAGTTAGTTCGCAAGTGATAGTATCTTTATTTACCATTTCAGACACACATTCATCACTTGTTTGGTTGGCAGCTTGAGATGAGGTTTGAGCTTTTTTCGATTTACCTCGTGCTATAGCCTCAATACCTTTATTTTTTAACAGTTCTAAGGCTTGTTCCTTTGTCAAATTCATATCCAGCATATTATTAATCGCCTTTTTATAAATTTTACGGCGGTCATAAAAACGAGCCTTAAATCGTTCATCATTTAATTCGTCCTTGAAAGCGTTGTCAAAAGTAGCTTCAAAAATTATGTTCACACGGTCTTTTATAGGTATCGTACCTTGTTTTTCATATTTAATATTGAACTTTTGGCATATTGCTTCAATATCATCATCACTAGAATCTTGAACTACACCAAAAAGCTCTGACAATCCCTCATAATTTTTTTCATTACAAGATCGCCAGAACGTATGTGCCTCACTAAAATAAGACTTAATTTGCTCTACTTTTATAATAGCATCAATTTTATGTTCTGTTACATTGTCCGCCAATACATTAGTAACATCAGAAATTGTTTCATTTTCATTAGACATAGTTTTATTCCTTTATAAAAAATAAAAAAAATCCCATCTTCCTTTCAGAAGAGGGATTTAAAAACAAAAAAAACCACTCCATCAGGAAGTGGGTTGAGTTTCTTAAAGCCGTTGGACCCTTCGGTCAATTAAGACCTAATTGCAGCTGTATTATTATCAAATAATACTTTTTTATGTAATAGATTTAGTTGACCTTCATTTCTCCTTTATTGCTTCAAGAACTATTAATTGCGTAGCGTATATTTTACCAAGAGTCAAGCAAAATATAAAAGTCAGCTAAATTTTTATAAATAATTATAAACCGTCCTTCTTGAAACATTATATTGTTTAGCGATGGTGGTTATAGGGGTGCGGTTATTGACTAAGTTTTTAATTTCTTCGGCTTGTTCGTTGGTTAGTTTATGTTTCCCACCCTTATATTTACCTTTGAGTTTAGCCAACGCAATACCTTCTCGTTGTCGCTCTAAAATTAAATTTCGTTCAAGTTCTGCCACCGCTCCAAGCATTGTCATCATCATTTTTTGATAAGGGTCTTGTTTATCGGGGGCAAAAGTCAAATTTTCTTTATGAAATACAATTTTAGCACCTTTATTGGTTATTTCTTCGACTAAGTTCAATAAATCCTTTGTGTTTCGCGCTAATCTATCCATAGAGTGGACGTTAACCTCGTCACCAGCACGGATATTGAGTAACATCGCTTGAAGTTCGGGACGGTTGGTGTTTTTACCACTGATTTTTTCGACATACTCCCTATCACAAGCAACATTTAACAGTTGGCGCTCGGTATTTTGGTCAGTTGTGGAAACTCTTTTGTAATTGAAAATCATATTGTTTACTCCTTTAGTGTGAAATTGACATTTATAACCCCGTTTCACAGCTGTGAAATAAATCAAGTTTTTGATGTATTTTTCACAGGTTTTGACATATGCAATGGGGGTATACCTTGTTTACACAGCCTCAGCTTTAACCACTATCGTGTCCTCAACTGTCAGGTCATAAATCCTCGGTATGCTGCTCGAACGTAAAAATCGCAAACCGTCAGAGTCATTTAAGTAAATTCTGTCTTCGGTTATTCGGTCAATCACGCTCCAATGGTCGTGTAGCCCTTGTATGCCAATAATAACGGCTGTATTCGGTTGTTTTGATATGGTCGATATTTTTTTTATGGCTGTTGTCGTGCGTGTTTTTTCGTTGAATGGTTTATAATAACTCAACTTAAGCTTAATACTATCAGCCAGTTGTGATTGGATAATACCAAGATAATTTTCAACTAATTCAACCTCTGAGCCATCTTTATGGACTGCGAGCAATTTACGGTGTTTAGATAAGTCTGCAATAATTTCTTGAAACCAGCCTTTGACCTGTTTTTTTGTGAACTTCGCCAAGCCATTGGTTGATTTAAGCACTGCGTTTTCGGAGCTATATATACCGCAAAGATTATCTAGATTTCCTTGTTTGTATGGTTTAAACGTCATTTTAATACTCCTCAGCTAACAGAATTGTCATCACACGGTTTGTTTGCGTAGGATCATCTGGTTGCGGAGAGTAAAACTCGTCATTAATATCATAAAGGTCTATTTTCCAAAAAACTTGAGTTCCACGGCTTGATGTTATCGAGCCAAAATCGTGTTCGCCAAAAGGGTCATTATCGGGGGTAAAATCATTAAATGCACGAACCTTTTGCAATACCTCGGCTTGTTCATCTTCGGGTAACGTGCAAAAACCGATTGTCAACAACACACGTCCACCTGTAAAGGTCTTTCGCAAGTTATCGTTTAATTCAGCGACTTTTTTAATATCAATATTATTTTCCATAGCACGCACTCCTATTCGACTACAAACCAAGCCAAAACCGTGGCAAGAAGGTGGTTATAATCCCCCGATTTAGCTTCTTCGTTAAAAGCATCAATTTCTTGTTGGGTGCAATTAGCTTGTTCCATAGCTCTTTGACAAATACCGAGTATGCAGAACGCATTACCATTTTGCCCAATTATATTAACTTTTATATGTGGGTATTTAATTTCAGTCATATTTTTACTCCTTTAAAATAAAAAAAGAGCCGAGGTATTTAACCAAAGCTCTTAATAGTTGCGGATTGAGGTAAGTGATATGCCCTACAAAACTTATTTTCTACGTTTGTAATGTAAAGCATATCACACCTCACTTTCAAAACATAAAAACCTTTTCTGCTCTGATGAAAAAGCAGATTACATAAGGCTTATATGTCAGTGATTTCATATTCGAAATTAACGAATCGATTCAACTTCGAATATACTTAATTATATCACACTCCACCGCAAATTGCAAGTTTAAAATTAAGGAAAATCAACGGGTTAATAATTTTGTTTATATAAAAATAAACTAATTTTAGGAGTAAAAAAAATGAAAAAAGATGACGTTAAAGCCATTCGTGAAATTTTAGAA
Organism: Alphaproteobacteria bacterium; assembly: GCA_045659785.1. Classification (GTDB taxonomy): domain Bacteria; phylum Pseudomonadota; class Alphaproteobacteria; order RF32; family CAG-239; genus JAFUYI01. Next base: position 100,376 of record JAZRCM010000014.1, read on the forward strand.
AGACTGAAGAAGGATGTAATCCACCGCCGTGGTTTTGTTTGCCAATGGTGCGGACATAAAGCCTTAACTCCAACTGGCGGAACTTGCCCCAACAGCCCCAATGGAAAACATCAATACATCAAAGCTAGTGTTGATGAGGATTGATTTAAAAAGTATATAAATTTAACTTACTGAATATTGTTATTAAATATTATTTCTTCTTGAAATAGCTTGTTGTTTTGGCTGTAATAAAAGTTAAAGTGTATTAAAGTATCTTAGGAAGAAATAAATGTCAAATAATCAAATTTTACTGCGTGAATGCCTTAAACAAGAATTTAACGATAATAATAACTTTGCATCAGAAGATGATTTTTTCGAGTTTTTTTCTGCTTCTCAAGTACTTAAAAATTACAATCTAAGTGATGAAGAAATATTAAATGGTATAACAGGCGGGCCACAAGATGGTGGTTGTGATGCAATATATACTTTTCTTAACGGTGATTTAATAAAGCTCGACCAAATTGATACACTAACAGCTTCTAGAGGAGCAACTTTAACATTTTACATTTTTCAAGCTAAAAATACAAATTCATTCAAAGAAGATACTCTTATGAAATGGAAAACAGTGTCTGAAAATTTATTTAATATGGATAATGTTATTACTGAATATTCTTCAAGATATAATGAGCGAGTTATTGAAAGCTTTGGAACTTTTAGAGATGCAATGACTAAATTGGTTCGTTCACAAATAAAAGTGCAAATTATATATTGTTATGTTGCTTGTGCTGATGAAATTCATCCCAATATAAAAATACAAGCTGAGGAATTAATCAATACGAACAAAAAGATATATCCAAATGCAATGATTGACGTGCAATTCGTAGATGCAAATAAATTAATGGAATTATACAATACTGACACAGAAATATCGATAAATATACCACTTGCTGACCAACCAATTAGTTTAGGTAATAAAGTAGATTATATAGCTTTAGTCAAATTACCGTTGTATTATGATTTTATAACTGATAATGGTATGATTAGAAAAAGCTTTTTTGAAGATAATGTCAGAGATTATCAAGGACATAATTCAGTTAATTCTGCAATAGCTAGTTCTTTAGCAAATAAAAGTTTTGAAGATTTTTGGTGGTTAAATAATGGTGTTACAATTCTTGCTGATAAGATAACTCATATTAATAGTAAAGAATTACTACTAGTAAATCCTAAGATTGTTAATGGATTGCAAACCTCAACGGAGATTTATAAATACTTTTCAACAAATTCAGACCTTATATCTTCAGAAGATAGAAATATACTTGTCCGATTTATTGTTCCTGAAAGTGAGGAATCACGAGATAATATAATTTATTCCACAAACAATCAGACTTCAATACCTAAATCGTCATTGCGAGTGACTGATACTATACACCTACAAATTGAAATGTATTTTAAGAGTAGAGGGTTATACTATGATAGAAGAAAAAATTATTATAAAAATCAACGTAAAAAAGCTTCAGAAATTATAAGTGTATCATTTCTTGCACAATGCTTAATTAGTTTAATTTTAAGAAAACCAGATTTTGCTCGAGCTCGCCCATCAACTTTACTAACTGATGATGCTACATATGCAAAACTATATGAAGAAAATCAAGATCTTGAAGCTTATTATAAGGTGGCTCTTTTAGGTAAAAAAATTCAAACATATTTAACGTTCTCAGATATAGACTCTGTGGCCAAAAATGATATCTTATTTTATTTATTATATGCTGTTGTCGCAAAAATATTAAATAAAAAAATAATTACATTTAAGGATTTACACGATTTTGACCTTAATGCAGTTAGTTCAAATATTATGGATGATCTTAAAATACAAATATATGATAAATATACACAATTAGGTTCTAGTAGCAGAGTAGCTAAAAACCCATCTTTTATTAATGATGTATATAAATTGTTGGGTTTTGAAGAAAATACGTTGTTGTAACAATCTAATATGACAAAGATATTACTATCAATAAAACCTAAGTTTGTAGAAGCAATATTCAAAAAAGAAAAAATTTTTGAATACAGAAAAGTTATTTTCAAACAGAGTAATATTGATACTGTGATTATATACGCCTCTAAACCTATAAAAAAGATAGTGGGTGAATTTAAGATTGGAAAAATACTGTGCGATACCCCTAATCAAATATGGCAGCAAACATTTAATTTTGGTGGCGTTACAAAAGACTTTTATGATAGGTATTTCCAAAATAAGAACAAAGCTTACGCAATTGAAATAACTGATTTGAAAATTTACGATGAAGCTTTAGATCCTCGAAGTTTGAATCAAAAATTTGTTGCACCTCAATCTTTTTATTATATTGAATAATTATATTTTTAGCAAAATTTTTAGCAAATGTTTTGCAATAGCTCTAACAACTGGCACTGCGACCGAATTACCAAACTGTTTATATGCTTGTGTATCTGACACAGGTATTATAAAGCATTCTGGAAAACCTTGTAACCTAGCACATTCTCTGGGAGTAAGTTTTCTTGGATTTTTGTTTTTTTGTTCAATAAGTATTTCGCTACCATCCTTATAATACCGAGCACTTAAAGTGTTCGTATACGGAGAGTTTTCATTAAATAAAGAGAAACCAAAACCATTTCCTTTAGCGATATGTTCTTGTTTGCGTCGTAAATGTCCTTCATATAATTTGTCGCTTATAGTGTATTTATCATCGATTTTGGTTTCTAAGATATCTCCAAGACGAGTTTTGGAATATATTGGATTAGGATATTCAAAAGTAAAGTTTTTGGGTAATTTAAAAATATCTTTATTAAATCCAATGATATATAGCCGTTCTCTGTTTTGAGGAAGTCCGAAATCGGCGGCTCTTAATACCTTATAATCAACTGTATAATTTAATTTTTTCAGATGTTCAATAATAACCTTTAACGTATTTCCTTTATCGTGACCTTGTAACTGTTTTACATTTTCAAGTAAAAATGCCTTCGGTCTTTTTTCCGCTATAATGCGTTCAATATCAAAAAATAGTGTTCCCCTTGTATCTGAAAAACCTTTTTTTAAGCCAGCTTGTGAAAAAGGTTGGCAAGGGAAACCTGCTAATAAAACATCAAAATTAGGAATTGTTTTAGCATCAATTTTTGTTATATCTCCCGAAGGTATTTCTCCAAAATTAACCCTATATGTTTTTTGAGCAAAACTATCCCACTCTGATGAAAAAACACATTTTCCACCTAATTCTTGAAAAGGTATGCGTATTCCACCGATGCCTGCAAACAAATCAATAAAAGTAAATAAATTTTCTTTATTTGATTCAATATAGGGTGTTTCATTTGCAAATGACATTACCGCTCTATATTCAAACAAAGAAGGTGATGTTTCCTTGTTTTCCCACCTTCGCAATGTTCTATCCCCATATTTTCCAAGACCTAAAGCATCTGCAAAATCTTTTTGAGTTAATCCAAGAGAAAGTCTTTTCTGTTTTATATCATCTGCATAGTTCATAAGTGTCAAACTCCACCACATTTGTCCTCTGATTAACACATTGTGTTGTATAAGTCAAATATTGAATTTGATATTTCCAACTCATAATGTTAATATCCGAACGATTAATGAAAGGGACAATATGTTAAGGGTATTTGAAGCTTTTGCTGGATATGGAAGTCAAAGAATGGCGTTACGGAATCTTGGTATTCCACACGAAGTTGTTGGCATTTCTGAAATTGTTGAAGATGCATTGCTTTCTTATGCTGCAATACATACTGATTTTTTAGATAAGCGTTCAAAAGAAGATTGTTTTTCGCAAGTAGAAACTGATGAAATGATTAATTATCTTGAAAAAATTAATGTTCCATTAGATTATAAAACATTTAAGAATAGAGCAAAATTTCTCAAGTCTGAAAAACTAAAGGATATGTATATTGCTAATAAATTAGTTAAAAACTTTGGTGATATAACAAAAATCAATCCTAAAAAATTACCAGACTTTGATTTACTTACATATTCATTTCCTTGCCAAGATATCTCTGTTGCAGGTTATCAGCACGGATTAAACAATAATTCAGGAACAAGATCATCATTACTTTGGGAATGTTGCAAAATAATTGAAACAAAAAAACCCAAATACTTAATGATGGAAAATGTAAAAAATTTAGTTGGTAATAATCATCGCCATAATTTTAATAAATTTTTGAGTTATCTTGAAAGTATTGGTTATAAAAATAATTGGGCTATATTAAATGCTCGTGATTATGGAATGCCTCAAAATAGAGAGCGAGTTTTTTGTATTAGTTCGTTAGATGATAAATTCAATTATAAATTTCCTACCCCAATAAAATTAAAAACATTTATGTATGATATGCTTGAAAAAGATGTTTTACAGTCGTTTTATCTGAAAGATGAAAACAACTTAGACAATCCTATAGTTCAAGATGTTAGTTATTGTATCGATTCTAATTATTGGAAAGGTACAAGTCTTGATAATTTCTTGACCAAGCATAGAAGACAGCTTGTTACAGATAAAAAAGATAAAAACGGAAAATATAAAGTTAGAAGATTAACACCTAATGAAACTTGGCGACTTATGGGATGTAATGATAATGATTTCTATAAAGCATCTCAAGTTGTAAGCAATACAAGTTTATACAAACAAGCTGGAAATAGTATAGTCGTACCAGTTCTTGAGGCTATTTTTAGAAATATGTTTATCGAACAAGATAAACCATCTGTTGAAGATGTGAAAACTAATTATCAGTTTAGTTTGTTTTAGACTATTCAAATTCTTCTACAATCAAACTATCCCAATAGGAATTATTAGCTCTCCACTGCGAATACGGTCTTTTGTTGCCTTGATACATACCGCTATCAAAAAATACAATTCCTGAAGATACTAGCCTAATCCAGTTATCAAAAGTCATAGGTTCTCCAAAACATATTTTACAATAATGACCATCATTATCAGTCTTGCAAGTAAACCAACCATTATTATTAAATTTGTCTTCAAGTTTTAACTTTAGGCATTTACCTCTTTTATTTATAGGTGTTGAATTGCCATACCAACGAGCAAGTTGTAAATGTTCTTGCTGTAAAGAGGTTGGTACAATATTTCTTTTATCAGCCCTTTGATCTTCGCTATAACTATATTCTGCTATGATGTCCTGATTCTCACCTATAATAAGTCGCTGACCAAATCGATTGTATTCTAATATTTTAGGACAAGGCTCACCTGACCAAGAATACCGTCCTCCTTTTTCTACATTAGGCTTGCCAAATATTGATAAGAATAAATCTCTATTTTGAATGGTCGTTCTGTTATTAAATACATCTGAATATCTAGGATCCTTATAAATATATTCATTAGCAGACCAATCGCCAAAAGTTGTTTTTGACGTTGTTTCATTTTTTAATTCATATCCGAAAATATCAGCATAATTGTCTGCATTATGTGTAATTCCAAACTGTGCTTCAAGCCAGTGCCCACTCCTTCCATCGTGACGTTGATTCATATCATCAACAACAGGAGCTCTTCCTCTTACATTATTTCTAAAAAGTTCAATTAATTCTTCTTTATTTGGCATAGTTTTCTCCCAAATAGAATTTTAAATAAATCTAGTGTAAGTTTACATCTAAAAATTGACATTAAGCAAGAGATAAATATACTTTATCTATGTTTTAATAATAATTTGAGGTAATTATGTCTGTTCCAACATTTGAAAAATTATTTAACCCATTAATTACAGCTATGCACAATCTTGGCGGTTCTGCAAAAAATGAAGAAATCGAAAGTGAAGTAGCCAAAATACTTAATTTGAGTGATAAGGATATTGCAGAAATACATAGAGGAAATAGAACAAAACTTAGTTACCGTTTGGCTTGGGCTAGAAACTATCTAAAACGAGCTGGTTTAATAAATAATTCATCTCGAGGTGTTTGGTATTTAACATCTGAAGGATTAAAAATCCAAAATGTAAATAATAAAGATATCGTGAATAAAGCTAGAAATAATGGTATAATAAAAGATGTATCAGTATGTTCAAATCAAGATTCGGATAGTGAGTTAGTTGTAGAACAAGATACTTGGGAAGATAAATTACTCTCAATATTGAAGAAAATGGATCCTTTTGCATTTGAGCGTTTATCGCAACGATTACTAAAAGAAGCTGGATTTGAAAATGTTGAGGTTACTAAAAAATCAGGAGATGGAGGAATAGATGGAAAAGGAATTCTTAAAATTGGAGGATTAGTTTCTTTTAATGTGTATTTTCAATCTAAGCGCTATGATGGAACCGTTTCTTCATCTATTGTGCGTGATTTTAGGGGAGCTATTGTTGGACGTGCAGATAAAGGTATTATTATCACTACAGGAATGTTTTCTAAAGACGCTAAGATTGAAGCAAGAAGAGATGGAACGCTAATGATTGACTTGATAGATGGTATAGAATTGGCTCATAAATTAAAAGAATATAACTTAGGAGTTAATATTATTGAGCAGATTGAAATAGAAGAAGATTGGTTCAATCATATATAAATTAGTTAAATGGCAACTCAGTTATAGCATCTATTCTTTAATTCTTTCAACATTCCGTATTTTTCGCACACGTAAACGGATTTGTCTTGAAACCGCATAATTTATCAATATCAGACTATTTCCGCACTCAAAACGCAGAAAATCGAGAGTAAAACGCATATAAGTAGTCAAGTATTCCTTGACCACTGATTGAAACACGGGAAAAGGGGTATTTTACTTTTTGCAGTTATTCGGAAATTCCGAACAATTCAATTTTCACATCCACAATCCCTTAAAACCCCTTATTGACAGCCGATTACAGATGATTTATGTTATTAGCAGTGCTAATAACTTTTGCTAATAACTTTGAGGTTTTAACCCCAGCTCGTTTTTAGCTAATTAATTGATTTTGCACAAAAACAAGGTTTATAGAGTGGCGATGCACGCATCCAGCCACCCCAGCCAGACTGTACAGGGTTAGCGAAATTCTTTGCTAACCCTTGATTTTTATGGCTTTCCGCGAGTTCGAAAGATTTTATATACCCTGATTGTAGTTTTTTGTTATCATTTCCCTGTAATCCTTGATTTACTTGGCTTTGCATCGGTTCGAATGATTTTGTAGTTTTTTTCTTTAAAATAGTTGTATTAACAAACTCATTAAATGGAAATCTTAACTTGTAACTTATCTCGCCTTCAGTCAAAGTTATGTTCTCAAATACAAATTTTAACAATAATCTTTTCAAATCTACATTAGATGATTTTTCAAATATATATCCCGATTGCGTAGCTATATCTAACAATCCCAAAATTGTTTCATCAAAGTAGTTATCAGCCTTCTCATGCGCAGAAATCCTTCTTTTTATGCGTTCTATTTTAACTTGTATATCATTTCGCTTAGTATCAAAAGTTTCTCGGTCAAGTTCTCCATCAAGCCTTAAATCGAATAATGTATCTAACTTTTCTTTCAGTTTTTCCTGTTCACCTTTAAGCCTTTTAATCTCATTTGAGTTAAACTTTCTTTCAGATGCTTTTGAGGATTTTAGATTTTGCTGAAGTTCCATTACTATACAGTCAGGGAGTTTGATACGATTTAATATCGGAGTGATGCGTTTAGTTATTTCTTCCTCACGTATATAAATTCTTGTACTGTCTTTCCGCCAGCAAGTCACATAGCTATACATGCCCTTCTTTAATTCACAAGGGCATTGTCTCTTAGTTACACCACAGGTAATCAATGAACGATAAACCGTATTGTTTTCTTTGTATATTAAGAACTGCCCTGCCCTAATGGCTTTTTGTTCTTGGCATAAATCCCATATTTCTTTAGTTACCAATGTAGGATACCGGTATATAAAAGAGGCTACTTATTGGAGCAAAAGAATACATTTATTCATTGATGGCTAAAGATGCCGGAATTGAAATGCCTGATACCTATTTGTTCCCATCAAAAGACAGTAGCGGACATTTTGGTGTAAAACGCTTTGATAGAACAGATGAAGGGAAAGTGCATATTCATACAGCATGTGGATTGTTGCATGCAAGCCATCGTTTTGCTTCTTTAGACTATACATCTCTCTTAAAATTAACATCAATTTTAACCAAAGATGTCCGTGAAGTTGAAAAAATGGTCAGATTAATGATATTCAACATCAAATCCGGTAATAAAGATGACCACAGCAAAAACTTTTCATTTATGTTAACAAAAAATAATGTTTGGAAAATGGCACCGGCATACGATTTAACTCCATCTCAAGGTTTAAATGGTGAACAAACAGCAATGGTAAATGGTAAAGGAAAAAATATCACAAAAGAAGATTTTATAAAAGTTGCTGAGCCTTTTGGTTTTGATGCTAAAAAAGTAAAAGAAATTATAGAACAAGTCGATGATGCTTTATCCGGTTACACAAAATATGCAAACAACATTGGAATTAAGTAATTAGTGATAAATGTTAAACAATGTTTGAAATTATAACAAAGTTTAACATTTTATAATTGAGCCATAATAACTCTAAAATAAAACACTAGGAAAACTGCCTATTACAAAGAAAATGTTAAAGAAGGAATATTCTTTAACATTTTTATTTTTTTGCTTGTAATATAATTTAAATTAGTATAATATGGATTATATTAAATAATATATGAGGTGGATTATGGAATTTATCGGCAGAACGAAAGAGCTTAAAGATTTAGAGCAAGAATATAAAAATAAACATTCCTTTGTGATTTTGTATGGTCGGCGCAGAATTGGAAAAACCGAACTGATTAAGCAATTTATTAAAGATAAACCTGCTCTTTATTTTTTGGCGACGGAAGAGGCCGAACCACAGAGTATGAAAAGATTTTCGGCATCTTTAGCAGAATTTACCAAACAAGAATATTTAAAAAATGCAAACTTTAACGATTGGATAGAATTGTTTAAGATTTTTGCCGATGTGCAAAATAACCAAACTAAGGTATTGGTTTTAGATGAATTTCAATATCTGGTGAATACTAATCCTGCATTTACCTCTGTATTTCAAAAAGTTTGGGATGAAGTCTTATCAAAAAAGGACATAATGGTTATCATCTGCGGTTCTTATATCAATATGATGACACGTCAAGTTTTATCTGAAAAAAGCCCTCTATATGGTCGCCGCACCGCACAAATAAGATTAGCGCCACTATCATTTTGTGAAATTCAGGAGCACTATGCAACAGTTCCTTTTGCAGAATTGGTAGAGCAATATGCCGTTACCGGAGGTGTTCCGAAATATATGGAATTTTTTGCCAACGACAGTACACTGATGGAAAATATTTCCAGAACAGTTCTGAATACGAATGGTTTTTTGTATGATGAACCGGCATTTTTGCTCAATAAGGAAGTTAAGGAACCGGTTAACTATTACTCCATAATGAAAGTTATTGCAGCTGAAAATCACAAACTATCGGAAATAGCTTCGGCAATGCAAGTAGAAAGTAACCGTTTAACACCATATTTGGAAACTTTGCAGGGTTTGTATTTGTTAGAAAAACGTGTTCCGGTAACAGAAAACAACCCGGAAAAAAGCCGTAAAGGTCTTTATGTTATGCGAGATATTTTTATGCGTTTTTGGTTTAAGTTTGTATTTCCTTACAAAGGAGAACTTGAACTGGATAACCTTAATTTTGTTTTAAGTAAGCTGAATGAACATTTTATTGATAATCATGTTGCTTTTGTTTATGAAGATATTTGCCGTAACATATTTGCTGAACTATGCAAAAAAAGACTGATTGATTTTGTGCCGTCACGTATCGGTTCATATTGGGGTAAAAACGAAGAAATTGATTTGGTTGCCGTAGATGAAAGCAATAAGCGTATTTTTGCAGCGGAATGCAAATATTATAAAGATGACAAACCTGTTGATGTAGGGGTTTTCGCAAAATTACAAGAAAAGTGCAAGACTAAAGATTTTTCCGGAAACGACATTACTTACGGGCTATTCTCCAAGAGTGGTTTTACTAGCCGTTTAAAAGAAATTGCCGCCGGAAATGATAAATTAATATTAATTAACGGCGTAAAAATAGAAAAGTAACCTTGTATTTTCGTATCGAAAATAATTTTAAGCATCGAGTAAACTTTTTATCAATTTAACTTGGTCTTTCATTGCCAATATTTCGCTGTAATGATTGACAAGTACATTGTAAAGTTGAGCGGATTTCTCTTTTATTTCTGCGTCCTCCTGCCAGACAGAGTTCAAAAGTCGTCAGAAATGGCGACTTTTTCTTTTATTTTCAAGCACTTAAGTTAGTTCGAAGATGAATGTGTCTTGATAGCTTATTTTACAACATCTTCGAACTAATTTCATTAAGTATCTAACACAATCAAGACGTTATGAAGTTGAGCAAACTTTTATAAAGATATTAAAAGCTGGTTATGGTTAAACAGATGATGGATGGGCAAGATGATGGATGGGCAAATAGCAACCCTAAACAAAGCATCTATTTATTACATGAATTCATCTATTTTATATACTCTAGGTATTCAAGCAATTTTTTCTGCTCAAGATATTTCATGTAGTCTTACCCATATTAACCCTTAGTTCTAGTCTTGTTAATCATATCATTACTTAGGAATTTTAATTTGAAAATGCAAGTAACTAAGTATAATGAATAAATACATATTATATAAATTCTAAACTAAGTCTAAATAGATACATCTATTTCATTTTTTCTTTAATATTTTAATATACAAATTATCTAATTTTTCTATTATCTCTTTAATATCGTTGGGAGAATTATATTTTTGATGAGCTTCCATCGATAAGTTGGAAATTTCTTGATGTATTACATCATTGGGATTATATTTAGGAATGTAAATCCTAGGTCTAATTGGAAAAGACCTAGAGTCTGATGATTTCATAACATAATTGGATGCTATGCTTGTGTTCATTATACCGCAAATAAAATGTGCTTCATCATAAGTTATAAAATTTCCATTTAAATCTTCGCATATTGATACTGCATGATTTTGAAACAATGGACGTTTAATTCCTCCCCATTTTGTATCTATTGTAGATGTAACAGCAGCTCCCCATAATGTATTATCTCTAAATACAACATAATTTTCAGCAAAACTATATGCACCAACACGTGCCAAAGCATAAAATGCGCCTTGTTTTCCAATAATGCGTTCATTATAGGATGTTTGTGCTAATATTAAATCTTTATATTTTTGATAAAAAGATGCTAATTTAGGTGCTTTTAGTGACAATTCATCAATAGGAATAGGTAACTTATTGTCATCTCTTGTATACGGAAATGGAACTATATATTTAGGTTTTTCAATATGAAAAGGTGTTATATCGACACCTTTTATTAGTGGATGTAAAAACTCTGATTCTAATAGTTCAATATTTTGTGGAATATGATATTTTGATTTTGATACTTGTATATTTTTTAAGCTGATGCAATTTTTAGTTGCTGGCAAACCAGATAATTCAAAAATCATCATTTCTTGAGGATAAAACTCAATCCCTTCACGTCCAATATAGAATGGCTCACCAGTTATCAATTTAAACTGCTTTAATTGTTGTTGTGAATCAATATACGAAAAAGCATTTTTTGTATTATGGCAAGTTGCTGCTATTGAACTTTTTTTATCAAAAAAATCATCGAATACTATATCTTCTTTTTCATTATAATTTTTCTTTTTCTTTAGAATATACCAATCGACATCAACTCCTGAATTATAATCAACATAATCCTTTGTTATATAATAGGTTAAAAATTTTTGAGTAACAGGATTAAACGGATGACCTGCTCTCGTCCAATTTACTAATTTTTTTATGTAAAGGCGAGAATTATCAGATAAATACAAATTCCTAAAACCTTCATATGATTGTTGAAAGATTAATGGTTCAGGCATTAGAAAACCTAATATTCCTTTATCAGACAACCAATTTTCGGCTACAACATTAGAAATCAATGCGCAAATATTTAAATTAATCCCGCCAGTCCTTCTATCTCCTGAAAATAATTTTCTTGAGATACATAAAGATTTTATTTTATTTCTATAGCCAGAAGGCAGACTTTTCCAGTCAACCCACGGTGGATTTCCCACAATTACATCAAATTTTCCTAAATTTGCAGTTGTTAAATAATTTGTTATGATCCGAGCCCAAATACCATCCCAGTTTCTTCTTTCTAAATCTACCAATACTGATGATAATTTATGTATCTGCATTTTTATATTATCAGTTAAATCATTTTTGTTTACCAATTTTTCTAAACAACTATATACTTTCGTTTCATCAAGATTTTTTATGTATATTTCAATTTCTGTCATTGTTTGAGAAAACAATCTAGAATCTTGCACCATACTAGATGGGAGCAAAATATCTATTGGTGCCAATAATGTATTAATGGTATATTCTAAACATAAAACACCATCATATACTTTTTTTGTAGGTACATATGATGAATCTCCTAAATAAACTGGAATTTCTAGTTCTTCACAATCATTAAGTAAATGTGCTATATTGATAAAGTAATTAACTCTTGCAGTTAAGACTGCTACTGGATTTAAATCTATACCTTTTACCCTAGATAAAACAGCACTTAATTGCGTTGGTTTATCAAAATCTTTTGTCTCCTGTAGAACTTTATCAATCATAACAGTGATAAAAGTTCCTGAGCCACAGCAAGGATCAAGACCTTTCCATTCATTTTTTTGAGTTAAAGATAAGGCCTCATCTATTACTTTTTGCGCAATCCATCGCTTTGTATAATATTCTCCCAAAGAGTGTCTAACTGCCACAGGCATCATATTTTGATAAAGTTCTTTGAAGAAATCTGATGATTTTTCTCTTGTATTTAAGACCGCACTATCAGAATAAAGACTAAGAACTTGGAATATTTTCGATATACTTTGAGCTACTTGGAAAGACCATTGATCTTTAGATATATACCAAGAAAAGAAATCTCCTTCTAATAAATTAAGAATACCATAGTTTCTAAATACAGCCCCATCTTCCAAAGATATTAATTGTTGTCTTAAGGCATTTTCATCGAGAGTACTTAGAATTTCAAAATCAATAAGCGATGAATTATATCTGGCAATACTCGCTATTCTGTAAGCTACAATTTTTACTATTATCACATATGCTGTTTGTAGTGCAAACAAAGCTAAATATTCTTTGTCTGCTTCTAATATCTTATCTCCTAAAATATTTTCTAATGATATTCTTCTATCTATTATAGCTTGTTGCTGTGAAACATCATCATGTGATAAGTTAAATAATTCTTTCCACTCATTAAAAAGCATCTGTGTTTTAGGTGTCATTTTATCAGAAAGATTATTATATAGTTCCTTCATCAATAAGAAGGCAATTCCATCATTCTTTGGAGGATTACAAAAACTTTCCACTAAATTTTGTGAATTTAATGCTGTAAGTTTTAAGTGAATAATTGTTTTTATTAACCTATCTAAATGCTCAAACGATAATTTACTAAATTTTTCTTCTCTTACTCCTGTTTCACTACGAATTACAAAACATGCTTTAGTACCATCCGTAACAAGACCAACTAATTCTGAAGTTAATTCCATACCCAATAGATATTCTTTTATTTGAGAAAGAGCTTTTTGTTGCAATTTTGTATTTGACAGAGTTGAAGGCTGTTTAAATTCTATGACCAATGCGCCTATTGCCGTATCAGCTCGTCCTTTTGTTATATGACGAGAAGTTGAAATGGATGCTTCTTTAACAGGTTGATATTCAAACCCTAAAGGACTGAATACTTCACGAAAAAAAGAAAACAATTCGCAATCAAAATAATTTTCTATAGTTGCTTCATTAGGAGCTATTTTCGCCTTAGAAATAATTCTAGAACACATATCAGATAATAAATTTTTATACTCTGTTGAATGTACTATAGTCGTATACTGTTTTTGCTTTAACGAATTAATATAATTTTGAAAATTCTGCATGAGACACCTAAAATAGAACCGAATGTTGCCTATATGAGGTATATTATTTATAAAACATTTATAACATCTTAATATAATGCTATTTTTGATAGAAAAATTATTCCACACTCGTCACAGAAATTTTACGACAAGTTGCACATATTTTGCGACCATCTGCACTCAAAACTTATTAAAACGAAGGCAAAATACATTATCTATTTGAAAATTGAAACTAAAAACGCAAGAGATTAAGAGAATAAATTGCAAAAAATGTTACTTTACAACCAATAATAATTTACTCGCGAACTGCTCGTCGTCTCCAGCCAGAGTTAAAAAGTCGTCAAAAATGGCGATTTTTTCTTTTTAGCATTTACATTTATTTGAATGTTCTACAGAAGAACAATTATTTTTGATAACACATAACAAAGTTTTCTAATACTTTGGCAACTTCGGATTTAAATGAAGATATGTCTTTACGTTTTTCGAGTGTATATCCGGTATTACTTAAAAACTGATAATCGGCCTCTTTGATACCAATTTTATAATTTGAGAGTTTGTTATATTCATTTATAACATCAACAGCTAACTCTCTATCTAATCGGTATAAATGAAAAAAATCATTGATACGCGGATTAATACCGGCTTCGCCAAAATCAATAAAACCTCTTAAATTGCAGTCCTTTACAATTATATTACCGGTATGCAAATCATTATGACATAAAACCAAATCATCGACAGGGATTGTGGTTTTAAACATATCCAAATTTATTTTACCATAGCTAATATCTAAAATTTGTGCTTTTGCAGTTGTATAATCAAAATCAGCTTGTATGGCTTTATTTTCATTACGACAAGTTTTAGCATACTTTTGCGTTATCGCTTGTACTTCAGATAGCGGAATATTATGGATAGCTGATAATAACTCAGCAATATCTATTGCTAACAGGTGGCGCTGTTTAATATTCATGCCGTCATAAGTATTCTTCTTCTCATCAAAACTTTCCAATAAACTGCCTTGTATTTCGTAATGATAAGCACATTTACCATTAAATTGAACATTCGTTACTTTTTGTTTTAGGCTATCCGGCAAATATTTTTGCATCAGAGCAGAAATTTCAGCTTCACGCATTTGTTCCATAATCGTATCATCACGGAGTGGTACTCTTACAATCCAATGATTCACGCAATAACCTCGAGAACGCGAACCACCGGATAATTCTATCGCATCTTTAGTATCGAAAGGTAAGTCAAAATCTTTCAAATCCATTTTTTATTTCCTAGCGGTTATTATGTAATTTAATGGCATTTGCAGATATAAACAAATCATTATTCATAGGTTATTTTTATATCTTCAGGAAAGCATTTGACTACTTCCATAAGTGTTGTGTTATACTTATCAATATACAAATCGTATCCATATCCTTTTTTACTTTTTAAGCAGAAATAGGTATTGTAATTATGAATAAGGGTTATTCTTTGATATTGTTTATTTACAATTATTTCCTTTATGTATTTGTATGGTAAATAAAATTTACGAGTTCCCATTATCATACTTTTTTGTGTAAAAATTATACCATAGGCAGGAGTTATAATTAAAAACAATATCGTGGTAATAAAAATAAAATCAACTAACATATTTAATGATTGGAAACCACCTTTCATATATCCTACCAACAAAACTATCGTTATAAAGCCGACATAATATTTTAATAGATGTTTACAAGGAACATATTTTTTGATTATTTTCATAACATTGCTCTTAAATAGATTCTGATTTGTATGAATATATGTTATTATAAAAAAGTGTAAAAGACAATTAGATTGAATAAAAAATCCTCCACTTGGGAGGATTTTCATTTTTTCTTTCATACTACTTTTTCTTAGTTTTATGCACAATAATCATATAAAGAATTATTAATGCAAAAAACAGCGAAATTGCGTTGAAAAGTATCATTTGAATAGAGCTCAAATATACTCCATACAAAATCCATGATACCACACCTGTACAGTAGATAACATAGGTAAACAACGACATGCCTTCGACATTCTTTGTTTTTATTGTCTGTATTGTCTGTGGCAAAAAAGCTATCGCTGTGCAAATACCGGCCAAGTAGCCTAAAAATTCACCAATAAATCCCATAATACACCTTGCTCTTGTTCCATACTTTTTTAGTAGTGTCATAATTATAGTTGGATGTCAATAGTCATTAAAGGATATAAGATAATATAAATCAACTTTTGTATTAATATATGAATTAACTTGATTAATACTCTTTTCAATAAACATTAAAATACATTATGAAACCGGTAATAAATTAGCTTTTACTTTTAATATTGATGGAAAAGATAAATCCCAATAAGGTGCTGCAATAACAATAATATCAGATTCTGCAAAATCCTTTGCGTATAAAAACATATCATCGTCAAAATTATACTCTGATATAAAATTATCTCTTTTTATTATTTCAAACGAGGTTTATTTGGAACGGGATTGTCGTTTGTTTCCGACTTAAAGGTTGTATTTTGTTCCCAAATTTGATTACGTCCTAAAAAGGCTATTTTTCCGCGAACTATCAGTTTATCTCCATCACGCCACAAGTCACAATCATAAACCTTACCTTTTTTGGGGTCTAAAATTTCCCCATTAGTATATTTATTTTCTTTCTTTTCCATATCCCAGATAATATCCAATCCCTTAATTAAGGGAGCATCCGGCAACTTTGCTACAGCTTGTTTGTTTTGAAATAACTCCACCACACGGCCATAAATTTTTCCTTGATATTCATAAATTTGAACAACACTTTTTGCCGTATTTGTTTCATCGTCAATTGTTGTCCAATAGCCCACAACATCATCTCCGGCCCAAGCCATACGCGATACACATAACATCATCAAGAACAGTAATTTTTTCATGTATTTTTCTCCTAAATTATCACAGGATATTGCCAATATAACAAGCTAATTACCTCTGTCAATAAAATAAGCCTGCTTATAAAAATCAAAAGTCATCATTGCTGACGATTTTTTTATGTTCTTGCCATTGAAAAATAGCCGCTCCCCATAATGCCGACAACAAAGAACCGCATAAAATTCCTAATCTTACTTCTCCTTGCATATATTCCGGCAACGATAATTTACCGACAAACAGTGCCATTGTAAAACCTATACCGGCAATAGCAGAAACACCATATAACTCAATTAACTTTACATCTTTGGGAAATGAAGCAATTCCAATTTTGATAAGCCCCCAAGTACTCATAAATATACCTATTTGCTTACCGAAAAATAAACCGAATATAATACCTAACGTCAATGTATGAGTAAATGTTTCCGCGGTTATGCCTCCCAAATATAACCCTGCAGATGCAAAGGCAAAAACCGGTAAAATAACGAAATCAACCCATGGTTTTATTTTATGCGATAAAGCTTCCAAGGGAGAACTTTTTCTTAAATGAACTCTCATCGGATAGGCCATTGCAACAACAACACCTGATATTGTTGTATGAATACCACCGTTTAGGAAACAATACCACAAAACAACACCTAAAATAAAATAAGGAATAAAATTGGTGACTTCCATTTTGTTTAAGAAATACAACGCTATACATGTTAAACTTGCATAACCTAACAAATCAATGGAAACACCTTGATTATAGAATAAGGCAATAATTAAAATGGCACCTAAATCATCAAATATAGCTATTGCTAACAAAAATATTTTTACGGCTTGAGGAACAGTTTTTCCTACCAACATCAAAACACAAACAGCAAAAGCAATATCGGTTGCTGTCGGAATAGCCCATCCATTCATATATTGAGGAGAACTATTATTCAAAATTGCATAAATGATTGCCGGACATATAATTCCTCCGAGTGCAGCTAATGCAGGGACAATGATTTGTTTTGTATCTGACAAGAAGCCCTCTTTCATTTCTCTTTTTAATTCCAAGCCTATTTGTAAAAAGAAAAACACCATCAAAACATCATTAATCCACCATTCCAGAGAACGAGAGAATTTTATATCTGCTACACCTAAAAAAAGTTGCGTTTCCCAGAAATGAGATATTGGTTCCCTCCAAGGACTATTCGCCAGACAAACTGAAGCAACCATTGATAAAATCATTAAAATTCCGCTAGAAACTTCACTGCTAAAAAAGTTACTGAATCTTTGTTTAATATCCATATCTTTATTCCCATATATCTCAAAAACTGAAAGATTGTATAATTACAATATTTAATATTTAATAAAAAACATTCTTTAAATATGGTTATTGAAGCATAATTTAAATTATCAAATATATATTTTTTAGCTCTGTTAGAGATTGATATTAATTTCTTTATCTAAATATATGACAACATCATCAACTTTTATATCTTTGAGTTGTGTAATCGCACGTCCGTCTTTAGAAATTACAATATCGTATGTTCCGTAGTTTATGCCGTCTAATATGAAGTATCCGTCTGTATCGGCAATAATCGCTGTAACCTCGTTTCCACTTTTATCAAATACGGTAACTTGATATCCGAATAAAGTTTTTCCGTTAGGATTTGCAATTTTGCCTTCAATAGCCCCTTTGTGAGTAAAGCCATAATCAATGGTTTTTATAGCTCCCGGTCTTAATATGACTTTTTTGTATTCACTTTCGGGATGTAGAGCAACATCATCTAATGTTTCTTCATCAACAGTTACAATGGTTCTTTCATATGTTTGTAAATCGGCTAATACGGCAACACCATCTTTATCGGTATAAACTATTTTATCTAAACCGTTAGCATTAAATCCTACCCCTTCAAGCGGTTTTCCGTTTTCGTCTTTTGCCCTAACAAACGTTGTTCCTGAGTTGCTTAGTTTTGAGTTAGAGTTTGTCATAAGTTTATAACTATCAGGTTTTTTAGCAAAACTGATATTATAGTTAAGGGTTGCACTCAAATTGAATTTTCGGTCTGTTTCAATAGCAAGAGTTAGACCACCGAAAGAAAAGTCATGTCCTCCGGATATTGAAAAATAATCCATATTATTCTCAAGGTCTTTGGTCCATTGTGATGAAAAATAAGTATTTCTGCCGGCTCTCCAATCAAGTCGGGCCAAAATTTCGGTAAAATCAGGTTCAGGATTAGTTCTATATGTTAAATAGCTTTGCAAAGTCCACTTGTTGTGCCATTTATATATCCCACCTCGTAAGCTGTTATAAGAGTGTTTATTGTAGTCGGATGTTTGCCAAGTATCCTCTAACGAAAGGTTGAAACCTTGTCTAAATTGTTTTGATATTCTGGCCGACATATTTTTAAATGGTTTTTTTCCGTCTTCTAGTTTTCCTTCCTTATAACTGACATAATAAGGAACCCTATACGGCAACATACCCGATAATCTGACTTCGAATTGTTCATCTAAATATTCATTTCCATATTTTGAATTAGGAGAGTGTATTTTATTATATTTGTCATATCCGGCATAAATGTTGCCAATATAGACATTACCTTGCCATTCAAGATGATGCCCAAATTTAGAGGTGTCTAAATTTTGTTCTAAATTATATTGGATAGAGCTTCCCGACAAAGAAACCATAGTACCGGCCAAGGCAAAATTTTGTGTTGTACTGTCGGTTGCACTGCTTGGTGTTTGAGTGAAGCCACCGATGAGAGTAACCCTATCGGTTGCACCATAATATCCGGTCAGGTCAATAATCGGTGTGTCGTTTTTTTCATAGCTGAAGTCTTCGTTGTTTTCGATTAAATATCTGTAAGGCTGATAAACAGCTACATTGTAACCAAATTCGCCTGTTTTTACGGGACTTGTTCCTGAATAGTAGCGTTCATATTCGGTCCTGGTTTCACCCATAGGACCAAAGAAAACCAGCTTAAAAGTGTTTAGACCGTATGAAACCGGGACATCAGGAAAACTGTATTCTCCGTTAGCTCCGTTTTGGCGATAACCGATTAGTTGGTCATTCCAATAAAGTTCAACTTCCCATCCCGGCAATAAAGGCCCCGTAAGGTTGATGGTCTTATTTGCCGACATTACCAAGTTTTTAAATGACGAAACGTTAATACCTCGACCATAGGAAGCATCTGTAAAATACGATTGATTTACACCACTGATATCACCGATTTTCAAAGATTTTACATTAAACTTGTTTTCCGGTTCATCTAAAAATGTTCTGGTACCATAAACTCTGACGGTAGGTTTGTCATCACTTGAATTGCCTGTGGCATACACATTAGTATCTATCCCGAAAGCAAGCATTGCCATATTTACGGAGTAGGAATCTGAATTTGTTGTTTTATGAGATTTTTTGTTATGTGCCCATCCCTTACTTAAAGATAAATCAATAACCGGAGCAGAAAACAAACGATTGTCAAATTCATAGTTTTTCAAACTTTCTTTTTGAATGTTTTTAAAACTTTTTTTATCTCGATTTTTTTGTGCTCTTAGCTTAGCAATGGCCGGAAAATCTTTTTCTCGCTTAATTTTAAGCTGCATATTAAGCGGGTCAATTTCAACCTCTGCCCCTAATAATCGGCTCCAAAAAGCATCACTAAAAAATATGGAATTATCAATATAATCTAAGTCATAATTTTTAAAATAGAGACTTTCTCCTACAATCTTTCCGTTTTCATCGGTTTCTTCAATTTTTTTAGTTTTGAGATTTATTCTGTATTTTTGTTTTTCGTTATCTGCAAACCAAAGTGTAATCACATTGTTTTCATTTGTGTACTTTAGCCCCAAATAGTTTGCCATTTGGCTTAACGATATGTAATTTTTATCTTTACTCGTTGAGGCATAGGCATAATCTTCCATATTAAAACCCTGAATAATCGGCTCTAATATGAGTAAATTGTCATTAAAATCTGCAAAATCTTCGTCTAATGAAATATCTGTGCTGTTGTAATTGTCAACAGCAAACTTAGCCCTAACACTGAGTGGTAGGGCTATAGTCAACAAAATCGCCAAACTACAAATAAGTTTACAACTTAATGTTTTGACGGAGTATTTCCTTCTTAGACTTTGCATCCTCAAGTTTCAAAACCGCATTTACACCTTTTACTTTAGTGTTAAGTGGCACATCAATATTAAGTTTTTCGGCAGAAAGATATATTCTTACACTATTGACTCTGCCGAGCTCTTTACCTTTGTTGTCTAAAATCACAATATTAACGTATGAAGAGATATTTCCCTCTCTTTTTAGAGTAACATTAAGTTTTTCACCATTGACATTTTTATAAGATATGACCGATGTTTTACGGACACCCGTTTTTCCTTTTTCAATGGTAACCGGAATTGTAACTGCAAACAAAGCACGCAAATTCATGGATAATGTATCCGGATTTTCGTTTTTAGCTTTTACTTCATCAGGTCTTTTAACATCAACTTCAGCAACTTTGAAGTGAGAGATATATTCTCCGTCTTTAAGATTGCTCAAAGATTTTCTGGCAAGGTTAATAGTTTGAACCTCATTGGGTTTTAAGGTAAATTGTCTCGGGCTCCATGTTAAATGTTTTTTTGCGGAATAGTCATGTTCGTTTACTTCAGTTAATTTGCCGTTTTCATCTTGAGTAAAGTTAATAACACTAACTCGATATGTTTGTGTTTTATCAGATGTATTGATAACCCTGACACTCTGCACACGTTTTTTAGATGTGTCTTGAAAATCAACATTATACGGAAATATGGAAATATTTGCCAAAGTGTTTTGAGCAGTTAACAAACAAATAATAAGCGGTAAAAATATTTTCTTTATTTTCATCTTCTTTCCTTTTCAAAAATTAATCGGTTTTAATATTTAGTCTCTGACATATATTGAGCAATAAGTGTCAAATACTACCAATAAACAAAAGCATATTTTGTCTATAATCTTAAACAAAATCAAAGATGAATAAAAGAGTTTTTTACACTTTATTAACCATTTATATAAGCAAAATTTATTGTTTACTCATTCATTATTTCTTAATAATTCGCATTTTATATTATTCGTAATTGGGGGATGTTTTTATAGAAAGGATTATATTATGAAAAAATATCTTACATTGGCTTTATTGAGTGGTTTTGTTTTATATTCAGGAAACGCTAATGCTCAACTTACAAATGAAGCACAAGGTAATGCATCTGCAACAATAGTAGCTGACCTTACTGTTGAAGAAAAAGTGCCTTTAGAATTTGGTGCTATGCTTAAGGGGGCTGGCGATGTTACAATTAGTACTGCAGGAGTTCGTGAAGGTGAGAATGATGCTAAGTTAGTTACAGATAATAATCATACACCTGCAGCAGGTCAATTTGAGATTAAAGGTGAAAATTCTAGAGCCATTAAAGTTTCTCTTACTGGTTTAACTGGTTTGGAATATGGCGGAGCAACAATTCCTGTAAAAGACGTTACAGTAAACTTTGGGGGTAGCGATATGGCCGCTAGCGAGGGAATGGAGACTGCTATAGGTACAGAAGGTACGCTCAATATGCTTGTAGGTGGCACTATTACAGTTGGTGATGATGTTACCCCAGGCCACTATGAAGGTACATATACAGTAACTGTTAACTACCAATAAAAATACAAAATTTATAAAAAAGAGTGCTCGTTTGAGCACTCTTTTTGTTTTAATATGAGGTTTGCACTACATAATATCCGTTATGATGGCCTTTCTTAATTCCCGTTTTATTAAAATGTAAAGTTCCGGCAATTTTAAAATTTATTTCTCCGTTGGTCAAACTGTGAGTTTCTCCCCCTTTAGAAATTATGGGCTCAAATCTGGTGTTTCTAGCACTATCGCCTAAAATATATGTTTCCGGAATGTTCACTGTTACCATGTGTTCTTTTGGACCTTTGATTTTAACAACACCATAAGAATATTCACTTGAAGCAAGCCCCGGTCCGGTTGATGTTCTCACATTATCTTTGTTTAGGGTAACTTTTCCTGATTTTTTATTTATGAGTATTCCAAAACTGATATCTTTGACTGCTTCCATAGATACGGCCTCTACAATTGTAGCACTAGCCCTACCGATTTCGGATGCTCTTGTCATATCCTTACCGCCGATGTAAAACTTGTTAGCCGCATAGCTGTCAACAGCTATCAAAATAAGGGCCACTATCATTAACATCTTTTTCATTTTAAACGTCTTATAAAAGTTAACAATTAGTTAATTATTGCATTACAAGACTATGTTGTCAATGTTTAAACAAAAACAACACAAGCAAATATTGCTAAAAATAAAAAGATTAAAGTTATTGATTAATATGTAACGGTCAGAGTATATGAGCCGGTATAGTGCCCGGGAGCTTGATTGGGTTCAACATGCAATGTTCCGCCAACGTTAACGGGAAAACCGTCTGAATCAATCACAAAAGAGCTACCGACATCGGCATTTATGTTGTCTGCAGTCATGGTGGCACTTCCGTTTGAAAGGGTTGCATTGCTGAAACTCAACTGAACTTCTCGGTTTAAAAGTCCGCTGATGGTAAACTTGCCGGCAGATATAATCCCCTGGTCATATATATGTATGTTTGTTGCATTAAATGCACCACTAGGTGAAACAACCACAGTACCACTTGTTTGTGGGCTGAAAAAACTACCAAAATTCATCTCTTTTGTTTGGGTAACTTCTATGTGGTCATTAAAAACAATTGTAAACGGCAAAAGGTCTGAAAAGTCGCCTGATTTTGAAGAGTGAATATCAACCAAAACACCACTTAAACTATATGTTCCTTTGGCACAAAAACCATCAATGTTAACGGTAATACCATAGTAAACTGTTCTGGTTTTACCTTGCCCGGGGTTCATCACAAAGTCATCAATTGAAGGAACAATGTTAGAAAATGTTAATGTGCAACCGGTTAATTCTACACTTGATGTGTGCGAATCTTGAAGGGTAACCTTATTACCATTCGGAATGGAAGACAATGTTAATCTAGCTGAGGCAGGTGTACCTGAAGCTGTTAAACCGGACGTGGATGTCATGATGCTGTCATAACTTAAAACAAAACTGGCTTGAGAAGTTGTCTGAGTAAATGTCCCAAAATCAAAACCGTTATCAATTGTAACATCAATGGCTCTGCAGTCATTTATTGCAAACAAAAATAAGAAAAAGGATATGATAAAAAGTCCTTTTTGTTTTATAGAGCTCAAAAAGTTGTTTAAAAATTTTTCTGTCAAAACGATTCCGCCCAAAATTTTATAAATATATACAATAAGATATAACAATATTTTTTATTTCTTCAATACAAACTATCTGTTATCCGCATATATTTAAATTAAACAAAAAAGAACACCGCCGGTAGCGGTGTAATTTTAGGGATTAGACACTTAGCAGTGTTTAGATTTCGGTATTGTTCTCACCTTCAAAACCCGGATTAATTCCGATATTGATAGTGACATCGACATACTCCTGACGGAGTTTTACTGTCTTAACGAAATCGAACACCTCTTCGCCCTGACGGACTCTGAGTGTTACCGTTGCTTCTGTGCAGTAGTAGAGTTTACCATCCATCTCCTCGTCTCCCAGCTCTTTCGTTACGCAATCGACGAATTCGAAAGATGGCTCATAGTGTTTACACTCGGGAGAGCAAACCCTCGGAAGCACAACTACAAAATAGTAACGCACCATGTAGGTATCGAAGAGCAAAGACACTTTGTAGGTTTCCTCAAGGAAGTTGATACCGTCTGCGGTATAATACTTCCCTCCTTGTGATGAAACATACATCTCAAGGTAATCACCTACGCAATATGCATCCACGATATCGCTCTCTTCCTTGCTTTCATCTTCGTAGATGTATGGAGCTAGTGTAGAGAGTCTGGCATTTCCGGAACCTTGGTAGTAAACCGAATAATGCGTTTCGTTTGCCGGTTCACAGAGGACAGGAGTATCAGGAGCGATGCTAACGATTTCCTCATCTGTGAAGAAGCAAGATGTTGTCATAGTACCTAGTACCAGACAAACCAGAATTTTAAAAATCCCTTTCATAGTAATTTGGTTTATTAGATTGTTTAGAATAATACTTGGTATTACTCTATAATTACCATTTTTTTACCCAAATGTCAACATCAGGTTATTCTCTATAGTTTCAGCTCTATGAAGCTATTTGCTTTCTATCTTCTTTTCTTGGTTCCGAGGAACATTGTTATACAATATTTGAAGCCATTTATAATTACCTTGCGTTCTCTAACACGCAAAGAACTCCACCAGTTTAAACATCTGCGGAAAAAGCCTTCTTTCTTTTTCTCTTTTACGGTTTTCTTTTCCTTATCATTTTCCTCTTCTGTTTTTATCGGTAACGGTTTTACCTCACACTTATACGGTTCTAAAATTTTAGCAATTTCACTATCAGTTACATAGGCCCCGTGTATTCTTTTTAATTCACCGTTTTGTGGCAAAAATAAAGCATCTCCCCTGCCTAACAAATCTTCTGCTCCGGCCATATCCAATATGGTTCTTGAATCGGCTTGAGAGGCAACTTTGTATGATAAACGTGTCGGAAAGTTAGCTTTTAAGACACCGGTAACCACATCAACGGACGGACGTTGGGTTGCGAGCATCAAATGTATTCCGGCCGCTCTGGCTTTTTGAGCTAATCTTTGTACGGAATCTTCAACCCTTTTATCTGCTGCCATCAAATCGGCAAACTCATCAATAACACAAACGATATACGGCAAAGCTCCGCAACGTTCGTGATATTCATCGATATTTCTTACCAACTCTTTTTCAAACATGGCATAACGTTTTTCCATTTCATCAACCAAATAACGCAATGTTGCCGAAGCCAACGCATTATCGGTTACAACCGGAGCAAGAAGGTAACGCTGGTTGTTATAAATAGAAAATTCAATACGTTTAGGGTCTATCAAAACAAATTTTAAATCATTCGTTTTTTTATTTGCAATCAATGAGAGCATAAACGTATTTAAGCCAACTGATTTTCCCGAACCCGTTGTGCCGGCAATAAGTAAATGCGGCATTTTAGCCAAATCGGCATAAACAGGCTTTCCGGCAATATCAACACCTAAACAAATCGGCAATTTTCCTTTTACGTTTTTAAATTCTTCGCTTTCAATAATATTCGGAAAACTGACTGTTTGCATTTCGTCGGCAGGAATTTCAAATCCTAATTTTGAAGTTCCGTAAATAGGCTCGACACGTAAAGATGTTTCTCCCATTTCACGAGCTATATCTTCAAGCGATGCGGTTATAGTTTTTATTTTAGTTCCCGGTTCAGGTAAAAATTCTATTTGCTTCACCATCGGACCGACATTAGTTCCGGTAACTTCGCCTTTCACTCCATAATGAGCAAGTATTTCAGTCAAGTTCTGCATTTTATCCTCTATAGTTTAGAAAGTTTTTGAGCTATTTGTTTTGCCATATCGTTTATTAAATTGCTTTGAGCATTAACAATACTGTCATAAGAATCTCCGGCAGGAGCTTCTAAAGTGCTTCGTCCTCGAGCAACATTTTTGCCGTTACGATAAATTGTCCACCAAGCATCAAAATTTACGTTTCCGTTGAGTTCCGCATCAAACTTATTTATTTCGACATTAATCGTAAAATTAAATTGTTCCATTGTATAGCTTTGCGGTTTCACAACCGATTTAGGCATAAATGATGACAAATCATCCGCCAATATACGAGTGATTGAAGATGTGAGCGGTTCAGCCCAACGATGAAATTCCGAAACACTTAATTCACTACTATTTTTCTTAATCAAAACAATTTGCGGTCTGTCGATATATTGCGGAACATCAACTTCCTCTATACCGACACTCATTGTGCGATTGCTTATAGCCGTATCGTTTTTTTGTGCTTGCAGCTGATAAAAGTGCGAATTAGGGCTCATTGCACAAGCACTCAACAATAAAGTAAACATAACTACATATTTTTTCATCTAATATCCTCCTTTTCCGCGCAATAATGCTTCGGGATGTCTTTCGATATAATCAGCAAAATTACCTAATGATTTTGCTGCATTTGATATATTTTGCATAGCTTTATTAAAGTTATTGATAGTTTGAGGAACACCTTTGGCTCCGGCAGGTATCGTAGAAAATTCTTTCATCAAACCATTCATCTGCGGAACAATTTCATCATTTAAGCTATCAAAAAATTTACCGATTTTCTTAAATGTTTCACGCAGAGGAAGTTCTTGAATACCACGAGATAATTCTGCAAGTTGAGATAGGACTGTCGGTATCTCCGGAATTTTACTTCCCGGTCTGGCACGATAAACCGCTTCTGAGCCTTTTACAAATTCAAGCTCTATCATTAATTGTCCGGTCAAATAATTTTGTGTTGCCAACCGAGCTCGTAAGCCGTTTTCAACCAGTTCTTTCAATATTTGTCGAGTTCCTTCTCGCGGTTGATGTGAGCTTAATTTGTTCTCTCTAAAAGTTACATACACCGGAATACTAAAGTCTAACTTGTCTAAATCGGCAACAATATCTATCTTGGTTACTTTTCCGATAGAAACACCTTTGAAAACAACAGGAGAACCGACATCGAGCCCTTTTATTGATTCTGAAAAATACATTACCACCATACGATTGGAACCTTGCAGAATTTTATCGGAAATAAATGTTCCCATAATAGCAAAAAACAGTGCTATTCCGCATATTATAAATAATCCTATCATTTTATTATTAGGTTTTTTACGCATTTTTTCCCTCTCCTCGGGTTAAGAATTGCAATACTTTTTCATTAGGCGGATTTTTTAACAACTCGTTAGGATTTCCTCGTGCTAAGATAGATTTTGTTTCTCCGTCAAGAAAAATAGAATTATTACCTACCGCAAATATAGAACTCAATTCGTGAGTTACAATAACTATTGTTGTTCCTAGTGTTTGGTTTATGTCAATAATTAAATCATCTAAAAGTTTAGAACTTACCGGATCAAGACCGGCGGACGGCTCGTCAAAATATACTATTTCCGGATCAAGTGCCAAAGCTCTGGCCAACCCTGCTCTTTTTTTCATACCACCGCTTATCTCGGACGGATAATAATCTTCAAAACCGGCCAACCCTACCAATGCAAGTTTTAATGATGACAGTTCTTTTATTTGAGCAGATGAATATTCCGTATATAATTGCATCGGTAATGCAATATTTTCAGCCAAAGTCATTGAGCTGAACAAAGCTCCGCTTTGATATAAAATCCCGTTTTCTCGCATTATTTTATTTTTTGTTTTTGCCGATGCGGACGTAAAATCCACACCATCAACAAAAACTTTTCCGCTCAATGGTTTAACAAGTCCGGTCAATACTCTTAACATACTGCTTTTTCCGCAACCGGAACCACCCATTATGATAAAAATATCATGTTTATTAATTTGAAAATTTGCATCTTTTAATAAAACAAAATCACCATAACCGATGGTTAAATCTTTTGCTTCTATTTTTGCTTGCGTTTCTGTCATATTCCTATTACCTCACAAGCAACGGTTATAATTCCGGTCATAATAATCATCCATACAATTGACGAAACAACCGCTTTAGTTGTTGCCAAACCTACACTATCCGCATTCCTTCCGCAATGAACACCATAATAGCATCCGCAGATTGCCGTTACTATTCCAAATACAAGTCCGTGAAATATACCTACCAAAAAATTATCCATACTGATTGCGGAAATAGACATATCCCAATATTTTTGCATCGGAATACCGAGCATGGTTACACCGACAAAACCGCCACCGAGCATTCCCATAAAATCTGCCCACATCGTAAGAATAGGCATAGTTACGGTCAAAGCCAACATTCTCGGTAATACCAAAAAATCAACCGGATTTATTCCCATGGTCTTGAGAGCATCAACCTCTTCATTTACCTGCATGGTTCCGATTGTTGCAGCATAAGAGGCTCCGGTGCGGCCTGCCATTATTATACCGGTCATGATAGCCCCCATAATTCTGGTCATTCCGATTGTAACCAAACTTGCCACATATATCTGAGCACCAAAAGTTTTTAATTGGACCGCCCCGACAAATGCTAAAATTAAGCCGACCATAAAACTGATTAATGTTACTATCGGGATTGCCTTGTATCCGCAATCTTCCAAAGCAAACGATAAATCGATACCTCGCATAACCGATTTACCGGAAAGCAATCTTTTTAGTGCTTGCCACGATTGTTTTAAGAAATCTGTTCCTTTGTTGAAACCGGTATAAACGCTTATTCCCCAATCTCCGATATATTCAAGAAACGTTTTTTTATTTTCAATAATCTGGGTTGGTTTTCTATCTACCGATAAAGCCAAATTTATCAACCTGTCCAAACCATTAGGAAAGTTTATTCTTTCAAGTTTTATCTTTCTTTTTAATGTGATTTTCGCCAATTCAAAGATTATCGCAACCAAGGAAGAATCCCATTGTTGCAACTGTGTAGCATCAATAACTATCCTCGTTATTTTATCATTTTGGGCGAGAGCATACAGTTTTTGCTTATTTTCATTATCATCATAAAGCAATATATCGCCTGTAATTGATAAAATTAAGTTATTTTCATCTATGTCAAATTTTATTTTTTTCATATCGTAAATGTATTATCTATACCGGCAATCGTCAACATTAAAAAAACCCGAAAAATTATTTTTCGGGTTTAAAAATCTTTTTGGAAGAGAGATGATTAACAGTAGCCTTCTGTTAACAAGTCATATTTACGCATATAGTACAAAAAACAATCACATATTTTCAAACAAACATTGGTGTTGTCTTTCATTTTGAGAGGAAGTCTCGCTTTTGATTTAATTTCAATCAGCGACACTCGAGAGTTGTATGCTCGATAAGAGATTATGCTCCAATTTGTTGAAGGATAATGCTCGAGCAACAGGATAAACCAACAAGCAACAGTTCCATAAGTTTTACCGGGACGAAGTTTGTCCAGACTTTTTTGGATTCTGCGTTGGTCTTCTTCAGATAGAGCTCGGTTAGCCACAATATCCGCAAACCATTTGCGTATCATGGAAACATCTTCAGCTTTGATTGCTTCATTCAAGTAGTCCTCGTCAGAAGGATTTGTTTTTCTGTCTCTAAACAAGAACGGCAAAACGGAACAAGCAATCATCAGTACCATAAAAACTGTAAACAGTACAGCAATGAATACATTTACAAACATAACAGAATAGTATTAAGGGTGAATAATTTTCAATTACCGCGATAATACATTCTGTTTATTTTATTGTCAATTTTATATGTTCATGGTTTGTAATTTTTTTACGATAGCGACATCTGCCGGAGGAAATTCATAACCAGACATCTCTGCAGGTGTTACCCATTTAGCATCGTCATGAACATTTAGGACTAATTCCGCATCTTCCGGAATATGAACAAAGAAAACTCTAAGCTTAAAATCACAATTTGGACAATTATAGACTGTATCCATTATAAATTCCCCAACTTCAGAATCTATACTTAATTCTTCTTTTAGCTCTCTTTTTAAGCATTGTTCTATTGTTTCTCCTACCTCTTGCTTTCCTCCCGGAAATTCCCATAATCCTGCCAAAGGTTTACCTTGCGGACGTTGAGCAATCAGCACCTTTCCGTTTCGAACAATGATACCCGTTCCGACTTCTTTCATTTTTCTAACCCAATTTTTGTAAGGCTTTTTCAATACGATTAAGAGTTTCTTCTTTTCCTAAAATAGCTGCAATTTCTGTTGCTCCTCCGGAAGTTGTCTCTTTTCCGCTCAGAGCTATACGCAAAGGATACAAAACTTGTCCGTTTTTGAGTTCATTGGCAACAGCCAAATTTTTCAACTGTTCAAACAATACTTCATTTTTCCAGTCTTCAACCGTTTTCAAAACATCAAGTGACAGAGCCAATGTTTTTTTAGCAACTTCCTCATCTGTCTTCATTTTCTTATTGATGTAAAGTTCTAAGCTGTATTCCGGCATATTTTCAAAGAAATCTGTTTGGGAAACAATGTCTTTTAATGTTTCGATACGAGGTTGCAAAACACTGCTTAACAGCTCCAAATTCAACTTACGAGTTAAATGTTTTTCATAATACGGCATTGCTAATTCATGAAATTTTTCCGCAGACAACTCTCTTATGTAGCAACCGTTCATCCAAGTAAGTTTCACAATATCGAATATTGCCGGAGATTTGTTTAGGCGTTCAACGGAAAAACATTGTTTTAACTCATCTAAAGAGAAAATCTCCTTATCGGTTCCCGGATTCCAACCAAGCAACGCAATATAGTTCAAAATCGCTTCAGGTAAATATCCTTTAGCTACCAAATCTTGGAAAGAAGCATCGCCGTTTCTCTTACTTAACTTGTGCTGAGCATCTTTCATAACTTGAGGAACGTGAACATATACCGGCGGTGTCCAACCGAATGTTTCATATATGAGGTTATATTTCGGAGTAGATGAAATATATTCATTTCCTCTGACAACATGGCTTATTTCCATCAAGTGGTCATCAACCACATTAGCAAAATTATATGTAGGCAAACCATCTGTTTTCAACAAAACACCTTCATCTAATTCATCATAGTCAATTTCAATATCGCCATATACTTCATCATGAAAATGCGAAACACCTTTTTTGTTTATTGTTTGACGAATTGTATAAGGCTCTCCGGCCGCAACTCTTGCTTTTGCTTCTTCTAAAGAAATATTTTTACATGGGTCCTTAAATTTTGTCGGAACCTTATCATCATCGTCTTCATCATCATCTTCTTTTGCACTACAAAAACAATAGTGAGCTCCACCGAGTTCTACTAATTTTTCGGCATATTCTTTATATATGGATTTACGCTCCGATTGAACATACGGACCATAATTTCCACCAATATCAGGACCTTCATCCCAGTTCATATTAACGGTTTTGAGAGTGTTATATATAATGTCCGTAGAACCTTCGACATAGCGCTTTTGATCAGTATCTTCAATACGAAGCAAAAAGTCACCATCGCAAGACTTTGCGATAAGATATTCATACAAAGCCGTACGCAAATTTCCAATGTGCATATATCCGGTCGGTGATGGTGCAAAACGAGTTCTTACTTTCATTTTTTTATCCTCTTTTCATGACTTCATTAAAACTTTTGCCGCTGCTCTTGCCTCATCGGTTATTTGTTCACCGGCAAGCATGCGAGCAATTTCTTCTTCTTTCTCTATTTGAGACAGTTGATATACATTAGTTGTAGTTATATTATTTTGAGTTTTCTTTTCAACTTTAAAATGATTTTTACCGCAAGCAGCGACTTGTGGAGAGTGTGTAACTAACAGAATTTGAACATTTTTCGACAAACAAGACAATCTTTCACCAACTGCTTGAGCAGTAGCCCCGCCTACTCCCGAATCGACTTCATCAAAAATCATTGTCATATTGTTGTCGCTGTTAACTAAATTTACTTTTAAGGCCAACATAAATCTGGCTAATTCTCCACCTGAAGCAATTTTATTTAGTGGTCCTTGCGGAGAATTAGGGTTGGTAGATACCGTAAATTTAACATCATCAATTCCGTTTGTATTCCAACCATTTTCATCTAATTCTTCAATTTGTGTAATAAATTTTGCCTTTTCCATCTTTAGAGGAACAAGCTCATTCATTACTTTTTCATCCAGCCGGATAGCTGTTTCTCGGCGTTTTTTACTTAATTCTCTCGATTTTTCTAAATACGAACGGCGTAATTGCTCTTCTTTTCTTATCATATCAAGCAATCCGTCTTCACCGGATTCAATAGTCTCAATCTGTTTTTTCATCTCCTCCAGTTTTTGAGGTAATTCATCTATTGAAACCTGATGTTTACGTGCAGCTCCACGTAGTGCATACAATCGTTGTTCGATACTTTCAGCCTCGTTTTGATTATAGTTGAGTGATGAGCTGACATCTTCTATCTGACGGATTGTTTCTTCAGCATTGATAAGAGTTTGTTCCAAAGAATCGACTATATCCTGATATTTGCCGTCAACAATAGTATTTGCTCTGTCTATTGCCGACTGAGCATGCCTTATTGCTGAAATTATATCTACTCCCTGAGTAATGCTGCCGTAAGCATAATTAAGGCTTTCAAATAATTTTTCAGAATTTATAATTTCGGTTCGGCGTTGATTTAATTCTTCTTCTTCTCCGACATAAGGATTAAGCTTTTGCAACTCATCAATCCAATGACGAAGATTATCTTCTTCTGTTTTACTGTTTTTAAGTCTGTTTTCTATATCTATTCGCTCTTTTACAACTTGTTTATAACAAGAAAAAGCTATTTTGACATCATCAAGTAATGCGTCATATTTTCCGTAATTGTCCAATATAAATCGGTGATTTGCCTGATTTAATAAACCATGGTTATCAAATTGTCCGTGAACTTCTACCAATTCACTGCCTATTTCTTTTAATAACTTTAAGGAAACAGGTTGGTCATTAATAAAAATCTTGCTTTTTCCATCCGTAGTCAAACTGCGTTTAATAACCATCGATTCTTCAACATCAATATCGTTATCAATCATTAGAGAATACAATTTACTACCTTTATGAGGCAAAGAAAATATTGCTGTTACCGAGAGTTTTTCCTCCCCTTGTCTGATTAAAGAAGTATCAGCTCGTTGCCCTAAAATCAGTCCCAAGGAATCCAAAAGAATTGATTTTCCGGCTCCGGTTTCTCCGCTTAATATCGTCATACCATCGGCAAACTCTAAATCAAGTTTGTCAATCAATACAACATTGCGGATAGACAAGCTTTCAAGCATAGATTTAGCCTTTTATAATTTTAGAAGCCTTATTTGTCCATTTACCTTTAGGATAGTTATATTGCAATACCTGATATGCTGTTGCAGATTCCTGTGTTAATCCTAAAATTGTATAAATTTCAACCTGTCTGTATAGAGCTTCTTCAATATAATTTGTCGTCTGATATTTTGTTACCACGTTTGAAAAACGATTAAGAGCGGACAAATAATTGTGTTTTTTCAAATAGTAACGTCCGACTTCCATTTCTTGACCGGCTAAATTGTCAGTAGCAAAAATAATTTTTTGTTTTACATCCTCTGCATATTTTGTCATCGGGAAACGCATTACCAGTTGATTCATTGTATCTAAAGCTTTTGCCGTTTCTCCCTGATCTCTGTTTACATCAGAAATTTGATCAAAATAACTCATTGCTTTCAAATAATAAGCATAGGCGATATTTTCATTGCCGGGGTGAAAACGAATAAAACGTTCAATAGCCATGATTGCTTCATCATAATTTTCGTTCTTATAATAAGCATAAGCACTCATTAATTTTGATTCGGTTGCCCAACGAGAATAAGGATACTCTAATTCAACCTGTTCAAATGTTTCAGCAGCTTTTTTATATTTTGTTTTTGCCAACAAATCGTGTCCGCGATTATAAAGCTGCTCAACCGATAGATGCTCTTCTTCGCTTGAAGTTGAAGCACAGCCGTTCAATAAGGCAACAGATAAAAAAGCTAATAAAAACAATTTAATTTTCAACATTTTTATACCAACTCATAATTTGATTTATCACTAAACAATACTTTTAATACTTCGTTATTATGGAAATGTCCAGTTTTCGATGCAGTTAATTCTCCGATAATACTGTATCCGGAAGTATACATATCTCCTATCGCATCTAAAACCTTGTGGTTCACACATTCGTTAGGGTGCTTCATCCCTCCTCGATTTAACACGGTATCACCATCTAACACCAACGCATTTTCGAGGCTTCCTCCTTTTATCAAACCTATGGATTTCAGATAATCAACCTGACTTTTTTCACAAAAAGTGCGACAAGGTGCTATTTCCGCAGCATAACGACCTTCTTCAATTTTGCCGTGAAACTCTTGATGTCCGACAATGGGAGAAGGAAATTCTATTTCAAAATTTATCCTTAAACCTCCGACTGAAGGCCCTAATGATATTGTGTTTCCCTTATCATCACTATAACTGACAGTTTTCAAAACTTTAAGATATTTCTTTTTAACAGGTTGCTCTCTTAAAGGAACTTCCTTTAATCTGTTATATATTTCTTCAGCACTGCCATCCATAATCGGCAATTCGGGATTTGTAACCTCAATAATCGCATTATCAATACCCATAATATAAAGCACACTCATTAAGTGTTCTATGGTACTGACCGCATTTTTATCTTTGTCTCCCAAACAAGTACAATTACGGGTATCAACCACATTTGAATATAGTGCAGGTATTTTAGGTTTATCCGGCAAGTCCGAACGAACAAAAACTATTCCGCTATCCGGTTCTGCCGGATAAAACGTCATTTTAGACTCAAGACCGGAATGAAGTCCGACACCTTTAATTTCTGCTGAAATGGCAAATGTAGTTTGATACATTGTTAAACTCCCGTTTGTCAAAAGATAAATAAAAAAACAGGCAGCCTATAAGCCGGGTTCTGTATTTCGAGCTATTTTTTCAAAAATCCCGAAACGATAGCTATTCATCTTGGCATTGTATTGCTACAATGCTCAACGCGACCTACCTCTGGAGCGGATTGGAAACTATCCTTAACCATAACGGCTCTCCTAATTTGGTCTTGCTTCAAACAGGGTTTACCTTGCCAAAAACATTGCTGTTTTCGCGGTGAGCTCTTACCTCGCCTTTTCAACCTTACCAAAACATGTTTGGCGGTAACTTTCTGTGGCACTTTCCCTTGGATTACTCCAGCCAGACATTATCTGGTGCTTTGTTTCCATGAAGCCCGGACTTTCCTCATCAACAAATTTTACCTTCTGCGATGCAGCTATCCGACTGCCTGTGTATAAAATTAATATATTCACCGGTAAAAGCAAGATATTTTTTATTTTTTTTCATTATATCCCAAAGTTTGCGCAACCATTATTTTTCAACGTTTACAAAGTGTAAAAAGGCAAAGCAATCTTGAACAAAACATGAACAAGCTACAAAATACTAAAATTTCCCATTGATTCCCAAAAAATCCCATGATATACCATCAGAGAAGGGTAATATTTTAAAAGGGTAAAAAAGTGAGAAAAACTTTTCTCTTTATGGATACAATAATAAACAAAGTGGACACCAAAGGTCGTGTTTCGCTCCCTTCAGACTATCGAGCAATAGTTAAAGAATTATCAACAGAAATCGTTTGTTATCGTAGTCTTACCTCCCCTTGCATTGAAGGGTGTGCCGAAGAATTATTAGAAAAAATTGCTTCGGATATGGAAACTTCTCTTGATTTCTTTTCTCAAACACAAGACGATTTGACAAATCTCATTTTTGGAGATGCTCGTCGTTTCAGTTTTGACAGTACCGGACGAATCTTGCTCACCGAAAAACTTTTAAAACATGCCCAAATTACCGATACTGCCGTTTTTGTTGGAAAGGGTCGCAAATTTCAGATTTGGAACCCTGAAAACTGGGAAAAAGAAGAAGCTCGCATTAGAGCAGAAATTTTCAAAAATCGTCCCTCCCTTACAAATAAAGGAGGAATGTAGTCAATGGCAAAACATATACCGGTTATGTTGAATGAAGTTTTACAAGCCTTGAACCCGACTAGCGGTAAGGTATATGTTGATGCAACCTTCGGCAACGGCGGATATACAGAAGCAATATTAAAAGCTGCCGATTGTAAAGTTATATCCATTGACAGAGACCCTAATGTTATCAAAAGAGCCGAAGAGCTGAAAAGCATTTATGGTGACAGATTTGATTTTAGGGCCGGCTGTTTCGGTAATGTTGCCGATTTAGTAGAAGAAAAAATTGACGGTATCGTGTTTGACATCGGAGTTTCTTCCATGCAGTTAGATGAAGCCGAAAGAGGTTTTTCTTATTCTAAAGATGCTGCTCTTGATATGAGAATGTCTTGTGAAGGCATCAGTGCATACGATGTAGTAAATACCACACCGGAAAAAGAATTGGCAGATATTATTTATCAATACGGTGAAGAACGTAAATCTCGTCAGATTGCAGCAAAAATATGTGCTGAACGCAAGAAATCACCGATTAAAACAACAAAAGAATTAGCTGAAATAATCTATCAGGTAATTTATAAAAAACCCGGACAACCGGATCCGGCTACCAGAACATTTCAAGCATTAAGAATAGCAGTAAACGATGAACTCGGAGAATTGGAAAGAGGTCTTTCTCAAGGTCTTTCCATTTTAAAATCCGGAGGAAAAATGGTCGTTGTTACTTTCCATTCGCTTGAAGACAGAATTGTAAAAAACTTTTTTAACAAAAAATCAGGCAAACAGACAAATGTTTCACGTTATATGCCTGCTATTAGTGTAGAAATTAAAGCAGAAGTTGAAAATTGTTCAAAAGCAATTTTACCTTCAAAAGTAGAAATAGAAAACAATTCCAGAGCTCATTCTGCTAAAATGCGCTACGCAACCAAAACTACGGAGGACTAAAATGAATAATATTAAGTCAGCAGGTTTTTGCATAAATATTGTATTAGTTGTATTTGTAGCATTTGCCATGTTTGGTAATTTTATTATCAAAAACAGCGTAGAAAGTTTGGAAAAAGAATTAAAAAGCATCAATGAAAGTATCAATAATGATGTGAAATCCATTCATATACTTAAAGCAGAATGGAGCCATTTAAACAGTCCTGAAAGATTACGCAGACTTGCTGCAAAGCATATTGAATTGGAACCGGCAAAAGCCGAACAAATCATAAATTATGCGGCTTTGCCTTTTGAATATGAAAATACTACAGATCCTCGCAAGGCATCTGCTCGTCGCAATATAAGTAATATTGCCAACGAAAACAGAGAATTAAGAAGACTGGCAAAAGCTCAAAGATAGAGGAAGTAATGAGCAACCTGTTTCGTAAAAAAGAAAAATTTTATATGCCCGGAGAAGAAATAAGAGTAAGTAAGTCTTGCTCTAAAGGTTGTATTGAAGAAAACGACCCTATGTCAAAATGTAGGTTTCGTATGTTGTTAGCAATAACAGCTATGGTTGCTTTGTTTTTAACAATCAGTGTACGGACTTTTATTTTATGTTTAAGCGGATATGAACCAAAATCAGAAACAGAAGAAGTAAAACCGTTGCCACAAGTAGAAATAAAAAGCGGCACCAAAAGAGCTGATGTTACAGACAGAAACAATACCATAATTGCAACATCTATCCCTACATTCAGTCTATATGCTCATCCCAATCAGGTAAAAAACAAAGAAGAAGTAGCTTTACGCCTGAGCAAATATTTTGGTAGCGATTTATCTTATGAAAATATATTGTCGAATCTATCAAAAAATACCAATTTTGTTTATATAAAAAGAAACATATCCTTAGCCCAAAAATATGACATATATGCTTTGGGTATTAATGGTTTAGGTTTTGAAGAAACGGAAAAGAGAATATATCCTCACGGAAATCTTTTTGCTCATATATTAGGGAAAGCAGATATTGATAACAAAGCGGGCCTTGCCGGAATCGAAAGAGGGCTTAATGAACGTCTCACAACCTCAGAAATTCCGTTACAGCTTAGCGTTGATACCGGAATACAAGACACGATACGTGAAAAGCTTTATGCAGGTGTATCTAAATTTAATGCAGACAGAGCAGCTGCCATTTTGATGAACGTAAATACCGGAGAAATAATTTCCATGGTTTCTCTACCTGATTTTGACCCGAACAACGATGCTCCAAATTTTAGCTTTGCTACACAAGGAGCTTATGAGCCGGGTTCCGTATTAAAAATTTTTAATGCGGCAATCGGTTTGGAAAGCGGTAAAATTAACTTAAAAGAGAAATTTGATGCTACCAAACCTTTAGTTATTAATAAATATAATAAAATTAATGACTATAAAGGCGAAAATCGTTGGTTAGATTTACAAGAAATTTTAGTTCACTCTTCAAATATTGGGTCAGCTCATATAGCTCTTAGAATAGGAAAAGATATTCAGCAAGCGCATTTAAGAAACTTCGGTTTTTTTGAGAAAATTAAAGATTTTGAAGTAGCCGAAAAAGAAACACCTACTTATCCCAAAAACTGGAAAACAGAGACGGTTGCAACTGTTGGGTTCGGCCATGGTATTTCTGTTACCCCATTACACTTAATTTCTGCTTTCTCTGCTGTTGTAAACGGCGGAACATATTATAATCCTACATTAATAAAGCAACAGGAACAGCCGCACGGAAGAAAAATATTAACTACCGATACTTCGCTAAAGATGAGAAAACTTTTACGTGAAGTTGTTGTGAAAGGATCTGGCAAAAAAGCTAATGTTATCGGTTATGAGGTTGCCGGAAAAACAGGAACGGCAATGAAGGTTGTCAACGGGAAATATAAAGATAAGGTGGTTATCACTTCATTCTTAGCAACTTTCCCTGCATCTAACCCTAAATATGCACTATTAGTAATGATGGATGAACCTAAACCCAGCAAAGAAACTTTTGGTTATGCTACATCAGGATGGAATACTGTTCCTACTGCCGGAGAAATTATTGCAACAATCGCTCCGCAATTAAACCTCAGAGCAAATTATGATATAGATGATAAAAGAATGAAGATGATAGAAGCTTCATACAATATGTAATTTATTTGCATAAATTACTTTCGTATTCATAGTTTTCACGTGTGTCTAAATGTTTATGTTCGAGCTGTAATGTTATTTGAAAACGATTAACTGTCGGACGAACCGCAAATACATAATCAGAATTCATTTCATCGGTAATATCGTCCGATGTCTTTTCTCCGTCAATAACTCTTGCTTTCAAAACAGATAGCTCGCCTTCAAAAGCTTTTTTGATTGCGGGAAGATAATACTCCAGAACAGAAACGTTTATTTGTTGATGTTGTTGTTCATGACGTTTTATCAATTTATATTCGCAAGTTCCTTCTTCTATATCACTGCTTATGTATATAACCGGATTTCGGTAACCGACAAAAACATCTAAACTCGCAGGAATTACGCAAGTATGTTCACCGACATCTCTGGTTATGGTGTTTAGTGATACGGACCAATCAACATCTAAAAGCGAAAGTCCGGCAGTAAACATTCCCTCTTCTTTTGTTATTCCCTGTTCGGAAAGAATGTCCAAATTTTCTTGGTCATAATCGCGATTATACGTAAGTTCTCCGTATGAACTACGAAAATTGAGTTGCGGTTTTATGGCAGAAAAACGTTCGCAAGGGTCAATCACTTCTTTTTCGGGAGCAACTTTTTCGTCAGAAACAAAGACAGTTTCTACGGTTTCAGATGCCTTTATACCGTTTATTATCGAAAAAATGCAAATTATTGATGTCAAAACTAAATTTTTCATGTATGCTATTTTACAGAATATTCGTTAATATTAAGTTTAAGAGAAAAAAATGAATAAATTGGTTATTTTATTGTCGGGTGTTTTCGTTTTTACATCCCTAAATGTAAATGCACAACAATATGTCCGCAAACAAGTGCAACCGGACTTCTTTATTCCGACAAACGAGTTAAGCAAACAAGAAAAATTACCCAGTTTTCCTGCGATTGAAAGCGGAGCGATTAAAGTAAGCAAAGGAAGAGTTATGGTAAAAACTTATCAAGAAAAAGAGGAAGATGAGATAGAAAAACAACCGATAGCCCAAGAGATACTAGCTCCTATTATAATAAAAAAACCGGTTGTAGCTTTCACTTTACCGGAAGAAAAAACGAGTAAAAGAAAAAAAGCACCGATAGTTGAAACAGAATATTCTCAACAGGACGGCTTAGGCGATGAACTGTCCAAAAATGAGCAATATCTTGAAAAAGAACAGGCTTATGAAAAAGATTTGCAAGTATTATCACAAACCGGAGATTTACCGAAAAACGAACAGTTGGAAAATGATTTGAAAAAAATGTCCGACAGCTTGTCATTTAGAGTTGAATAACAAAGGGAGGTAAAATTACCTCCCTTTGTTATTTAAATACTTTCACAATTAATACATTGTAGATAATACGTTTTTGAAGGTTGGCAAATCTTCTAAAGCTCTTCCTGTACCTCTAACAACGCAAGCTAACGGATTTTCTGCGATTGAAACC
Source organism: Alphaproteobacteria bacterium (assembly GCA_045659785.1). GTDB lineage: Bacteria > Pseudomonadota > Alphaproteobacteria > RF32 > CAG-239 > JAFUYI01. Next base: position 141,190 of record JAZRCM010000014.1, read on the forward strand.
GGAAGTCCTGTTGCATTGCGCAAAACTTGGTCCAAATTAGAGAGCAAAGCACCGCCACCGGTCAAAACAATACCTTTATCAACAATATCGGCAGCCAATTCAGGAGCAATATTTTCAAGAGCAACTTTTACGGCTTCAACAATCTTTGCAACCGGATCAGCCAAACCTTCGGCAATTTGTCTTTCGGTAATGATAATTTCCTTTGGAACACCATTCATCAAATCACGGCCGCGAATTTCTACACAGCGACCTTCAGCACCGTTTTCCGGCGGGCAAGCAGAACCAATTTCTTTTTTAATTCTTTCCGCACTGCTTTCACCAACCAAAAGGTTGTGATTGCGACGAATATAAGAAACGATAGCTTTATCCATCATATCACCGCCGACACGCTCAGAACGTGCATAAACAATACCACCCAAAGACAAAACGGCAACTTCGGTTGTACCACCACCGATGTCAACAATCATACTTCCGGTCGGCTCTGTTACCGGCAAATCGGCACCGATAGCCGCTGCCATCGGTTCTTCAATCAATCGAACTTTTCCCGGACTTGCAGCATCGGCTGATTCTTGAATCGCTCTACGTTCTACGGCAGTAGCTCCGGAAGGAACGCAAATGATAATCAACGGAGATATGAATGAGCGACGGTTATGAACTTTGCGAATAAAATATTTTATCATTTCTTCCGCAATTTCGAAATCAGCAATAACACCATCTGTCAACGGACGAATAGCAGAAATGTTGCCCGGAGTACGACCGAGCATCAATTTTGCTTCATTACCGACAGCCTTAACTCTCTTTTTGCCGTGAATTTCTTCTATGGCAACAACAGAAGGCTCGTTAAGAACGATACCTTTACCTTTTACATAAACCAAGGTATTGGCAGTTCCCAAGTCTATTGCCATATCTGCAGACAACAGTCCCATCAATTTTTTCCACATTTACATCTTCTCCGAATTATATTTTTTATAAATTTAGTTACTTTTTATAACATTACATCGATTTGTGCAATCATTTATATTGTTTTTTAACATCATTTATAAAATCTTTTTGACCGATATAACAATCTTTGAAAACAATATCCGCTTTCAACTTATTTCTAAACCAAGTAAGTTGACGCTTGGCATATTGTCGGGTGTGAATTTTTGCCAATTCAACAGCTTCATCAAAAGAAATCTTCCCCTGTATTGCCTCAATCAGCTCTGGAACGCCTTTGGCTCTCATCGCCGGCAAATCGGCCGAAAGATTGCGACTTATCAAATATTTGACTTCATCAACCGCTCCGGAAACAAGCATTTTTTCAAAACGCAAGTCACATCTCTCGTCTAAAACTTTTTTATCCGGCAAAAGTGCTATCGTTAAAAACTCGGCTTCGGGTAATTTTTGAATCATCGGTTTCTTGTACCATTCTGATATAGATATACCGGTAGAATAAAAAATCTCCAAAGCTCTTCTGACACGAGTTGTATCATTAGGTTTTAGCATTTTTGCCGCTTCAATGTCTTCTTGCTCCAGCCTATGATATAAAGCTTCTATTCCGTTTTTTTCAAGAAACAACAATATTTCTTCACGAATTTGAGGTTTGACATTAGGAATCGGCGTTGTTCCGTTAATCAGATTATCGAGGTATAAACCGCCCCCTCCTACGACTATCGGTAATTTCCCTTCTTGCCAAATTAATCTTATTTCAGATACGGCTTTTTCCAGCCAATCATAAACATTCCCGTTGACGGCAACATCAAGATATTCATACAAACGATGGTCTGCCTCTTGCTTGTCTTCAGCAGATGGTGAAGCCGCTATTATGGGAATACCGCTATAAACCTGACTGGCATCGGCGTTTACAATCACACCGTTCAACTCTTTAGCTAAATCAATAGCCAACCGAGATTTTCCCGAAGCCGTAGGTCCGGCAATAACAATTACATTTTTCGGCACTTAGCACCCTCTACCAAAAGTCGACAAAGTTTTGAATAACTGCCGCCGGTATAAGCATATTGCTCAGGCACCAAAGATAACGGAGTCATACCCGGATTAGTATTGATTTCCAACAATACGATACCGTCCTCTTCGTTGTAACGAAAATCGCTGCGAGAAATGGTATTACATCCCAATGCTTTATGAATTTTTTCGGCATAGCGCAAGGCGGTATTAAATGCGATTTCAGGAATCGGAGCCGGAATAATATGCTCGGTCAATCCGTCGGTATATTTAGCTTCATAATCATAAAATTTAACTTTCGGACGCATTTCGGTAACGGTTAAAGCCTTGCCGTTTACAACGGAAACAGTCAATTCTTGGCCGGCAATATATTTTTCTATCAAAAGTTCGCAATTTTCATCATCATATCTTATTTGTTCCAAATCTTTTTCTGTATTGATGATAAAAACACCGACGCTTGAGCCGTCACTTACAGGTTTGACAACATAAGGCATCGCAACAACAGTGCCTTCCTTCATAAATTGTTTAAATGTCATTTTTTCACCCATCGGAACCTTTATTCCGATAGAATTACAGATAAGTTTGGTTAAATTTTTATCCATTCCTGCTGCAGAAGCTTTTAGCCCCGAATGTGTGTACGGAATTTGCAGCATATCCAACAAACCTTGAATTTCGCCGTCTTCCCCCCAATTTCCGTGAAGAGCATTAAAAACGACATCAGGTTTTTCTTTTTTCAAAACATCCAAAAATTCTGATGTTGATGTTAAATCATAAGCTATGGTTTCAAAACCCTCTTGATTAAGAGCATCTACAATTCCTTTTCCGCTGACCAGACTTACATCTCTTTCGGCAGAAAAACCTCCCATAACAACCAAAACTTTCTTTGACATTTAATTAAATTCCTTATAATAACTAAAAACAGGTGGTAATTTAGCAAATTTTTTTCGATAATGAAAGATATTTTAACAAAAAAAACAATATATTTATTGCTCTTGGCTGCATTATTTTTTTCTTTACCGGCAAATGCTCTTTCGGTAAAGCATAGTTTTGATGCTTTCATCGGTCCGTTTAATGCCAGTGTCGCTGATTTTGAATACCAACTTACAGATAGCAGATATGCGGTATATTCCAATATCAAAACTCACGGATTGTTTAATACATTGTACCCTTTTGAGGCTCTTTACTCGACAACAGGTTTTTTGAAAAAAGATAAAATGCAGACCGATACCTATAAATATCAATCAAAATCACGTTTTTCTAAAAGAACGAAAGATGTAATATACAGCAGTAAAGGAATACCTTTACAAATAATCAGTACCAAAAACGGAAAAGAAAAAATTAAAAAAGTGAACACAACCGAAAACGTTAATGATACAACAGACTTGCAAACAGTCGTTGCCGCCATTGCAAATCAATATAACAAAACTCAAAATTGTAATGCAACAATGCGCATTTTTGACGGAAAAAGAAGATTTGATGTTATATTTGAAGATTTAGGAAAAGATAATATTGAAAAAGATGAAAATTCTCCTTTTTACGGAGAAGCCACAAAATGTTCTATGTATATAGATAAATTGAAGGAAGACGGAGATGATATGCTATGGCAACTGACTTCCGACAGTCCTATATATTTTTGGATAATGAAAGATAAGGAAAGTAAAGCTCCTTTTATTGCTAAAATTATGGTGGAAGAAACTCCACTCGGTGAAATGAATGTTTATACGACAAATATTGAGGTAACAAAATGAAATCAGAATTGTTATTGCCCGCAGGCTCTTTGGTAAAACTTAAAACCGCAATTTTATATGGTGCAGATGCTGTTTATGCCGGCACACCTGATATGAGTTTGCGAACACAATCAAAATTTTCGCTTGAAGACATCAAGGAAGGTATTGATTTTGTTCATCAACACGGAAAAAAAATCTATCTGACATTAAACTTGTATACTCATAATAACGATATTGCAAAGTTGCCTCATTTTATTGATACACTTCGTCAATTAAAACCTGACGGTGTTTTAGTTGCCGACCCCGGAGTATTCTTATATTTGAAAGAAAACGCACCGGAATTGAAGCGCTTTGTTTCTACACAAGCCAATATTTGTTCATATCAGACAGTTAAATTTTGGCAAAGTTTAGGAGCTGATTTATGCGTTTTGGGAAGAGAAGTTTCTTATGAAGAGATGGCAGAAATTCGCCGTCAATGTCCGGATATGCCTTTAGAAACATTTGTTCATGGTGCAATGTGCATGTCTTATTCCGGAAGATGTTTAATCTCGAACTTTTTAGCAGACCGAAGTGCAAATCAGGGTAAATGTGCACATTGTTGTCGTTGGCACTACAAATTGCATTTACGTTTGAAAGACGGAACAATAAAAGATATCGAAATTGATGAAAACAATAAAGATGCTTTTGAATTTTTGGTTCAAGAAGAATTTCGTCCCGGTGAATTATATGAAATTGTTGAAGACGAACATGGTGCATATATCATGAACTCAAAAGATTTGTGCATGATGCCTCGCCTTGATAAAATTTTAGAGTTAGGTTTGCATTCTCTCAAAATTGAAGGAAGAAACAAAACAGAATATTATGCAGCCATCACCGCTCGTGCTTATCGTCAAGCTATTGATGATTACAGAAAAAATCCAGAAAACTGGACTGCTGAAAAGTATATGGAAGAATTATATACATTGCAAAATCGCGGGTATTGTTTAGGTTTTTATGACGGACATCTTACAAATATCAGCCAAAACTATGAATATACTCGCACTTTGGGAGATTGGTTATTTGCCGGCTCTATTATTGAGTGGGATGGAAATGACGCTATCTTTGAAATTAGAAATTATATTGATTCTAATGAAGAATTTGAATTTTTGGTTCCCGGTAGTCTAGATGTTATAAAACTTAAAATGAGCGAATTTGAAGATGCAACAAGCGGAGAAATTACTCCAAAAGTTTCTGCAGGTCAGGAAAAGAAAATCCGTATTCGCCCTCAAGCTTGGAATATGCCTATTGAAGAAATCAAAAAATTGTTACCTCAATATACAATCGCTCGTAAGTTTATGCCTCTCAAAGGTGAAAACAGCGAAATGTTAAAGCATAAAAAAGAGGAATTTGAGATAATCTGTCAACAATCAAAGGCAAAAGATTAAATTAGGCTCTTTTGAATATCCCCTCTTCTATCGGAGGCAAAAAACAGCTTCGGCGGCCGACAATAAATTCTACACTGTCAACTCGGGAAAGTGCCGGTCCCTTGTGGCATGAGACAAGCATTGCTTCAATGTTTTCTTCTTCGCCACGCATTAAAATTTCGACACTTCCGTCGGCTTCGTTACGAACCCAACCGGAGATTCCGCCTATTCTCCTTGCTTCATGCACGGCAAACCAGCGGAATCCTATCCCTTGGACACGACCTTTTATTTTTATATAGACTTCTTTCATTATTTTAAGAAGTTTTCAATATCAATTAATTCTTTTTTCAAGTTTTGACGTTTGTTTTCGGCATTTTCATCTTTGCCCCAACGCTCTGCTTGACTTATTTCTTCAAGATATGCAGCATTATATGCTGTTTCGGCATTAATAAAACCTCTGACCAATGCCGCTGCCAAAAGTTCAGACTTCATATTTACGGCAGCTAAATAAAATGCAGCCAATTCTTTGTCGGTCATAGTTTCTAAAAATTTTTGCAAACCTTGTAGTGTATTCTTTTTTTGTTCCACAACTTCCATTTTGTCCGTGGTTATATATTTGGCATTCAGATTATGATGAGCCCATTTTAAAATCGGTCCCCACAATTCTTCTTGCTTTTCATATAACTTGGCTTCTTTATCCCAAAACAACAAAGAATCTGTTTTAGAAAATTGTACCAATTTCGCAATTACATCTTCACGATGATTTTGAATTTCTTTTACAGCTTGTTCCAATTTTACTTTTGTCATGTTTACTCCCTTAAATATTCGAAGAGAATTTAGTTTAATTATTTTAAAATGTTATTAAGAAGATTCTTGGCTTTATTGGTTATTTCTTTAGTACTTGATTTTACTTTATCAATACCGACATTAACCGCTTGCGAAGCATTTTGATAAGTACCTTGCGTTACACTTGATACAGTTGAAGGTTTCTCAAACTTATTGCTATACATTGTTCCTTTCAGAGCGGTATAACACGGAGCTGTATCTTTATCCAACAACAACTGTGCTCCGTTTAATGCACCTCCGGTCATTGCAATACCGGCAATGGTTTTGATTGTTCCGTCCTTATCGATAGCAATTTTAGGCTCTTGAATTGTTCCTTTTATCTTTATTAAATTGGAAAGAGCTTGCATGATACTCATATCTGTTGCGCGGCTTCTGTATGCGTTTATACGTATATCAATTTTATCATTTTTAAGCTTTAGCGAACCGTCACCGACTAAATCAAGTTTATCGGAATTTATAACTATACCTTTAGGAAAAGTCACTGTTCCGTCTTTTAAATCAGCTCTTACAACAGCACATTTAAGACTTACATTTTCCTTGCCGTTCGCCTTAATCTTTAAGATTTCAGCTAATTGTTTTATAAAATTGCTGGTCATAAATTTGAAATGTCCTGTTTGTATTTGTGCCGGCTCGACTATTGCTATAATTTGACCACTCAAACTATCAACCAAAGAACGATATGTTGAACCATGACCGTTTAGGTTAAAAGATGTTTGCGTACCGCCTCCGGAAGTAAAACCAAAATCATAGCTTCCGTCAATCTTGAACTCTTCATGTAATGACGTTATCAAAATATCTTTGGTTACACCTTCCGCTACAAGTGATTTGTTAGATGCATTAATAACCGCACTTATGTTCGCACTACCGTTATCAATATAAAAATTTATAGCACTAACATTCAGCAATCCTCCTGCAAGTCCGGCTTTAAGTGTTAAATTATCTAATGATAAACTCGGATTAAGCATCAGTTTCTTTATCATCAAACTAAATTTGCCATCAGCAAGTTTTAATAAATCAAACGGTATCATCTCATTAGGAACTAACGAACTTGCGTGAGCTGACTTTATTATTTCGAAATTCAATGCTGTCGGTTTTGCTCGATTAAAATTATTCAAATCCAATAAGTCAGAAGATAAATCAGCTTCAACATACGGTATATTTTTTGATATATCAGCACTAACTTTTCCCTTGATAATATTATTTACAATCTCTAACTTATCAATATTGAGAGCAACTTTTTTCAATGTTGCATTACCTTTACCAATCAACGTCGTTTCGGGAACATTCATATTGTTTGCCGGATTGTATATATTATAGTTGAATGTTGCGGAAAGTTTGTCGTTAAGTGCATTTTTAACCTTACCATCAACAACAGCTTTTATACCGAGAGCTTTCATATTTACATTTATCGGATATTCTCCGGTGGCAGAAAATAATGCGGATAATGAACCGAATATACCTTTGCCGTTAAACTCCATATCATTAAAAACAATATCCCAACTGATATTCATCGGACTGTTCATTCCTTCGGTGTTAAAGTCGAGATTTTTAATTTTCATTGTCAGTAATGAATTATCTGAATGTTTTAAATAGTTAAAATCTCCTGATTTTATGGCAACCTCTTTAGCTACAAAATCAGAAAACATTTCCAAAACATTGGCATTTTCGGAAGCATTGGCACTTTTTATGAACCAATCGTTATTTTTTGCAACAACAGGCTGAACTTTTTCAAAGTCCCAACTGTTCTGTCCTTTTTTATTTGTTTCCAAATAAATTTGCGGTTGGTTTAAGATAGCCTTATCAATAACAATCTGTTTTGACAATAAAGGCAACAAGGCAAACTTGAGTTCAACAGATGAAACCTTAGCCATTTGCGGATTTTTTGCCCATGACGGATTTGCAAAAGCTATATCATTAATGATTAGTGTAGGAACTAAAGATATACCTAATTCCGCATTTCCGTTTATGGATAGCTTACGTCCGGTTTGTTCATAAACGATTTTTTCGGCATAACTCTTATATTGATTTAAGTCAAAATTTTTCAGAAATACATAACCGCTAACGCCAATAATAATTATTAATGTAAAAATTATTCCGAAAAACCATTTAAAAAACTTCATTGTTTACTCCTTAAAACTTATACCTGCTGCTGAAAAGCTATCGCAAAAATGTTGCGGTAAAGATGCTTTGATTACCACCTTTTTATTATATATTGTTGATAAATCTATTTTGTAGGCATGGAGATGTAACTTATCGGCAAATAATTCGCATTTTATACGTTCACCACCGCCATAATACTTGTCATCTCCGATAATCGGACAACCTATATATTCCAAATGCACCCTGATTTGATGAGTTCTTCCGGTTAAAGGACTGGCTTCAACAAGTGCAAATTTTTGCCCTACATTATCTAATACTTTGTATAATGTTTTAGCGCTTTGCCCATCAGATACAACCTGCATTCTCTCACCTATTTTTTCAAGAGATGCCCTTATTTCTCCCTCTTCTTTTTTAGGGCAACCTTTTACCAAAGCCAAATATGTCTTAGGCAATTTATGTTCACGAAATGCTTTAGTCAACAAATCTGCCGTTTTACGATTGCGTGCCAACAGTAAAATACCGCTGGTATCTTTATCTATTCTGTGAACCAATCTCGGTCGTTCTTCTTTTTCAAAAATCAATGCATCCAACAATCCGTCAACATGAAAGCGGGTGTTTGTTCCACCTTGGACAGCAAGGCCCGAAGGTTTATTGATTGCAATTATATTTTCATCTTTAAATATAACTAAACTTTGCATAAATTCTATTTCTTTAGGAAGCAAAGTCTTGCTTTTTTCCGGTTCAGCCTCATCATTTTTGAGCGGAGGGATGCGAATAATTTGTCCTGCTGCTAACTTTAGTGATGTTTCAGCTCGGCTACCATCTACTTTTATTTGTTTGGTTCGTAATAATTTTTGTAATCTTCCCATGGTTATATTGGGATAATATTTTAAAAACCAGCGATTAAGACGCATTCCATCATCGATATCTTTAACCTTTATCATTTCAACAGACATTTTTCGTTACCCTTTTTGCATATTTTTTTCTAACATTTTAAGTTGCAGAAAATAATCTTCTTTTCCCATCATATCTGCTCTGTTTTTTAATTTTCTGCATCGCTCAAGATGTTGTTCCATCGGGATTAGTTGTATATTTTCCATAAACTTATCAAAATCATCTCCGGTCTTAAAAGAAGGCTTATCTTTACCAAATTCGTAAATTTCAATATTTAATCCGTCTTCTACGGCTTTAGGTATAAATTCACACACTGCTGCCGAAACATTTTCCGACACCAACGGCATTACTTCCAAAGGATTACCTTGCGGATATTTTGCTCCGTCAATACGAGCATAAGTATAATTTGTGTACCTATCATCAAAATCTAGTTTTCTCTCAACAACATTCATTGCAGCCTGATATTCATCAACCAGCATTATCTTAAACTCGGTCTCATATCCGTGTTTTTTCATATAAATTCCCATATTGAGAGATTTTAACAAAGCAGAGGTATCGTATGTTAAATTATAGCCTTCCTTAATGGCTTTTTTCGCAATATGATTATTAACAATAGTTGCAAACCTGCTTACTTCTTCATCACCGGTATAATCTCTGGGATCTATTCCTACAGTTTTGATATATTCTGCAATAACATTATCCGAAGAAATAACAACACTGTTTTTTATTTTTTTAGCAAGATGCGATTTACCCGCTCCCGGTGCACCTATCAGTGCTGTATAAACAGGTTTTTCAACCGGAGTTTTTCCGGCAAAAGCTCGTTCTGTCATATTTTCTATAAAAACTTGACATTCATCTTCAGCTAATTCCAACATTTATTCACTCTCCGATTTATTTTTGTTCTTTTCATAACGAAGCTTATCAAAATATTCAATACGTTTTTTAATCTCTCGTTCAAAGCCTCGTTCAACGGGATAATACAATTTCACCCGTTTCATACCGTCCGGAAAATAATTTTGACCGGAAAAACCGTCTTCCAAATCTTGGTCATATATATATCCTTCTTTATATCCGAGCTCTTTCATCAGTTTTGTCGGAGCATTCAATATATGTTTAGGCGGCATTAATGAACCTGTTTTCTTTGCTAAGTCGAATGCTTTATGCATAGCCTTATAAACTCCGGCCGATTTTGGTGCCGTAGCTAAATATGCTACCAGTTGCATAATCGCTAAATCGCCTTCGGGTGAACCCAATCTTTCATAAGTTTCCCAACATGAAATTGCTTGATTAACCGCATTAGGATCAGCTAGAGATACATCTTCAACCGCAAAACGAGTTAACCGGCGCAAAATATATTTTGCGTCTTCACCGGAAGTTATCATGCGCGCAGTCCAATAAAGTGCCGCATCGACATCTGATCCCCTCAATGATTTATGAACAGCTGAAATAAGATTATAATGCCCGTCTCGACCTTTATCATATACCGGTGCTCTAGAACGAACTATATTTATTATATTATCCTTATCAAAAATCTCTCCGGATTGAGCATAATTAAATACATTTTCGGCCAAATTGAGAATATAGCGACCATCACCGTCAGCTATGGTTTTCATTATTTCGCGAGCTTCATCGTCCAACGGTAACTGTTTTCCTTCTTCTTTTTCCGCTCTTTGCAAAAGAACTTCAAAATCATCGGAATTTAGTCTGTTAAGCACAAAGACCTGACAACGAGAAAGCAAAGCCGCATTAAGTTCAAAAGAAGGATTCTCTGTTGTTGCTCCGACTAAAATTATGGTTCCGTCTTCTACATAAGGCAAAAAGCCATCTTGTTGAGATTTGTTAAAACGATGAATCTCATCAACGAATAACAAAGTGCCTTTGCCTTGAGTATTACGGCGGCCAATCGCATATTGAAAAACTCTTTTTAAATCTGCCACACCGGAAAAAACAGCGGATATTTGTTCAAAATATAAATTTGTGTGTTCTGCAATCAAACGTGCTATCGTAGTTTTTCCGCAACCCGGAGGCCCCCATAAAATAAACGAGGTAATTTTTCCGGATTTAACCATTCTTCCTAAAGGAGAATCTTCTCCGACGATATGATTTTGTCCGACCACTTCCGACAATTTTTGCGGGCGCAACCTATCGGCAAGCGGACGTTTAACTTGTTGCGAAAATAAGGTATCTTCCATATACATTACCTTCCGTAACCACCATTTTCTCGCTGAATACGTCTTCCTTGTTTTTCTCTGCGACGATTAGCGAGTTCTCTCTTTTTACGTTCTTCTATGACTTGACGCAATTCTTCTTTGTTTGCTTTGTTTTGTTGACGGATATATTCCAATGCCTCCTTGTCTTGAACCGGAGCTTTTTCTTTGCCTTCAACAGCTTTGTATATCTTTTTACCCATTTTTACCAGTTTATCGACATCCATACCTTTATATCCGGCAACATTGATAACCCCAAATTGTTTGCCGCCGTTTAAGAACAAATCGGTAAAGTCAATACTCAGTCCGCCTTTAGCTTTTTTGCCTTTAGGAGCCAATATGCGTTTTAATTCCATCGCTGTCGGCGGGTGTCCTAAAGCTTGAGCAATTTGTTCCGGAGTAATGATACATTCGCTTAAATCCAGTTCTAAAATATTAACTCCGGTAAAGTCACAACCGGTAAAATCAACTCCTCGCAGATTAACTTTGGTTAAATCGATTTTTTTCAAATCTAACATTGTTAAGTTAATGCGATTTAAATTGAGTTTTTCAGGGTAATATTTCGCAACATATTCTATTAATTGCTGGAGTTCTTCAAGACTGATAGTATCTATATCAATATCAAGCAATATTGCATCTTGAAAGAAAGCATCGGTAAAAATTACGTTTTTAAGTTTTGCACCGGTGAAATTTGTTCCGATTAATTGGGCTCCAGCAAACGTAGCACCAGACAAATCTGCTCCGGACAAATTGGTATTGGTAAGGTTTGCGCCCGAAAAATCAGCCCCCCTTAAATCCGACCCCTCAAAATTAACACCGGTCAAATTTGCTGCAGAAAAGTTTGCGTCTTGCAGATTTTCATGGTCAAACTCACCATTTTCGAGGTTTTTACCGTTAAATTCAATATTCAGCAGCGGCAAGTCTTCGTAATCATCTTCTTCGTCATAATAATAGTCGTCATCTTCTTCTTTATCTTTAGATACTGCGTGCCACTCTACATCATCATCGTCGTCATCGTCGTCATCGTCGTCGTTATCATCATCTTCTTCTTCGTCTTCATCGTCATTTTCTTCGTCGTCGTATTCTTCTTCATCGTCAGAATAGTCATCATATTCGTCGCCATATTCTTCATCAACATCATAGTTTTCTTCATCATCGTAATAATCTTCATCTTCTTCTGACGGACGATAAAGCACAGTGGTATCTTCTTCTCCGAAATCTTCGTGAGGAGGGAAACTGTCATCTTCTTCAAGAAACTGATCATCAAGATATGAGGGCATATCCGCTTCAGCCATCTCTGCAAGGGTTTTATCCCTGATAGCTTTTAATGCGGCGATTTTTTCTTTATCCGTAGCCATAACGCCCCCAACCTATATTTTAACACGATTATGTTACTCTATATTTTTGTGTTTTACAAACTTTTTATGCAAAATCGTCTATATTTTCGAATCCGATTATTTTTTTTGCGATTTCATACGAAAATCCGGCCCTAATAACCGCAGATACATCTTTTTGCCAACATTCTTTTCTTTTTGTTTCATCTTCACGATATGGACCTATTTTTTTCTTAGCGACAAACTTTTTCGCCATTTCTTCTTCGTTAAAATCCTGAGCTTGAAAAATACTGTCTAATACTTGCTCATCAATTCCTTTAGCTTGAAGTTTTTGACGAATATATCTTTCCGGTTTTCCGGCATTTATATAATTTTGAACCTTAAATTCCGCATATCTTGTGTCGTTCAAATATCCTAATTTCTCAAATTTTTCGATTATATCATTAATCCATACTTCAGCCTCGGAAACATTAAACCCTTCATCAGAACGCTTATAGTTATAAATGCGACGTTTTAACACTTGATATAAATTTGCAGAGGAAGAATCGAATCGCTCAAGGTAGTAAAGCGCAATATTTTGCAATCTTTCTTTCGTCATTTTGCGGATTCTTTTCGTTTTTATCGCTTTTTTTTCATTATTTTCAAACATTGATAACCTTTTTCTTGCAAATTATGTTAACTACATGTTAAACAATAAATAATATTTTACAATAACAAAGATGTAACAACAAGGATAATAGCAATGAAAAAACTTTTCGCTGTATTTGGTATTTTGGCAATGATAACAGCTTGTGCAACAACAGAAGAACAAGCTCCGCAAAAATTTCAAGAATCACGTTTTGACGCACAACAACAAATTAATCTTAAAGTAAATAAGGTTGAAGTTGTATCAGAATTTGTGCCTTCATTTACAAGACCAAATGTTGAGCATTTGTTCCCTGTATCTATCGAAAAAACAGCTATGAACTGGGCTAATGACCGATTGAAAGCTGTTGATTTTTCTTCAAACAAACAAGCTACATTTACTGTTAAAGATGCAAGTGTTACCGAAGAAATTATAAAATCTGAAAAATTGTTCGAAAAAGATAGCATCAAATATCGCGCTAAATTATCCGTTGTTTTGAAAGTTAGCGACCCGAACAAATTTTCAAGTGCCGAAACTTCTTTAGACGCATGGCGCGAACTTACAATTCCGGTTGATACAACAATTGAACAAAAAGAAGTTTATTGGAAGAACATGGTTGACAAACTCTTTGAAGAATTCAATGCTCGCATGCAAATGAACGTTAACAAATATCTCAATATGTATATTGAGGATAATCAATTTATAGCTGAATACGAATAAATCAGTTACAAGCGCAAGCGAATTTATCGCCCGCATTGAATTGCAAAATCGGCAGTTTAATGTTTTGGGCGATTTTTTTGCCTGCTTTCAAAATACTGCAACTGCCATAAAAAACTGCATTAGAAGATTTCAGCGGAGCTTGTGAACTAAATTCAAAATATTCTCCGGGTTCAATTTCGGGAATTTCCCCTTGAAAACCGGGAGTAGAATCGGAGAAAGAATTACCGCAGGAATCGGTAATATTCCAGTTTTTTCCTACCAATGTAATTTTTTCATCAGAAGTATTTTCAATACAGAAATAATATCCCCATACAAACTCCTTTCCTGAAGCGTTTGTATATGTATCAACCAATTCGGATGCGGCTGTAATAACCAAGCCATCTTCCTGCATTGTAATCATTTCTTCCGTAGTTTGCATCGCTTAACCTTTTATTAACTTTTACAAAAACAAACTATTCGGACTCTTATAAATATGCAAACACGGAATCACTTTGTTCACAAAGTTATACACATTTAAATGATAACGATAACAAAAAAGGCTCTCTTTCGAGAGCCTTGATGATTTACCAAGTATAGCTTATCCCTATTCCGGCAGAAAGCGAATCATAACTTGAACTATAAGTATAATTACCCCAAGAATATCCATATATACTGTCGTTAAAACGATAGCTACCACCAAGTTCAATACGAGCTAAAGTCTGGTCATGATATGTCGCCAATTCGTTCATTTTTGAAATATTAACATTATCATCAGCAGTTATAGTCTGTATTATGCTCGGTTTTATGTAAACTCTTCCGTCGATATAATTCTTTTCTACTTTGACTCCCAATTCTGCTTCCGTATATTTTATATTATCCCAACTATACTTTTTCCCCATATTATCAGACACAGAATCGAAATCTATCTGAGTATAGTAAAAACCGACACCGGGTGACATAGTTAAATTTTCTCCGATATCATAAGTTTTACCATACTCAACCATTAATCCAAACTCTGTTCCGTCCGTATCAAAAGACATTCCGTCATCCGTATTAATATCCGCTTTTTGAACACCGCCATATACACCTGCAAACAACCAATGCATATTTTTATCATAGCGATAATATAATCCGCCTAAATAGCTATCGATTTCGATTTTACTGCCGATTGAAGAATAAAGTTTAGCTCCTTTTCCTGACAAATCATAACTGCCGTCACGATAAGAAACAAAGACACCTAATGTATTATTGACATCATTTTGAATATCAAAGCCACCTTCAACTCCCCAAACTTCCGCATCCATACTTATAGGTTTGTCAATATTCGCATTTTCTCCTTGCGCCAATATCCATACATTGTGAAGTTTTTCTCCGTCCCATGTATCGGATATAACTCCGCACCCCGGACAATAGCCTCTTCCGGATGCAACTTTGTTACTGACATTACGAAAAACATTGCGAGTTTGCTCAATAGCTGCTTCATGCAAACCTATTCCGGCAATAATTTCCGGATTGTACTCTGTTATTGTTTCAGGGGGAGACGGCACATCCGGTTCAGGGAATTTAAATTCATCTTCAACGGACAATACCGGAGGAATAAAGCCCACATATTCTTTTTCATTATCCTCTTCGGTTCCTACCAAATACCAATAACTTCCTTGCGTTTCTCCGTTTATATTATGAGCTACATCCCATTTGTACGGACTTCCGTAGACTCTAAACACGCTCGGAGTTGTTCCGTCAACATCATTTGGAGCTTCTATAAATAACACACTGGCACCGCTGTTATCTTCTCCGGTTTTATCATAAACTACAACTTGTGTTGTCCCCTCTATTTGACCGGTCATTGATAAAATATCGGCCACCCATTCGCCATTATTTTTCAATACATCAACATGAAGGAACGTATCTCCCTATGCTGTATAATTCTTCATTTTTACATTATCGGCATAGCCGTTATATAAGTAAAACCATGAATCATTCAACGTTAAGCTGGTTATTGCTTCAGCATTGTAATCAGGTGCTTTGTAATTATCCTTTGCAGTAGCAACAAAGTTTCCTCTACAATTATCACCGCATCCGTAGTCATCGGTATATGGGGCTTTATTAAATGACAAAACAGCTCCGTCAACAGTAACTTCTCTGGCATTAGAAATGTAATTATTCATAAAGAATTTACCGCTTCCGTAGCCTTTTATATCAATATCATAAACCGCATTTTCTCCTGTTGCAATTCTTCCCATAATACTGTCATTAAAGTATAAATTTCCTTTTCCGGTAATATCAAAAGTCAACTTAATCGGTGTATTATCATTGCTTTTATTATCAACAAATATAGCATTATACGCTTTGCCGTCTTTATTTTTTGTGTAGTTTCCGGTAAAATAGTTATCTAAACCATCCGCAACAAACGTCATATTACCGCTAATATATAAAGCACCACCATAGGCGTGAGTTGCTGAACTTTCCGCATAGTTATTTATAAAGTTTCCGGTAATGGTATTTATACCGTTAGGTGAATTGATTGCTCCGCCTAATGCTTGTGGCGCAGAAACATAGTTACCGATAAAATTACCATATATATCTGGCATAACACCCGTTGCTGCATTCATAATCGCACCACCGGAAGCATAACTGCCTCCTTTGGCATAATTTCCGATAAAATCAGCTTGAATTAAAGGAATAACAAAACCTCCTTCAACAGTTTCATCATTTATTATCGCTGCAGAATTAAAAATTGCGCCACCTTGAGCATACGTACCACCTTCAACATAATTTCCGATAAATGTTCCTTTTAATGTTTCGATAGTACCGGTAAGATTAACAATTGCTCCGCCGGCTGCGGTTCCGTTTGTAAAAACATGATTACCGATAAAATTAGCATTTATTTCTTTGATACTGCTTATAAGGTTAGCTAAAGCACCGCCGGCTGCCATTGCCGAACTGCTAGGATTTTGTTGATTTACAAAATTGCCGATAAAATCGCCTACCAACAAATTTATGGTTCCCGGACTGTTCCAAGCCGCTCCGTTTTGCATGGCTCCACCATATCCGACATTATTGCTTTCTCCTGCAAGATATAGCTCATTACTGACAAAATCTGCCGTTAATTTACCAAGAACCGCTCTGCCCAGATTGTAAAAAGCACCGGGACTCATCCAGTGAGTACCTTGCGATTTATAAAAATAACCTGCATACTCATCTATATTGCTCGAATTAGATTTTATGGTATTATAAACTTCGCCAAGCCTGTCCTCTCCAAGGAAATCCAGTGAAATTTTGTAATATACGGGCGTGGTTGTCAAATCATCGTTAATTTTATAAAAAACAAAATCATTATCACTTGTAGAAGCGGAAGAATTAAATGTTATGCTATATCCGCTATTTATCGAAGATACATTTTCTTGATAAGCTTTATCAAGTGAGGGAATATAGTTATTAAAGTCATACAAAAGTGTTTCACCGGAAAGGGCTGTGCTTGAATATAAAATTGTGCTAAGAGCTAACAATTTCGTGTAATTTTTCGTACTCATGGCAGTTCTCCCAAAATAATTATAATTAGATTTTACACATTTTTTTAATAAAAACAACAAAAAAGGCTCTCTTGTGAGAGCCTTGATGCTTTGCAATTTTGAAAAATATCTTTTATGCGGAAGGATTTACCGAAGCTAAAATATCCAAAAGTTTGCTTGTAGCTTCTGCAGATGAAATATTCTGACAAATAGCATATTCGCTGGCTAATCTGTCGAGAGCTTGTTCATAGATTTGTCTTTCGCTATATGATTGCTCTGACAAATTTTCACGACGATGCAAATCTCTTACAACCTCTGCAATAGCAACCGGACTTCCGGAATTGATTTTGCTTTCATATTCCTGAGCACGACGTGACCACATAATCTTCTTAACTTTTGCTTTGCCTTTTAATGTTTCTAAAGCATTATCCATAACCGAATTTTCAGAAATTTTGCGTAAGCCGCTTGCACTTGCTTTAGCCAAAGGAACGCGTAAAGTCATTTTGTCTTTATCAAAATTAACAACTATCAGCTCCAATTCCGTACCGGCAACTACTTGTTTTTGAATATCGGCAACTTTGCCTACACCTTGAGCCGGATAAACCACATATTCACCGGAATTGAACGCAATTTTAGATGTTGTTTTTTTTATCATATTAAATTCCTACTATATTTTGAAAAACACAAAACGCGGAAAGCCTTGTTTTCCGCAAGACAGAGTGGATTATACCATATTTTTAGGTATAAATCCAGTATTTTTTACACATTTTTTATCGGAAACGATTTTGTCTGACGCAAAGCCTCGCCTAAAACCATTGTTGCCGAAACTGCAACATTAATGGAACGAGCCTTTTCGTTCATCGGAATAATCAACCTTGCATCTACGGTTTGATGCACCTGCTCAGGAACACCGGCACTCTCACGCCCTAACAACAAAACATCGTTTTTCTTAAACTCAAAATCGGTATACGGAGTTTGAGATTTAGTAGTCAAAAGAACTATTCTGCCATATTCTTCGGGGTGTGTTTTTGCATATTCCACAAAATCTTCCCAAGAATTATGACGGCGATATTTCACCATATCCAAATAGTCCATACCATAACGACGCAAAGCATGTTCGCTAAACACAAAACCGCAAGGTTCGATTATATCAACCTCAACGTCAACACAGGCACCAAGCCTAAGCATGGTACCCGTGTTTTGCGGCATATCCGGTTGGAATAATGCCAAGCGCATATTATGCTCCTTTTGACATTGAAGCGACAACTTCGGCATCGAAACAAATTTTAGCTCCGTCAATATCTGCCATTGTGCCTTGTGAACAAGCAGAATTAACTTTTACAGCTAAAACCTGATCGCAAATATAAGCTTCGTTTTCTTTAAGAGCGGCTGCCAAAATTTCATCGGCAGTTTGCCAATTAAGTTCTATTCTGTCGGAAATATTGAAGTTTTTATCCTTACGCAAAGTTTGAACCAAACGAATAAAGTCACGAGCCATTCCTTCACGTTTCAATTCATCGGTTACGTTAGTGTCTAAAGTTACAACAGCTTTATTTTCCGCAAAAGCTAAACCGGCAACCCCTTCTTTCATCTCCAAACGAACTTCAAACAAATCATTGCCTAAAGTTTGGTTAGCAATGCTTAATGTACCGTCATCATTAAGCGACCATTGACCTTGTTTATATGCAGCCATAACAGCTCCCATATCTTTACCTAAAGCTTTACCCAACAACGGAGTATAGAGATAAATCTTTTTGGTAGCATAGTTTGCAAGATTGTCATCAAAATGAACTTCTTTAACATTTAATTCGTCTTTTACAATCTCTTGATATTCGGCATCAAAGTGATTTCCGACAACGGTTAAACTACTCAAAGGTAAGCGGTTACGCAAATTCTTTTCTTCACGAATAAATTTGCCGGCAGAGCATAAATCTTGTAAAAAGTCCATTTCAGCCATCAATTTTTCATTGTCTGCAATAGCTGACAAATTAGGATAATCTGCTAAGTGAACAGATTCATTTCCGGTCAGGTTTTTATATACATATTCGCAAACAAACGGCATTAACGGAGCCATAATTTTGCTCAAATTTACCAAAACAGTGTAAAGAACATCAAATGCCTGAGTGTCGCCTGTCCAAAATCTGTCACGAGTACGACGGATGTACCAGTTATTCAAGATTTCCATAAATTTAGAAATTTCACTACAAGCAATTGCTACATCGTAGCTTGCGACACCATTTTGAACCACATTGGCCAAATGTTTTAATTTTGCCAAAATGTAATTATCCAAAGATTCCGTTGAAGAGCTTATTTCTTTAGCTTGATAACCTTCGGCATTAGCATAAAGAGTAAAGAAGTAAAAAGCATTCCAGAACGGAATTTGAGCCACACGAGCCGCTTTAACAATTTCTTTTCCTTCTTGGTCAACAGCCAAATTTCCGCCTTTCAACACCGGAGAAGAAACCAAGAACCAACGCAATGTATCAGAACCGATTGTATCTAATACCATTGACGGATCAGGGTAGTTTTTCAAACGTTTAGAAAGCTTTTGTCCGCCTTCTGCCATCAACAATCCGGTACAAATACAGTTTTTGAAAGCCGGGCGATTGTGCAAAGCTGTTGAAAGAACGGTTAAGGTGTAGAACCAACCGCGAGTTTGATCCATAGCTTCAACAATGAAGTCTGCCGGGAAATGATTTTCAAACCACTCTTTGTTATCAAACGGATAATGTACTTGAGCATAAGGCATTGAACCGGATTCAAACCAACAGTCAAACACATCGCTGACACGACGCATCATTGTTTTTCCTGACGGATCATCCGGGTTAGGATAGATTACATCATCAATATATGGCTTATGAAGATTATTTACTTCAAAACCTGTCTTTTCCTTAATTTCGGCAACAGAACCGAAAACATCTACACGCGGGAAGTTAGGATTATCGGATTTCCATACCGGAATCGGCGTTCCCCAAAAACGGTTACGAGAAATAGACCAGTCACGAGCACCCTCAAGCCACTTACCGAATCTGCCGTCTTTAATATGTTCCGGAACCCAGTTAATTTGTTGATTGTTTTCAACCATTTCATCACGGAAATCCGTAACTTTTACAAACCAAGAAGACATCGCTTTATAAATAAGCGGAGTGTCGGTACGCCAACAGAACGGGTATGAGTGAGTATATTGTTCTTTTTTAACCAAAAGTCCGTTTTCTTTCAACCATTGCATAATCGGTTCATTGGTTTCAAAAACCTGTTTACCTTCATAATCACTGACTTCGGCAGTAAATTTACCGGCTTCATCAACCGGACAAACTACCGGAAAACTTTCATTATAAGCACGGCAAGCATCAAAGTCGTCTTGACCGAAGCCCGGAGCAATATGAACAACACCGGTACCGTCTTCAACAGACACAAACTCACCTGAAAGAACTTTAAAGCAACCTTTTTCTTTGAGATTTTTGAAATAAGGGAACATCGGTTCATAACTCATACCGATTAAATCAGAACCTTTGAGAGTTCCGACTTTTTCAGCCTTTTCCAGTTGCTTTTTATAGCGACCGAGCAATGCTTCTGCCAAAACATATTTTTGGCCGTTTTCTTCCATTATTGCATAGGTAATATCTTTACCCACGGCTAACATAAGGTTTGACGGCAAAGTCCACGGAGTAGTTGTCCAAACCAAAATTTTCATTCCGTTTTCGAGTTTAAATAAAACGGTAATAGCGTTGTCGGTTTTATCTTGATAGCCTTGATTTACTTCAAAGTTTGATAACGGGGTTTCTGCAGCCCAAGAATATGGCAAAACTCTGAAATCTTCATAAATTAAGCCTTTATCATACAACTGTTTGAAGTTGTTGATAACACTTTCCATGAACGGCAAGTCCATTGTTTTGTAGTCACGAGAAAAATCAACCCAACGACCGATACGTTTGAACATATCAACCCAAATTCCGGAATATTTCAAAACGTCTTGACGGCAAAAATCATTAAACTTTTCTACTCCGTATTCTTCGATTTGTTTACGACCGGAAACACCGAGTTGTTTTTCGGCAGACATTTCAGCCGGCAAGCCGTGGCAGTCCCAACCTAAACGACGGTCAACTTTTTTGCCGCACATTGTTTGAAAACGAGCAACTACGTCTTTGACATAAGAAACCATAATATGTCCGTAGTGAGGAGTTCCGTTCGCAAACGGAGGTCCGTCATAAAAAACAAATTCTGCTGCACCATCACGGTTTTGAACAGATTTTTCAAAAGTATTATTTTCTTCCCAAAAACTGAGAACTTCTTTTTCTAATTCGACAAAGTCAGGTTTTGCCTTTACTTCCGGGTAATATTTGGTCATCGTTAACCTCTGTATATTATTAAAACTTGATTGAAATTTTTGTTGTTTGAAAAAATGTATATATAGAAAAGCGCATCCCCTAAGGGATAATATTGATATTGGCATGTATTATTCTTGTAAACATTTGGCTTTTCTTTCTGTTTTAAGTCGGTTGTGAATTTAATACAATAAACAAGCAGAGTCAAGTTTTTATACAACAAAATACTATTATTGACTTGAAGCGATAAATATGTTATATTTTGTCCATAATAAACAAAAAAAAGAGGTGAGAACATGACAAAAGCACAAGAAATGGCCGTTGATGTCGGTGCCACATTAGCAAAATGGGGAATAAGCGGAGCGGGCTTTATCGCTGCCTGCGGAGTAGATGGCGTAAATGCAGGTTTAGGAATGACCACAGACTTGGCAAATGAATTTTCCGGCATAAAATTAGGAAATCCTCTCGGAAAAATAGGTATAAACGGAATAGATAAGTTAGCAAAGAAAGCTGTTATAGGCAGTGCCGTTAAACTCGGACACAAAGGAGTTGACCTGTTAGCAACAAAAATTAAAAGTCGTTTGTAGAGTTTGTATATAAATGACTAAAAAAGATATACACTCAAAAATATGGGAGGCAAGAGAAAAGATAATGCGTCATGCTGAAGATTATCGTATTTTCATCTCCGAAGATAAACAGGTTGTATTTTTTATAAAACCGCAAGATAGCGAACCTGAAAATCCGTATTTGTTATATGATGACAGAACCCATGCGTATTTATATCGCAATAAGAATGATGTATTGTTGCTTGATTATCTCAACCCTAATGCAACTGAATTTTTGATAAATGCTGATGAGGCTTTGATTATTGAAGCTGATTTTGAAACAAATATTACTCATCAAGATTATAAAGTAAAAATCAAACATCAAAAATATGTCGAAGAATAACAAAAACCGCTCTGAAAACAGAGCGGTTTTTTGCTGCTCACAGAACAACTTTTTATAAAAAATTCAAAAAATACATAAAAAAAATAGAAATTCATTATCCGAATAACATTAGCACTACAACCTCCGACTAATTACCTCTCAAACAGTTCTCCGCAGATACAGGGGACGGGAACTCCGGTTGTAAAAGGAAAACTTGTCGGCAAAAGATTTAATCGTCTTACCGCCCAAAATGCGGCGGCTTGAGCATCTATTGCATCAACATTCCAACCTCTTTCTGCGGTAGTTTTTACGATTACGTTAGGCAATCGCTGACGAAGAAAACGCATTAAAGTAGGATTTTTTGCCCCTCCCCCGCAAACATAAACTTCTTTTGGTAACTCGGGCAAATATAATGCCATGGAATAAACTATAGACTCAGCGACAAATGCGGTTGCGGTAGCGGCTCCGTCTTCTAAACTCAATCCTTCCAAATGTTCCATTTTCTCGTTAAACATATTTCTGTCGCAAGCTTTCGGCGGAAGTAAGGCCAAATATTTATGATGCATTAAACTTTGTAAAATTTGCTCATTTATTTTTCCCAAAATCGCCAAACGTCCGTTATAATCAATGTGCATTCCGCCGTGTTTCATTACCCAATCATTGATAACGGCATTTCCCGGTCCGGATATAAATGCGGTCATTTCTCCGTTTTCGCCAAACCAAGAAATATCCGTTGTTCCCCCTATATCCACAACGGCCAGAGGTTTTGAGCATTTTGAAGTCAGGGATTCATAATATATGGGAGAAAGGGGAGCACCCTTCCCACCGTTCAAAATATCGGCTTTACGAAAACTGCTCACGACTGAAATTTCCGTAAGCTCAGACAACATTTTTCCATCACCGATTTGATGAGTATAGTTTTCTTTGGGATTATGACATATTGTATGTCCGGCAAAACCGATTATATCAACTTTTATCCCGTTATCTTGAATAAAGCTTTTTATTAAATCGGCACAAAACTCGGTAAACGCAATCTCGGTATTGCGAATTTTATTTGCCATATCCGGAGATTCGATGGCACGATGTCCGTCAATCTGTCGAATCGAATCGAGCAAATTCTCCTCAAAAGGAACAATATAGGCGGGTCCGAAACTTTTTATATCCACTCCGTCTGTTTCTATTTGCGCAAGCCCTACTCCCTCATACGAGGTTGAACTCATTATCCCCAAAGCACTTATCGTTTTTATATTATTCATTTATTCCCTCAAAAATTTGCCTGTCATTATATATTTTATGCGTTAATATTTTGTTATTTTAATCAAACTCTTGAACTCCGAAGATTATATGTTATTATGCGATGTTATTTTTTAATTAAGGATATGGAAAATGAGTAACTTTAAATCTGAATTTTTTAATATTATGGTCGAGCGCGGATTTTATAATCAATGTACAAACGAAAACGGATTCGACAGCTATTTGTATGAATGCGAACAAAAGGGAACTCCGGCCGTAGGTTATTTAGGTTCCGATCCTACAGGAGACAGTTTGCATGTCGGACATATTGTTCCGTTGATGATGATGCGTTGGTTTCAAAAATGCGGACACAAACCTTTGACTTTGGTTGGTGGCGCAACTGCTCGAATCGGCGACCCGTCCGGAAAAGATAAACTTCGTCCTTTTTTGACTGAAGAAACTTTGCAACATAATATTGAAGGACTCAAAAAATCATTTATGAAATTTTTGAAGTTCGGTGATGGTGCAAATGATGCGGTTATGGTTGATAACTGGGATTGGTTCAAAGATATTAATTACCTCGCTTTTTTGCGTGATGTAGGAACATATTATTCAGTCAATCGTATGTTGACCATGGACAGTGTTAAATCTCGTTTAGAACGTGAACAACCTATGTCATTTTTAGAGTTTAACTACATGCTCTTACAAGGTTATGATTTTTGCGAACTATATCAAAAGTATAATTGCCGAGCTCAAATTGCCGGTTCTGACCAATGGGGAAACATTACATCGGGAACTGAACTCGGACGCCGTCGTCACGATGTGGAATTGTTTGGTTTTACAAGTCCGATTATAACCGACTCAAATGGTAAAAAAATGGGCAAATCTGAAGGTAATGCAGTTTGGATTAATGAAGAAAAATTACCGAGCTATGACTATTTTCAATATTTCCGTAATATCGGAGATGCCGAAGTCGGTAAATGTTTACGCATTTATACCGATTTACCGATTGACGAAATTCGTCGTTTGGAAGCATTAAAAGACCAAGAAATTAACGAAGCCAAGAAAATTTTGGCCTATGAAGCTACCAAAATTTGCAGAGGCGAATCGGAAGCAGAAGCAGCTAAAGCAACAGCAATCAAAACCTTTGAACAAGGAGGTATCGGCGGTGAATTGCCGTTTATAGAAAAAACAAACGCGGAAGGATTAAGTATTCTTGAAGCAATTGTTGAAATAGGTTGGTGTGCAAGCAAAAGCGAAGTTCGTCGTTTGATAAAACAAGGCGGTATCAAAGTAAACGACAAACCGGTTAGCGACGAAAATTATTGTTTTTCGAACAATGACGTTGCTAATGGACAAATAAAAATTGCTCAAGGCAAGAAAAAGTTCGGTTTGATTAAAATTGTCGCTTGACTTTTTTGTCTAAAACATTCACAATATAGCCATAGTTAACATAATTCATAAATTATTCAAAATACAATCACTATGGCGAGAAGAATCGTTAAGACTCAAGAGATGAAAGTTAGAAAAGTTATGCTTTCTAACTGGTTGACAACCCTTTTCTTTGGCAAGAAAAATAAGTCCAAAGTAGAGATTCCTACCGCAAGGTTCCGAGGAACAGTTCACCCTAAGAAGGGAGATATGTTCGCTTTAGAGCAGATTTTCCACGATAACGGAACAGTTGAGGTACGAATGTTTATCAACGGTCAGGAGGTTATATCCAAGCCTTTGACCAGAAAAGGAACAACAGAGTAGTCATAGTCTATTCGGAAAAGGAGCACCTGAACAGGTCGCTCCTTTTTTAGTTATAAAGCACTAAAAAAGCTATTGACAAGGAAAGAAAAAAAGCTATATTACACGCAACGTAATATGTGTAAACCTATATGTAAAGGTATTTTAAAATGGCTAAAGCAATTAAAGTAAAAGTAAAATTAGAAAGCACTGCCGGTACAGGTACATTCTATCTCGCTGAGAAGAATCCTAGAACTCATCCGGAAAAGTTGACTTTGAAAAAATATGACAAGAAAACTAAAAAACACGAAGAATTCGTAGAAAAGAAAATGAAGTAATTTCTTGTAAAGAATATAAAATGCCGGTTATTTCCGGCATTTTTTTATTTTAAATTCATAATCAATATTGACTTTTTGACTAAAATGACGTATTTTGTCTACCAGTTAAAAAATTAAAGATACATTATTTATAAACTTCAAAAAAATTTTCAGTATGGAACTAAGATTAAAGATTCGTGCTGCTTTTGTTGCAGTGGTGGTGATTGCTGTGAGCGTATTCTCTTACATTAAGTTTGATTTCGAGCCTGCTTCGTGGATAACAGCTATTGTTCTCGCATTAGCCGGTTTGTTTATTTGGGGACAGAAAAAGAGAGTAGAACAACGCAAAGCATGGTTGAGCAACCCTATTCCTCCTCATGTTAATGAATTCGACAGCTTTTTCTGGGATTTAACTATCAATCAACAGAATTGGTATCTGTCCAACATTTACTCTAAGGAAGATGTAATCAGCTTGATAAACCAGTACGAAGAGAAGATTAAGGAACTGTGGAAAGATTCTACTGATGATTTGTATGACAGAATCAGGGATGCGCGGGATCTTGAGGGAAAATTGTTAACTCTCATGTATTTTGTGGACTTCTTCGGCGATGAAGAAGGTGATCCTGAGGACATAGACTAAACTATGTCCAACCTATAGCAAAAAAGGAAGAACAAACGTTCTTCCTTTTTTTATTTTATGAAAATAACAATTATCTTCTGCGTCTTCTTGTAACTTCCTCATATTCATCATTATAATTAGCAATCATATCTGCTTTCATACGCATCATTTCTTCTTCTGCTTCTTCTGCTTCTATAGCTTCTTGTTCAGCCTTTCTGATAGCCTCTTCTTCTTTTCTGTCTCTTTCTTCCTCTTCTTTTATTCTTCTTTGCTCTTCCAACTGTGCTTGTCTTATTGCTTCTTGTCTGGCTGCTTCGTTATTTTCAACAATCGAACTTTCGCTACTTTCAACATACGAACCATCGCTATCATACTCACTCGGTTGAGTCGGCAATTCTATACCTAAAATGTCGCTAACTTGCTTATTGATATATTCTATACGACTAACCGCTCCTCTACCCGCAACATCTACATCATCAAACATCGCAGAATAAAAATCTTCATTATACAAAGGTTCGTCGCCGAGTTCTCCCTCAGCTTTTTTCTTTGCTTGCTCGCTTAATGAAAAGTTTATGTATTCTGTTCTGGTAATTTCATCATCTCCGTTTTCGTCAATGAGTGTAAATTTTTCTCCGGCATCTTTTATAGTCATATCTTTCATCATTTCTTCGACACTTTGTTCCGGAATTGGTGTTGCTGCAGATGCAACTGTCGTTTCAGCAGAAACGATTGCTTCCTGTGCATAAGAATTTCCGGCAAAAATTACGCTTAATGCCAAACCGGCTAACAGAATTTTTTTCATTTTTTATTCTCCTTTGTAATAATATAAATCTATAATAACAGCAAAAATTTATCTAACAATATTTTTTGATAAAATTTCTTAAATTTGACTTTTTACATTTTGCATATATAATTGATTTCGATAAAAACGTAATGATTGAGAAATAAGTGAAAGAAATAATATCAATACAACAAGCTGCAAGTTTGATAAAAGAAGGTTCTTCAATTATGGTTGGAGGTTTCTTACGTTGTGGCACTCCATATAAAACAATCAATGAAATTGTTAAAAACAAAACTTCAAATTTAACTCTCATAGCTAACGACACTTGCTATCCGGAATATGACCGCGGACAGTTAATCGTAAATAAATTGGTAAAGAAGGCTATTGTTGCTCATATCGGCACTAATCCGGAAACAGGAAGACAGATGAATTCCGGAGAATTGGAAGTAGAACTTGTTCCGATGGGAACTTTGGTAGAAAAAATTCGCTCTGCCGGGGCCGGTTTAGGAGGATTTTTAACACCTACCGGAGTTGGAACTGTTGTTGAAAAAGGCAAAGAAACAATGGTGGTTGACGGCAAAAAATATCTTTTTGAAAAACCTCTCAAAGCAGATGTAGCCGTTGTTTATGCCACCAAAGCCGATAAATTCGGCAATGCTTTTCTTGACGGAACAACTCGCAATTTTAACACGGTTATGGCAACTGCTGCTGATACGGTTATTCTCGAACCGGAAGAAATTTCAGAAGAACCGCTTAATCCTGCCGAAATCACAATTCCGGGGATTTTCGTTGACTATATAGCATTCGAGGGTAAATAAAATGGAACTATCAAAAGAACAATGTCGTGAAATAATCGCTCGCAGAATTGCTCAGGAATTAAAAGAAGGAGATGTCGTAACTTTAGGTATCGGACTGCCGACTGAAGTAGCAAACTATATTCCGCACAACATTCATGTTATGTTGCAATCAGAAAACGGAATGATAGGAATTGGTCAAAAAGATACCGAAGCACCTGAAATTGCCAAGGTTACTAATGCCGGAGGATTGCCGGTAACCACTCGTCCCGGAGCTGTATTTTTTGATAGCGCCATGTCGTTTACCATTATCAGAGGCGGACACGTCAATATTACCGTTTTGGGAGCATTACAAGTTGACAGTCACGGAAATTTGGCAAACTGGATGATACCCGGAGCATTTGTTCCCGGAATGGGCGGAGCCATGGATTTAACCGTCGGAGCTCAAAAAGTTATTATTGCCATGGAACACACTACCGGTAAAGGTGAACCGAGAATTGTGAAAAACTGTACAATTCCTCTAACCGCAGAAAATGAAGTTGATATGATTGTTACCGAGAGATGTGTTTTAGAAGTAACCAAAGAAGGATTGTTATTAAAAGAAATAAATCCGCTGTTTACTTTAGAAGACATTTTGAAAGACACTGAGGCGGAATTAATCATTCCCGATAATCTGTAAAGTATGTCAGAAAGTTCAAACCCGCTTCTGAAAAGAGGCGGGTTTTGTTTGTGTAATGTGTATAGAAAATTATTCTGTTTCTTCTTCGTTATGAGCATTGGCATCTATTGCATAACCGGTTGCTCTAACAGTTCTGATGTAATCAGGTCCGTGTTCGTTTAACGATTTACGCAGACGACGAATATGAACATCTACGGTTCTGGATTCTACATAGATATTGTTGCCCCAAACATTTTTTAATAAAAACTCTCTGGAAAAAACTTTTCCCGGAGTTTCCATCAGCATTTTGAGCAAACGAAACTCGGTCGGTCCGAGATGAATATATTTATCATTACGGAAAACCTTCTTCTCAACCAAATCCATTCTTATATCTTCAAAAGTATATTCTTTTTCAGATATAAGTTCAGGAGAACGGCGAAGATTGGTCTTTACACGTGCCATCAATTCCGGAACGGAAAACGGCTTGGTTACATAATCATCAGCGCCTGCATTAAGCCCTTTAACCTTATCTTCTTCTTCACCTTTTGCAGTTAGCATAATAATCGGAATATCTTTTATATCCGGTTTATTTCTAATCATTTTACAAATTTCAATACCAGACAATTCCGGCAACATCCAGTCCAGCAAAATTACGGACGGACAATTTTTTTCAACGGAAGCTATCGCCTTGTTTCCGGTTGTTTCCCACACAACGTCATAACCTTCTTTTTCAAGATTATATTTTAACAAAAGTCCTAATGCTTCTTCATCTTCTATTACCATTACTGTAGTCATTTATTCCTCCTTATTTTTGAGAGATAATATATTTTTTGTGTAGTCCGGTGTTTTGAATACAGAGCTTCCGGCGACCAAAACATCTGCCCCGGCATCTACACATAAACTTGCTGTTGTCGGATTGATTCCCCCATCAACTTCCAACCAAATTTTTCGTTTTCCAATCATTTGGCGAATCGATGATATTTTCTCCAGTTGGTCAGACATAAAACTTTGTCCGCCAAAACCGGGATTAACCGTCATAACCAAAATCAAATCTATATAATCCAAGATATTTTCCAAAACTTTAGAATCTGTTTGCGGACGAAG
The DNA here is from genome assembly GCA_045659785.1 of Alphaproteobacteria bacterium. Taxonomy (GTDB): domain Bacteria; phylum Pseudomonadota; class Alphaproteobacteria; order RF32; family CAG-239; genus JAFUYI01. Next base: position 170,967 of record JAZRCM010000014.1, read on the forward strand.
TGATAATCCGGCTTTTTTCCCAAGACTTCGTATTGTGGCAAGTGTTTTAATCACATCATCACAAGCCTCATAATGAACGGTTATAATATCTGCTCCGGCATCTGCAAACCAAGGTATCATCTTATCGGGATTATTTACCATCAAATGTGTATCAAAAACCAAACTCGTAGCGGAGCGCAATGATTTAATCACCTGCGGGCCCAAAGTCAAATTCGGCACAAAATGACCGTCCATAACATCTAAATGTATCCAGTCCGCACCACTATCAGCTAACTTCTTAACTTCTTGGCGCAAATTGCCGAAATCTGCCGACAATATACTGGGAGATATTAAAACCATTATCTTACTCCAATGTTTAATGAACAGATTATATTTATAATATATTGATTTTTCTTTAACAGCAATTATCTAAAAGTGAGTATCAACATAAATTTACGGAGAGAAAAATGGGACAATCAGCTCAAAAAATTGTTAATCTTGACCACAAGAATTTGCTCGAATTGTTAAACGTTGCTTTTGCTGAAGAATGGTTGGCTTATTATCAATATTGGATTGGAGCTAAAATTATATGCGGTTTTATGGGGCCAAATGTGCAAGAAGAATTTGAAAAACATGCAAAAGAAGAGTTGGAACATGCAGAAAAAATTGCTACAAGAATTATTCAACTGGGTGGAGTTCCTCTGCTTGCGCCGTCCGAATGGGAAAAACATGCAAAATGCAAATACGAAACACCGATTGATGACGATGTTATATCTTTGCTCAAACAAAATTTAGAATCGGAACGTTGTGCTATTTCTCGCTATCAACAAATCTGCGATATGTGTTTCGGTAAAGACCATGAAACTTATCGTATTTCAATCGAAATTTTAGAAGAGGAGATTGATCACGAACAAGATTGGGAAAACTTTTTGGCAGATATTGAAAGATATAAAACCTATTTAAAAACTGTCAACAACTGCGAACAAACCATTTGACAAATTAAACAAAAAAGATTATGTTTATGACAAAATCACATACATTTTATTCTATTTTATTTTTCTCCCTAAGATATCGCAACTCCAAATAATTAGTTTTAGGGATGATAGGGCGTCTTATTTTTATAAGATGCCCTTTTTT
>JAZRCM010000015.1:0-89531 GCA_045659785.1 Alphaproteobacteria bacterium
ATTGTGTATGAGCAAATTTTGCTCCGGCTTCCAATTCTACTTGTTTCAAGTCGTTATAGTTTACAGTCTTACCTACGTTATCGGTTGCATCGTCATAACTGATTTGTGAGTAGAATACACCTAAACTCGGTGTTACCGACATTTTTCTGGTTAAAGCATAGTTATATCCGGCCTCTAAACTTCCGCCAAATTCTATACCGTCGGTATCATAATTTGCAGCACCGTCATCGGTTTGAATTTCGGCATTTTGCATACCGCCGTAAACGGTTGCGAAAGCATACCAGTCATTATAGTCATAACGATAATATAAACCGGCTAAATAGCTATCAATATCGATTTCAGAGCCGATGTTTGAGTAATATTTCTCGCCTTTACCGTCCATTTCGTAATTACCTTGACGATAAGATACGAAAATACCGAGTTTATTATTCAAGTCATGTTGTAAATCACTACCTGCTTCAATACCCCATACTTTTGCTTCAATCTCTACCGGAGCTTCGATTGTTAAGCCGTTATAGGTTGTATCTACCCATACGTTATGGAAGGCTTCGCCGTCCCAGTTATAGTCATAGAAACCGCAACCCGGGCAGAACAAACGATTTACACCGACTTTACGCATAATGTTATAAACCATACCGTTAGTTTGTGACAAACCTGCTGTCTTAACCGCAACCGTTGCCACAACTTCCGGCGCCACTTCAATCGGTCCGAGTGGTTGAATAGGTGTATCGGGAGTATCCGGTGTCGGAACATCGGGATTTTTCTCTTCAGTTGAATATAATCCCCATTGTTTTTCGGTTGTGTCATAGTTGACTTTCCACATATACGGACTGCCGATTACACGAGAAACAGTGAAAGAATCTTCTCCGCCGAGAGTATCATTTTTAGCAGTTGCAAAAACAATGCTTTCTTCTTTTGCTGTTTCTTTGTTTTGAAGAACATTTACAATTACGTTTGTTGTTCCGTCAACATCGCCTTCGATATTGATTTGACCGACTTTACGATTTACCGCATCTAAATCTAAACGAAGATACGGATTGTTTTGTGCAACGTAATTATGAACGATATCTATAACCGCATTTTTACCCAATGCCATTTGTACGGCATCAATACTGAAGTCATAAACATTGTTAACTAAATCGTTGAAGCGGATTGTATTAGTTTCATCCATTGTTGAAGTATTATATTTGTCACCATAGAGGTTGATGTTATAAGAATACCCCTCTTTAACAATGGCTAAAGTATTCAAATCTAGATAGCCTCCATCAATTTCATCATCAAAGATTATCGAGCCTTTGTTTTTTACTTCAAAGTTGATAACTTTGTCTGTAATTCCAAAAGGATAATTTGTAATATCTACACTTGTCATGTAAATTGCATTATTAGTACGATTACCTTTTGCATCTTCAATATAATTACCGCTAAACAGATTAGTTTGTCTGTCAGCAACTATATTTAATTCTCCTGTTGAACTAATAGCTCCTGCAACAGCAATTCCACCTTCTCTCGTTACTTTGGAATAATTATTTATAAAACTTCCGGATACAATAAATGATTTACCTTTTAAATCTGGATACTCTTCCGATAAATCAAAACTAACTGTCATTATAGCACCTCCTAACGACATAAATTCGGAAACAGCATGATTACCAATAAAATTTCCAACAAGTTCACCTGTTGTTACATGCAAACCTGAAGCTCCTCCAAATGCATAAGCATCACCATCAACATAATTATTAATAAAGTTACCCTTTATATTTTTAACGGAGAACCCTAAAAGTTCAACAGCTCCTCCTTCTATAGAAGAATGATTACCTATAAAATCGCCATTAATAATATTTGTAAACATATCTTCTTTTACATCATAAATAGCTCCTCCTGCGCCACCAGTCGAATTATTAACAAAGTCTGCTTTAATCAAATTAGAATCAGGACTTCCCGTAAGAGCTCCTCCAAAAGAATTTGAATTAATACCTCGAAAAATAACATCAACAATATCGGATGTCAAATTTCCATTAATATGCTCAGATGTCTCAGTATAATTATCAGGTTTGTGGTATGTGTATTTGTAATATTTATCGCCGATTTGGACTGTATCTTCTCCGCTTGCGGTTACTTCTTCCCAAGTGACTTTTTCTCCGGTTAGGGAATTTAAGTAATCAGTATTAATGGTCGGAACAGTTTGAGCCATTGCCGAAGTTGAGAGAAATGTCGTTGCGAGAAGTAAACTTAATGGAGTAACTTTCATATAAAAAATCCCTTATTTAAAATTTTGCAGGTTCGGTCATATCTTGGTTATTATAATTATTTTTGATAACATCAGAAAAACGAGAAGAAGCATTGCTTACATTTGAAGCGCCATTACTTGCTGTTGATGTTGCGGATGTCAACATATTTACTGTTTTATAATAAACGGCTTTAGGCGGCAAACCATATCCGAACCAAGCAACAGCCAAAACAATAGCTATCAGCCCCAACAAACTTATTATTAATCTCATAAATATCTCCTTTAAGAACTTAAATTAGCTTTATATTTAGTACGTAATGCCGCATCATAAATGTTAGCGGCTTTTCTTATCAATCTGTCATTCATACCGAATTTCATTCCCAACATATCTTTGGCACTCAATTTTCTGTCAATATAATATTGTGCTTTATCAATAATGTTTTCTTGAACATCTTTATTAACGGGAATATCAATTTTTATATATTTATCAAGACGCATCATTTTATGACGTTGAGTAAAAGGATTATACACTAAAAAAGTGTACAGCATTGAACGCATCAACAAATATTCTTTTCTTTTTTCATCTATTCCTTTAGCCACAGAGCAGTGACTTTGAAGAGACGGCAAGCGATGAATAAAACGTTTCAAATGTTCCTGTAAATGATTTTCGGTCCAGTGTTTCAATTTTGCATTGGTGACAAAATCCAAGTTTAACAAAAGCTTGTTTCTTTCAGCTTCGCTTCTAGACTCCAAAATTGAAAAACAAGGTTCTTTTTCAAGAAGTTTTTCCCAATTGTGATCAATCCAATATTGATTTATTCTATCGATAGTTACCGCTAAATAAGAAGAACGTTCATCCTCAACTTGAATAAAATACATATCAGGAGCCAACAAAGCCTTTGAATTGTTTTTAAGACATCTGTTTTCAATCAAAAGTTTGTTTTTTAAATGGTGATACTCGTGAATAAAAATCCCTCTATAATCAGTTCTACTCTTTCGCAACTCTCTATATTTTCGACATAATGCACCGACAACAAGTTGTTGTTTTTTATCCTTAAACAGTTTTTTTAAGACATCTTCAAAAATTTCATCTTCCGGTTTATCTATCTTAAACCAAGAATTTTTACGAGCTAATCTTTCTCTCTTAAATTCATACTCAACTTTTTTGATGTTCGTCCAATCATCATTATGAAATATATAACAATTTTCACCGATAATCAGCTCTTTGCCGTTAAATGCACTTTTTACTGCATCTTTACTACCGGGAATAACATCAACTCTATAAGTAATATCGTTCCATTTTATAAAATGCTGAATAACCGAACGAACAATCGGTATACCTGTACGTTTCAACAGTTGAGGCACATTAGCATCTTCTATTTCCAAAGCATCGGTCAAAAGCCCCGACAGTTCACGAGGAGCCGGATGCAAAAAACCGTTCTTAAAATTATTCGGGTCAATTTCGGTAATATTTCCGTCGCTATCTATTTGATCTCTATTGGTTTCCGTTTCAATAAAAAACATCAATTCTTGAGTAGCCTTATAATCGACAACTTCATCCAATAAACCGAAATTTCTGAGAATATTAATATCAAGAGAATTTTTTACGGCATATTCCGCAACGGTTAAACGAGATATTTTTTTCATTGTTTCGTAGGCGTTATAACGGCCATAATCAGCGAAAGTAATATTCGCAAGCGAAGATTTTATGTCTTCGCTGACATATCCTTTCACTGCAAAGAAACTGCCATTTTTACCTGCAACGATATCCATGCTCGCCCCCATTTTGTTTAATTGTATATAATAAATATATAAAAAGCAATATTTTTCGGCATTTAAAGATTTTTGTTACAAAATCGTAACATTAACACCCAAAAAATAGACAAAAATATTGCTATTTTATTTTTTTGTGTTAATATTCAAACAAATAATTATATCATTATGGCTAAATTAAAAGATTTTCATTATGCGCAAATCGTACATGATACGTTGTGTGCAAAGACAGATTGTATGGAAAAAGACGGAAAAATCTGCATGTGCCGATATATTGTCTGTATTGATGACGATGTAACATCGGCTATCTACGCATCTAAAATTTCCGCACTTCACAAAAAAACTTACGGCTACACTCCCGTAATTCTATGCGTAGGCGGAAAAGGATTGATGAGCAGGTGGACACATAACATGAGCGAAGGTGCTTATCTTGCTTATTGTTGTCACAAGATGGGAATTCCTCAAAACGGAACAAAAGTTCTCGACAAGGGAAAAAACACCGGAGACAACATCAAAGCAATCGCTAAGCAAGTCGGAGATTCGAAAGGCAACGTTCTTTTTGTGGTTACAAAAAGATTGTCGCTTCGCTTAAATCTCTCAATGCAAAAGCAAGCACCGGACATTAATGCTCGTTATTTTGTTATTGATGAGACTGTGTTTGAAGCATGCAAATGGTATAACGGAAAAAGATTGGGCGGTGGAGAAATGATGCTTCACGAACTTGCATCTATTCTCAATCGATGCGATGCTTATTCCGGCACGTTTCAAGTTCCCGTACCTTTTGAAGTTTCTTCCGAAATCAGAGAAGCTGCCGATTATTTGGCAAAAAATTACAGACTCAAGCTTCCGAAGAAAAACTTCCGCTCCGTACTGCAATTTATCCGCTTGCTTATCGCTATTAAGCGAAACAAAGTAAGAATGCATGAAGAGCTTATCCAAACAATCAAATTTGAGAAGTATCGTCCTTTATAAAAGGATGCTCTGAAAGAACAAAAGGCATTGAAAACTCAATGCCTTTTGTTTTATTTGAACTCTGCCATATCCATTAAACTGTAATCCCTGTCGGCATTTGCCAATTTTTGGATTTTCTCTTTACTTTCATTAGGTATTTGTCCTAAACGAAGTTTCATCTCCGGTGATTCGTTCAATAATGGAGCTCCGTGAGAAACAAAAGGCGCAACAATCTCACCTAAAGTTCTGCTCATAGGAACAAAATTTTCTCTATCGGCAATAACAACCTTTTGTCCCTCTTCTATTTGAGCACAAACCTCATTTTCAACAATTTGTCGTATTCTCGGAGAAGAAAGTGCCTTAACAAAAACTTTGGTATATTTATCATTTGAGTTTGCACCTGTCATATAAACAGCCATTTCTTCGTTATAAATTGCCGTTGCTTTAGTTTTTATATTCGGTAACAACAAAGATAATTCATTAACTGCCACCACCATTTTTGCGGTTTTTTCCGCTTGTCGGCACAATTCATACTGATAACGAGATTTTGCATCACAATCATTGCTTAATTTTTTTCGCAACAAATCAGTCATAATATCAGCAACCGCATAAATTTGTTCTTCGGCACAAAAAGCCTTGTTGCATAAAATACGATTGAGATTTCTGTCATAAATTGCTGCCACGGGAATATCGTTTTTCAACAACCCGAAAGTTTCGGAAAAATGAAGATTCATCAAGCGGCATTCATGTAAGATAAAACGCCATGCTTGGCTTGTGGTTTCAAATTTTTCAAAATAATGTTCTTTTTCTTGTGAAAAAGGAATATCCTCATAATCTTCAGGCAAAAACAATCGCTTGTCATAATAAGATTTCAATCGTTCAATTTTTCTATCCAATGATTGACGCTCATTAGCAATAATTCCGGCTAACTCCTGTTGACGAACAGCAACCTTATCTATTTTCTGAGTCAACTCTTTTTTCTCTTTATTTAAGGCATCAAGTCCATAAAAATTTTCGATACTATTTATAACATCTTCTTTTGAGCCTTCAATATCGAAACGGGGAGAAAAAGCATTAAAGTTTTTACATGTATTTTCAAATTGTTGCTTAAACTTATTCAACTTATGCATAAACAATAATTTTTCAGCTTTAGCCTTCAAATTATCATATTTCGGACCTTCTCCCGGAAGATAGTTATTTTCATTTTTTTGCATAATAAAATTATTGAGAAAAGTACGTCCTTCATCTAAAAACTTCTCCGGTAAAATCGCCAATAACGGAGATTTGAAAGCCGCTATTTTGCTCAACAATTCAAACTCATATTTTTGTTTATTTTCTTTTTCGGAAATAACATTGTTCAAGCCTTGCAACTGTTCATTCAGCGGAGCTATTTCATCAACCAACACTTTATAATCTTTTTGAAAATCAGCAATTTTAGCTGTTTCCGGTTGTGTTTGTCTGTACTCTGCCTCAACTTTTTCCCAATCAGGATTACTCAAAAGCTCACGATAACCGCAAACATAATCCAAATCTCTAAAATCAATACCGTTAGCAGGTGCATTACCTACTCTGGGAGGAACACCGCCATTATTCAAAAAATCAAGATCAATCATTGTCAACTCCCTTTACCTCAAGGATATTACCATTTTTGATATAAAATACACAAATAAACTTAATAAAATGTTATTCGTTCAATAAATTGAAATGATTTGAATAAAAAAATAGGGAACAGAAAACTGCTCCCTAAATCGTCATCATTAATCAATAGCCTACTCAACAGGCAACTTGATAACGATTTTCTTGACCTTGTGTGGTCCGTCGAGATGAGTACAAGGCTTGTGTGCATCCTGAGGATACAGAACACAGAACTCGCCTGCATGTAACTCCTCTTTTCTGACCTGCTTCACCAGACCATTCATAAACACGATATCGTGTACGTACGGAACGGTAACCTCAAACTCCGGAGAGTTGACATCTGCGACCTCGATAATCTCCTGTCCTTCAACGATAATCTGAACGTCGATGAACTTGCGATGAGCCTCGAAATCTTTCTCCGTTGTGCCTACAGTCGTATACTCTTCTGCGTTTGCATAAGCGTCGCCTTCGAATTCGTATCTTCCCGGTTTGAAGTCAATAAGCAATGCGAGGACCTGGTCAACCATTGCATCTGTCACGCCTGGGCATGACTTAAGTGCTGAAATATTCATAATAAGTATTAATTTTTAATTAGTTACCTATTTTATATAGTATTTTGGCAATTTTGTCAATAGGATAAGTTCTATTTATCACTTGAAAAAAACTTTATATGATTCTACCATAAATTACGATTGGCAAAAAAGTGCTATAACCAACCGTAAGGATTATTAAATGACTCAAATAATTGACTCTACCGAATTAGACTTTTGTGATGTTTTGTTCAAACCCAAAAGAACTACCCTCAACTCCCGCAGTGAAGCCAATGTTATCAGAGAATATAAGTTCAAATATTATCCGCATACTATCAACTCTTGCGGTATAATTGCCGCTAATATGGCAACCACCGGAACTTTTGAAATCAACGATGTTTTACAAAAATATCAGGCAATAACTTGCTTGCACAAACACTACGATTTTAACAACGAAGAAAATCGAAAATATCTTATTCAAAACTATAAACAAAATCAAAATGCCTATACTTTTGTTTCTACCGGCTTGAAAGACGATAAAGAAAAATTGTTCGCCATTTTATCGGATAAAGAATTTCCGATTGATAAACTTTGTATCGATATTGCAAACGGTTATATCCCCAAGTTGATAGATTTTGTTAAAGAAGTTCGCACAAACTTCCCTCACCTGTTGATTATGGTCGGCAATGTTGTTACCGGTGATATGACACAAGATTTGATATTAAATGGTGCCGATATTGTAAAAGTCGGCATAGGTCCGGGCTCCGTTTGTACTACACGTAAACTCACAGGTGTCGGCAGGCCACAATTATCCGCCATTTTAGAATGTTCTGATGCCGCTCACGGTGTTGGTGGTTTAGTATGTGCAGATGGCGGTTGCACTTGTGCCGGAGACGTTGCAAAAGCCTTTGGTGCCGGAGCTGATTTTGTTATGTTAGGCGGAATGTTTGCCGGAACTGACGAAGCAGCCGGAGAATTGATTGAAAAAACAATTCAAACAAATCTCGTTTGTGATGGCAAACTAGTAACCAAACAAGAAAAATATAAACAATTTTACGGTATGTCTTCTCAACTTGCACAAGAAAAACACTTTGGCGGAATGGCTTGTTATCGTGCTTCAGAAGGAAAAGTTGTTGAAGTTCCTTATAAAGGCTCAGCTGAAAGTGTTATCCAAGAGATTTTAGGCGGTATCCGTTCTACAATGTCTTATATCGGTGCACGCAGATTGAAAGATATTGCAAAATGCACAACTTTTTACCGAGTAAATCGTCAACTGAACGAAGTATTCGGTAAAAGTTAATACACTAATTTTATATCAAAGCTCTGAAATGGCACTCTGCAACGAGAATCATTTCAGAGCTTTTCCATTATCGACTAAAATAACAAAACAAGAATAGCCATATATTTGCAATTACAAAGAATTACCTCTTTTACGCAAAACAGCACCCATTGCTATAGATTGCTCAGTTTGAGAAACAGTAGCTGTTTCAACGTCATTTTTAACTTCAGATAATTGCAATTTACCTTTTGCTTCCGAAATTATATTCCCCATATCACAAGTTCTTTTTCCGTCTTTCTTAATAAGATCAACTGTTTTACCGTCCTCTCGATAATATACTTCCGTTCCGTCCTTCGCAGATGTGCGACGTATGGTTCCGTCTTTACGATAATATGTACTGTTTCCGTCTTTATCTCGGGTACTTTTTAATGTTTTACCGTCTTCTTGATAATGATGCCAACTACCATCAGGAAAATGAACACTATCCAGAGTTTTACCATCCTCACGATAGTGATACCACGTTCCGTCAGCAGAGCGAGTACTATCGATTGTTTTACCATCTTCTCGATAATAAGTGCTATTACCGTCTTTATCTCGAGTACTTTTTAGAGTTTTACCGTCTTCTCGATAACTTCTAAAAACTCCATCTTTATCAAATTCAAAATCTACTGTCTTACCGTCTTCCCGATAGTGTGTTGAGTTGCCGTCTTTATCTCGAAATGACCTTAAGGTTTTTCCGTCTTCTCTATAACTTCTATAACTTCCATCGGTTGATAATACAGTGGCAATACTGTTATCTTTTTCTCTATATCCGATATTATTACCATGCTCATCATTTTTATAATAGATTTTTTCCAAAGAGGTGAAATTTCCTTCATTGTCAAATACACATGATACAGTTTTACCATCTTCTTGAAAATATGTGCTGTTTCCGTCTTTATCTCGAGTACTTTTTAATGTTATGCCATCTTCCCTATAATGATACCAACTTCCGTCTGCCGAATGAACACTATCTACTGTTTTGCCGTCTTCTCGATAATAAGTGATATTTCCTTCTTTATCTCTAGAACTTTTAGGTGTTACACCATCCTCTCTATAACTTTGAAAACAACTGTTTGGAACAAGATCTAAAGTTTCAGAATTATTGTTTTTTTCTGTTGTATTCGCTTTACCGGGGGTAAATTTGTCTTTCATTTTATCTAAAAAAGATTTTATTTGATCTTCTAAATCAATATCATTTTTAAATTCTTCCAATTCGGTAATTTCACTATGGCTTATATTATCCCCTTTGGATAATAGCGATTTAATACGTGCTTGTAATTTCTTTAGCATTTTAACACACTCTCAAATTTCATAAAATATAGCAAATTGTAACATATTTACATATGATTAGCAACTGAATAAAATTCTTTGACAATCAAGAAATCAGGGATTTTTTTGCAGAGTATAAAAAGAGTATACATAAACAGAAAAATCCCTAATTTATGTATTAGTTACTCGTTACACACGTTTACCAAGCGTAGTTTAGACCGACACCTAATGAAGTTGCATCATAGTTATTATATCTAAATCCTCTCCTCACGCAAAACGTGTCAAATCTATAAGGTTTGATTATAAAATGACTTTCCCGAGTTTACTCGGGTATAAGTATTAAATATAATCTAAATTATCAAAACTTACTCTGCTTTTTGCAGTTCAAACATAACGTTTTTGAAAGAATTTAGAGCTGTCTCTAAATTCTCAACAACTTCATTAGCTAGAACTTCCGGTTCAGGTAGATTTTCAAGGCTCTCCAAACTTTCATCCTTTAGCCAAGTAATATCAAGGCTTACCTTATCGCGCTTGATTATCTCGTCATAGCTAAACTTCTTAAAGCGTTCGCTCTCTGTCCTCGCCATAATATTATCTGCGTTATAGCACTTAATAAAGTCTGCTAAATGGCTGTCATTCAAAGAGTTTGTGACCAAGCTTAAATTCAGATTGGTGCGTAAGTCGTAGAACCACACATCATTTGTGCGGTGTCCTTTATCAAGCGGTGGGTATTTATCAAAGAAAATAACGTTAGCCTTAACGCCCTGCGCATAAAAAATACCGGTAGGCAGACGCAAAACCGTATGCAGATTAAACTCATTTAACAAACGACGACGTATTTTTTCGCCGGCTCCGCCCTCAAACAACACATTATCCGGCACAACCACCGCTGCACGACCATGCGTATTCAAAATTGTCATAATATGTTGCACAAAATTGAGCTGCTTGTTTGAAGTTGTGGCAATAAAGTCATCACGGTTGTATTCTTCTTTTTCCGTTGTAACCGAGCCGTCTTCACCAATAATTTTAAGCCCGCCTTTTTTACCAAACGGAGGGTTTGCAAGCACCATATCATAACGCTTATCACCGGCATTCATCAATGAATCACCTTCTGTCACCGGAGAATTTTTGCCACCTATACCGTGTAAATACATATTCATAGCGCACAAGCTCACAACCAATGGTGTAATATCGGTCCCGAAAAGCTTTTTCTCTTTTAAGGCTTTGATTTTTTCTCTATCCTGCGTTTGCTTTTTCATATATTCATAGGCAATCAGCAAAAAGCCACCGGTTCCGCAAGCAGGGTCAACAACAGTTGTTTCCGGTGTCGGGCGCATAACTTCAACCATCGCCCGAATGAGCGGACGCGGCGTAAAATATACACCGGCTCCACTCTTTGCATCTTTAGCAGTTTTTTCCAACAAACCTTCATATATTTCGCCCTTAACATCAATATCCAGTCCCATCCATGTTTCGCCGTTAATCAGCGAAATTAAGCGTGATAAATTTGCCGGATTAGAAATTTTATTACTTGCTTTTTTATAAATGGTGCCGATAATCCCTGTTTGTTTAGAAAGTTTATCCAATATATTTTGGTATTTATCAGAAAGCTCTGTTCCTGAAAGTTTAAGCAAATTAGACCAGCGGCAATCGGCCGGCAACAAAGACTCATCATTGAGTAAATCGGTGCGTTCTTCATCCATTTTTAAGAACAGAAGATAAGTAAGCTGTGACACATAGTCTAAATATTCAACACCTGATTGCGCCAATACGCTGGCATAATTCCAAACTTTTGTAACGAGATTATTTTCAGTCATTTATTCCGCCACTTTTATAATTTCCTCAAAAACAACATGAGCATTAGTATATGTTCCATCCATGTTATCTTCATTAAAACCTAATAATTTTGCATTTTGAATAGCTTTAGGTAAATCATTTCCCACAATATCAAATATATTTTTTGCATTTTTAAATTTACCTAAATCCGTAAAATTTTGATTATAATACCTATTAATTTCTTTCATTACTTCTTTGCAACACTTTTCTGAATTTGTAAATTGCGGTGCTACTGATCTCGTATGTAGTAACAACCAATATTCATAGCATGGACTATTATATATAGTTCCCATATCTGTTCGTTTTGCATTTTCTGATATAATATTTTTAATGTCTTTTAACTTGTTTTGGTCTTTATCAAAACATGCAATTACCATATATCCGTTTGGGTAACTGTCTTTTATTCTTTCAAGTTCTTTTCTTTTGTTTTTAGCACTTAACTGCACGGACTTAGCATCATTTCCTCTATTCGATTTTTCTTTTTGTATAACAATTTTTTTTCCATCATACAGTTTCTTTAGTCCATTTAAATAGCATTGCATAGATTCCGCATCTTCACATACAAAATAGTACAATTTATACGGTAATTCTCTCTGTTGAATCTTTGGATTTATTTTTCTAGCCATTTATAGTAACTCCACACTAGGTACTGCCCCATATACACCATCCATATAGGCCTCATAGAAGGAAATATTCTTTCTATTCAAGTTTTTAAAATCACTTAATGAATAAAGATCAGAATAAAACCCATTATTTAATTCTTTACTCGTAAACCATATTTGATCACGAGACAGATGTTCTCCATCCATCAGATAATGAGCATGAGAAGTAAATATGAGTTGTGCGTTATTCTTATTAATATCCGGATTATTAAACAGCGAAACTAAATATTTGACCAAGTAGGGGTGTAGTGCATTATCCAATTCATCAATAAAAATAACTCCTCCGGTATTCATTGTATCAAGTAACGGACCTGACATAGATAAAAATGTTTTAGTACCAGCAGATTCCATATTTTTGAAGTCAAACTCCTTTGATGTACCTTCTTCTGTTTTATGATAACTCTTAATATCAAGAACTCTTGATTTTTTATTTGATACCACCGATTTTAATATTAGTTCTGCAAGTTTATCTGGTTCTTGCTCCAAAGCATCTTTAACATCTTTCATAAGTTCTTCAACAGGAACTTCTTTTACGGATATATCATTAATTCCTAAATCTGCTTGCTTTAACAAATTAATGATACCATTTCCTTTCCCTTCCGCAATTTTTTGAATTGAAAAATTATGAGATAAGGAATGGGAATCTGCAATTCTTATATTATTTATCAATTCATTATAAGCTTCTTGCACTTCTTTTATTTGACAATTATAATTATTTATTAACAAAGGTAAAAACAGTCTATTATTTAAAGTTTCATCACACCATCTTTGTAAAATTCCCTTAGACTTCTCAAAAACAGGCTTTCCGTCAACAAATATTCTATTGTACACTCTATTTCTTAGAGCAGAGCCGTTTTGATAAATTGGAGAATAAAACAAACTTTCTTTTTGTATAATATTATTAAAAACTTCTACCCCGTATTCGTACAAAATATCATTTACAATAAATTGTATTTCAAAACTCATCGGTTTATTCAAATTATTATCCGTAAGAGCATATCTTTCGTCAGGCCAAGTATCTTCCACATTCATTTTAGTACTTTTTTTTATCATGTACTTTATAAATTTCAGAGCATACAGTACATTAGACTTACCCGATGCATTGGATCCGAAGATACCTGCAGTACGATAAAGTCGAGGAATTTTTTTTAATTTTGTTTCTATTAAATTATACATTTTTCCATTTTGTGACAACGGTTCCATAGAAAAAGTTACTTCTTCTTTAAAACTTCTGAAATTACCAAACTTAAACTCAACTAACATAATACACCTTTCTTTGCGTTTTTTTTACAGAGAATAGCTTAATATATATACTTTATTATATTAAAGTCAATATTTATATATTTTCTTTCCTTTGGTTTTGGAGAGAGTTTGTTTTTCTTTTTTGATGCGGGCGAGGAGGACGGAAGCCGGTTCGTCGTTGGGGTTTTGAGCAACGAGTTTGCCCTCAAAAGCTTTTTTGAGGATTGATTGTTTGAGCTTATCAGCTTTTTCTAAACCCTCATTAACGGCTTTTTCTAACTCATCTGCCACCGCAAAACGCTTTTCTATTTCCTCCAACAGTTGTCTTTGTTCATCTAAAGGAGGAAGAGGGAACAAAATGTCACTTAATGTTGATAAATTAATATTTTTTTGCGCTGTGGCTGGAGCATACTTCTCCAAAGTGTTTTTTATGGTACGAATGTAATATTCAACCAATTCAACAGCATACAAATGTTCATTTTTTATAAATCCAACAACACTGTCTGGAAAGCATGCTTTAATTTTAAGAATAGCTGTTTCTGCAATATTGGCGGCAATTGTTATGCATAAGGTATCTTCATCCCATAATTTGCTCTGAGACAAACCAAACTCACTGTATGTTTGGTGATATTCTGCTATGTATTTATTTGCCTTTTTGATATCTCCTGTCTGAATAAACGGATATTTCCCACCATATAATTTTTCATCATCCCTTGGACGATGTTTAGATTTTCCTCTATTCAGTTCTCCTATATCAGGCAACTTACACCACACCCATGTTTCAGGTATTGTATATAACGTAATATCAGATTTAATGTTTTGTTTGCGCTGAGAATTGGCTTTTCGCCATTTTTCTGTAAGTTTGCCTTCAAAGGCTGATTTTAGGACGGATTGGCGATATTGTTTAATCTGTGCCTGTGCTGATTTTAAGCGCTCTACACCCTCATCAATATCTTGAAACAACGCCTCAATCTTCTCCACAATCCTTTCCTGCTCCGCCAACGGCGGAAGATTTATAGGATAATTTTCTAAATTACCTAATCTTATAAAATTTGTAGCAACACCGAACTGCTTATCTTTATTATAATTTTTCCAGTTTAATAATATAGAAAAATATAAGTACCGTTCATTGATTGCAATTTTATCTAAAACATATGTTCTTTGATAGGCATCAAATTTTCCTTGATAATATCCGACATAACCAACATTTGCACCATTTCCCGGTAAATAAATACAATTTCCGTCAAATGAAAAAGTATTTATTCTAAGGGGCTCAAGAGCGCATGTAAAAAAGGGATAATTACCATTCTCAACAGCAGCATTTGCATCAAGTTTTCCCGTTTGAATATTTGCAATATCCTTAATACAACACTCGCACCAATTTAACGGAAGTTCATTCGGCATTTTGTGGACTTTCATCAAAGAATATAGTTATATAGACGGGCTTTGGAGAACGAAAAGAAGCGGCTTCTTCCGTATATTCTATATTATCAAACGTTTCTTTAATTACATCATTTAATTTTTTTTCTTTCATATCTTCTGGATAAACAATTTTATCGCCCAAAGTTACAAAAAATTTGTGAGGAATAGGTGTCTTATATTTTATTAAATTCTTATATGGTTTTGCTATTTGAAAAGTCGTTGAAACTTCCTCTAATTGTCGTATACACCCCCATACATTTACAGAATTTTCAAACTTTAGACACCTAAAAATTTCTAAAGAAGATTGAGTAAGCATCTTATGATTAAAGGGTAGACCATATGCATACCCTGGAAAGAGTTGAATACAAAATTTTCCTATTCTATGATGGGAAAAACGATCAATATAATCCGATGCAATGGCTTGTTCACACGTTCTTAAGAAACCATAATCTTCTGCCATAGAAATAGCTTCAATATGTTTATCATAATCTCCAAAATAGAAACCATGCTCATCACAAAAAGGAAATATCTCTCGTTCCAATAAATTAATAATATTTCTATTTAAATCTTTGCATAAATTAACTGTCTTTTTACTAACTGTATTTGGTTTACACGCTTCTTCTGTATATAACCTTGCCCAAAAGTTGATAAAATCTTCATCCGTTGTTTCAGATGCCGCATTTTGTATTGCAAATAAGTTGTCAGTATCCTCTATATTTTGTGGTAAATCTTCACCATTCTTTTCTTTTTCTGCTAAGTTTTCAGCAACATTCACGGCTAAAAGGCATTGACTTCTTTCTCGTCTAATGTAATTGGCTTCGGCAAAACTTTTTGCCTTAATAATTTCCGCTTGTCCATGAAGATATGCTGCAGGCACACAAAACAAGGTATTTCCTGTATTTTTTACAATATTAAGTGTTTGTTCCGGCAATTTCATTAAACTGGCTAATCCTTCTGAAAGATTCTCTAACATTTGACCTGTTTTCTTATCAACTTTTTCAGGTAGATTTATATTTAAATTTGCTTCAACCATCTCTTTTCCTCCTTATGCCACCAATGCCAAGCTCATATCTGCCAACAGCGGTTCTAAATCTTTGCCGAAGATTTTGCGAGCGCGGATAATACCGCCTTTATCGTCCATTGTTTCTTGAATATCTTTTGGCTCTATGCGCACATTGGCGATAATGTAGTCTTTTATCATCTCAAGCCACTCGTTTTGCTCTGCTGTAAACACAATACCCTTTTTGAGCTGACGACCTTTCCAAAGGTTAAAACGCTGATTGGCAACTTTATCAAACTCTTCCAACTTATCATCTTGTCCAATGGCAAAACGCACCAGTTGCACGAGGTTGGTCAGCAACCGCACCGGATTTTTAACATGTTGGACTTTATCTTTTTCTAACAACTCAAACGCACGCCAAATCTCTATCGGTGCCAAAGGCGGACGTGCCTCACGCATTTTTTCTGCCAGTTCGCGGATATTGGCATAAGTCAGATTTCTCTTGCAATATTGCGCATTATAAATGATAGAGAGTGCGTCAATTTCATCTTTATTGGCTTCTATAAATTCCTTAAACGAAGTTATGATATTTTTAGCTTTTTCGCCGTTGATATCCGCAGAAATAACTTCATCTTGCGCCAGTTCATCAATGTAAATGCCGGTTTTGGCACTCATATCAAGCAAAGTTTGCCGCAAACTTGATTTATTAAACGTTTTAACCGCATCATCTTTGATTTTTTCTATCTCTTTTGCGGTTTTGCCCTCAAGTTTGTCCGGATCTATGGCATCAAGAATATTGCCGGCAATTTCATGCAACGGCTTGCCACCGGTCAGAGATTTTATCTTATCTTTTTCTTCATCATTTAAGTTGCGCTCTATATTGACAATGCGTCCGGCAAGCGTGCTCAATGTGTCATCATCAGTTTTACCTTGTGCTACTTGCTCTAAAAGCTTCTTTAACGAAACCGAGCGTTTGCGCTCCAATGGTTGTGAAGCGGTCTTTTTACTCTCGGTTACACCGACAGCGTCAATCAAATAAAAGAAACTTTTACCTTCAGCATTCGGCGTTACCTGCTTTAAGTCTGTATCATTAATGGAACGAACGCCACGACCTTTCATCTGCTCATAATAAAGCGATGAGCGCACATCTCGCAAAAACATTACCACTTCCAAAGGTTTAATATCCGTGCCGGTGGCAATCATATCCACCGTTACGGCAATACGCGGCAAAGGCGAAACACGAAACTGCTTAATCAGTTCTTCCGGCTTTTCACCGGTAACGTTATAGGTAATCTTTTTGCAAAAATCATTGCCTTGCCCGAAAACTTCTCTCGTGATGCGAACAATTTCTTCGGCATGATTGTCATCTTTGGCAAAAATAAGCGTTTTCGGTGTCCACGCAAAATTCGGCTCACGCTCAGGAAACAGCTCGGTATAAAGCGAATTTTTATAACACTCCATAATGGTGCGAATTTGATTTGGCACGAGAACAGAACGGTCTAAGTCATTCTTTTTATACTCTAAATCTTCGTCCAGTTGCTCATAAGTTATCTTACGGCTTTTCTTATTACGCAGTGGCACAGGAAAAGATTTGTCAATTTTGCCACCGTCTTCGCTGATTTTGGTTTTAATGCGTAAAACCTGATAATCTACATTAACACCATCAGCAACTGAGCGCTCATACGGATATTCTGCAACAATGTTGCGATTGAAATAACCAAAGGTTTGCTTAGATGGCGTAGCTGTCAAACCGATAATGAAAGCGTCAAAATATTCCAAAACTTGCCGCCAATCGCCGTAAATACTGCGGTGACATTCATCAGTTATGATAAAATCGAAATAGTCCGGCGGAAGAGCAGAATTGTAATTAACTTCTTTAGGTGCGCTCATTGAGCCGAGCTCGTAAGCGGAAGCATCTTCGTCTGCCTCATCATAATCTTCTTCACCGCAGAGCATTGAATAAAGCCGTTGAATGGTGGTAATCACAACTTTGGCATCAGAATCAACCTTATTATGTTGCAAGTGCTGAGCAATATAAACTTGAGGAAATAGGCGATTTACATCAGGTAGGCGAAAGTTTTCAAACTCTTTTTTGGTTTGTTTGCCGAGATTATTGCGGTCTACCAAGAACAAAATACGCTTTGCTCCGGCATATTTAAGCAAGCGATATGAAAAATTACAAGCCGTAAAAGTTTTTCCGGCACCGGTTGCCATTTGAATAAGCGCTTTTTGATTGCCTTCCGCTAATGATTTTTCTAAGCCTTCAATGGCTTCAAATTGACAATCGCGTAAGGTGCCTTTTTCTAATGTAGGCATATTTTGTAAGCGATTGCGCAAGGTACTTTCAACTTCTAACATATTCAGCAATGATTGGGGCGAATGAAAAGCAAAAATGCGCCGAGAACGGCAGATTTTATCCCGCCCGTCACAAAAGAAAGTCTCATCACCGGTGCTTTCATAAATAAAAGGTAACGGCATTTGCCAGTTTTTAACGTATTCCGGTAAATGGCAAGCATATCCATGCGATTGATTTTCAACACCGCTTAAAGCAACACCAGCTTTCTTTGCTTCTATAACACCGCAGGCTTTGCCATCTACAAACAAAAGATAGTCAGCCTCTGTGTTATCATCCATCAGAAACTCGCGAACAGCCACGCCTAAACTAGCTGTGCGGTCAAAATTCTCACGGTTCTGTATTATCCAACCGGCATTTATCAGTTGTTCATCTATTTTTTCTCTTGCTTTTTCTTCCGGGGTTGAAGTCATTTGAAAGTTCCCAAAGTTATATTATGGCAACGATTTTATACTAAATTCCTCGGAAATCAAGTTGTATTTTATTACTCACAATTCCCTAAAATTATTTTTATAGCTTTTATAAATTTCTTTGTATTTTATAAAGTTCTTTAAAAATATAAACTGCTAATTTGAATACTTTACAAAACTTGTAAAGTATCATAATAACTTATTAGAGATTATAGTGTTTGTGCTTACTATTTGCTTACTACTAAAATCTAAAGACTTAAAACAAAGGGATTTAAAACAACAAAAAGCCTTGATAATCAAGGCTTTTAAGTGGTGCTCGGGGACGGGATCGAACCGCCGACACGAGGATTTTCAGTCCTCTGCTCTACCGACTGAGCTACCCGAGCATCGGATACAGCAAGCTTTATAATAGATATTTTTTATATTGTCCAGCATATTTTTTATTTTTTTTGCATTTTATTGTTAACATATTGTTTTAATGTATAAAAAACATTAATAAAGCTTTCAAAAACTAAATTGTATCGCTTCAAAACAATGTACTCACTCGTGTTCTGCTCGATATTTTGCTACTGCCATAGACATTGCATACATTTTTCTATATAGCTTTTCACCGTTTTCGGTCATTTGTTCCATTAATTTTTCGCTTTTTTCATCAGTAGCTGCCAAAAAGCTTACATCTTCTATCGGACGACAACTTAATGCTCCCTCTACTCCATTAACCAAAACACGAGCTTCTGTTTTTATCAAATTAGCTCCATCTTCAGTCATCAGAGCGTTCGTTTGCAATCCCCAATAATTGTGTTCATCAGCTCCTTCTCCCATTTCGTGGGCAAGAAACAACTCGCCCCTATTTCCCGGAAAATAACTCAACGGAATTTTTTCGCTTTTTCTTATCGACTGCACAGCTCTTTCAAAATTGTTATAATGACTGGTTTCCATATCTGCTGAAGAAAAGAATGATACAAAAGTAGATTTTGAAACACCTAACGGACAATAAGGCGATTGAGCAACAACTAACATTTGTTTTTGAATATATTCTCTGTCTTCCTTGTTATATCCCAATTCTTGCATTTTTTGTTGCATCATTTCTTCTAACATCAAAGCAGTATAAGCGCCGTGACAATGTGCAACAATATTGAGTTTTCTTATCTTTTGTGCTGCATCTTCTGCATCAAGTTTTTCTGTTCCGTTGGTTTTAGATATGCGAGGCAAAATCAATCTGTCGAATATATCTTTGACATATTTGGGATTTATCGTATCTTCGCTTAACTTCTTATCCATTTTAATACTGCGATGATATTTTTCCATCATTTTGGTACGAGCTTGATTTTGATTATAAAAATCACCAAAATCATAAACCACACCACATACTTTTACATCTTGTTCTAAATCGTTATCTTTCAACAGCTGATAAACACTGCTCATATATCCGTTTATTTCTTTTTCGCCTCTGACTCCATCTCCGCCTAAAACCAAAACACAAACATCGTCGGGAGATATTTCGTTAAGGCTCTTAATTCCATACGGACAATCGTCGGTCTTTTCCCCTCTTTCATAGTATGAAACGCTACTACGCAACTTTTCATAGTCGTTTGTAGCTCTCCAAGCTGTTTTTTTGGACACGGAATTATTGTTCGGATGCTCTAATCCTGTTGCTATAATATCTTTTATTTTTTGTGTTCGTGACGGAAAATTCACCATTATTTTTCCCAAACTGGAAAAAGCCGTATTAAGGCTTGCCGAATTATTATCCTCTTTAACAATATATTTTTCAATCAAGCCGATAGCTCTATCGACATCTTCTTTACTGTCAAATTGCGGTTCATCCATATTTATAAATACAGAACCTTCACATTCAGGCTCTTCACTGGCAACGTTACAAACTGCTATATCTGCCAAATTAGCATAAAACGAACCATATTTTGAAGATATAATCTCAGGATTTTCCAATTCTCTAAAAATTTGTTCACTTAACTCGGGATGAGCAATATATATTTTACTTAAATCCATATATACTTCATTTTTCAACTTTGGATGTTGCATTATTTCGCTCAACATTGCTGAAGCATTTTCCTTACTTTGTTCAACACATTTAACCGCTACTCTTTTGTATCTGAATATTCCGTTGCTATCGGTATTGTCGACATCATCCATTGTTTTACGAAAAATATATTCTGCCAACTCCGGTTTGTCTTTTAATATATTCTCAGCAAAAGATAATGCAAATCTTGGACTTTGCTTCATTGCAATATCAAAATTCTTACATATTTCTTCATTAGAAAGTTTCTTTGAAGCAGCCTCAAATGTTTTTACTGCAGTAGGCATTATGTCTGCACACATAAAAGGATTATTGGCGGAATAAGCCACAGCCGGTGCAACATATTCGGAATATTCGGGATATTCTTCTACTATCTCTTGTAGCTTTTTATAAAAATCAAGAGCCTGATTAAAACTTAAGTCTTTATTCTCTTGAAATTCACTTATGACATTTAAGGCTTCACTTTTTAACATTACAATCCTCCCGAAATATGCAACGATGATAACATAATATCGCTGTTTTGTCTATTTTAAAATAATAAATGCACCTCATTTAAAATAAGGAGGTGCATTATTTTTGTGCGGAACTGTTTTTATCGTTTAGAAAAAACTTTGTCTGCGAGGGATCTACACTTGTCAACAAGCCACTCAAAAATCATAAATAGCGCTAACCCTGAATAAAGAGTTATAACAAACGGCACTATCACAAAGATAAGGATAAAAACATCTTTTTTCATATAGTGGTAAGAATAATTAGGTAAATCAAAATTATTATATATTTTGATATTTTTTTGTCAATATATTAAAAACAAAAAAGCTCCCCCACCTCACGGTGGAGAAGCTTTAATGCTTTCAGGGGACTTTTATTAATTAGAGTCCCAAAGCCTTACGGACAGTCGGATAAGCTCCCTGATTCATCTGACGGTCGATGGCATAGTGCCACTCATGCTTACCGTTCTTATCATACATAAGGTTGACATCACAACCCTTGTAAGAGAACATCGGCATATCAAGCAACTCATCGTATGTCAAGCGACCGGTCCAAAGCATACGCAATACGTAGAAGTACTGCTTCGGCTCATCACCTGTCTTGCGGATATTACCCTCGGCATCCTGAAGCAGCAACCAGTCAGTCGCCTCCTCAAATTTGCCTTCGTTTACCTTCTTGAGGAAAGTAGAACGAATAAATCCGTACTTACCCATACGCATTGCTACGAGTGTTACTGTTGCCATCTGATCCTCGGTAAGCTTAACTGTAACATTGTCAAGCACCAGAGGTTTCCAGCTGTCAGCGACAACCTTAAGAGCCTCCTCGTATGTCTTGCCGGTAAAGTTGTAATCAGCGACAGGTTTGTCGTCGATAAACTTAAATCCTACAAGTGCACGAGGACAAGTCTTAGTCACTTTCTCCTGCACACCATCAAGGTACGCACGAGCAACAACAACCTTATCAAAGGCATTGTCATAAACTACAACCTGCTCAGCCTTCTCCTGCTGCTCGATAACTACGGCAGACCCCTTCTCATCACCACCACACTTGTTAAGGCAGAAAAGTGCCAAAACTACTGCGCAAAGAATAAGAAGAAGCCACCACCAGTTACGATCAGGTTTATCCTCTGTAGGAGTTTCTGCCTTAGGCTCTCTCTTGAAGAGACCACAAAGCCATCTCCAGAAACGAGCTATCTGCGCACCTATCCAGCAAAGACCTGCCCAGATATAAGGTGCAACCCAACAGAGACCTGCCCAGAGATACTTACCCAAAACGTAGATAACTACGAATGGGATTATTACTACGCAAAGAAGAATCTTTGCAACAGTGAGGAGATTGTACTGAATAGTAAGCTCACCCTCATACCAATGTCCATTGGCTTTTTTCAATGAAAATACGCTCATATATTATAGATTAAAGTGTTAGTATTCTTATACATGTTGTAGAAACTAATATTTTCTACATGAGCTATATGATAATTCGATAATAATATATAGCTGATAATTGTTTATCACTTTACATAATACCTCTTAAAATATTTTTTGTCAACTGAATTTGTCCATAAAAATCCACAAAAACTAAAACATCAAAAAAACAGCAAAAATTGGCTAAAAAACATCATTTTTTTGCTTTTTTTGTTAAAAAATACGTATTTTTTGCATATTTTTGTTGTTTTAAAAATAACAATAGAGTACAAATACGATGTTTAGTATTAATTTATAGAGAGAATTTGAATGTCAGATACTATTGATACCAAAATTGTTAGCAGATTGGCAGCAATTTTAAAAGTTAATGATTTAGCAGAATTAGAATATGAAACAGAAAATGTTCGCATTTCATTGATTAAATCTCGTGGTGTTGTAACTGCTCCCGCAGTTGCTCCCGTCGTAGCTCCGGCTCCTGTTGTTGCTCCTGCTGCTCCCGTTAGCGCTCCGACAGAAAATACAGAAAGCAACGTAGATGTTGCTTCTCTCCCCGGTTGTGTAAAATCTCCGATGGTGGGTGTTGTTTATCTTGCAAGCGATCCTAACGCTGCCCCATACGTTAAAATCGGCGATACCGTTAGCCAAGGTGATACTGTTTGTTTGATTGAAGCTATGAAAACTTTCAATCCGGTAAAAGCTCCTATGGGCGGTAGAGTTACCAAAATTTTGGTAGAAAGCGGAGATCCTGTTGAATACGGCGAACCGCTTGTTGTTATTGAATAATAACTGGGAATTTAATATGTTTGAAAAAGTTTTAATTGCTAACCGTGGCGAAATTGCTCTACGCATCCATCGTGCTTGTCGTGAAATGGGCATCAGAACGGTTGCAGTACACTCTGAAGCCGATGCAAATGCAATGCACGTCCGCTTGGCTGACGAAGCTGTTTGTATCGGACCGGCTCGCTCTGCCGATTCTTATTTGAACAAATCTGCAATTATTTCTGCAGCTATTGTTACCGGTGCAGATGCAATTCACCCCGGTTTCGGCTTTTTATCCGAAAATGCCGATTTTGCTGAAATGGTAGAATCTCATGGTATTACATTTATCGGACCGACCGCTGCTCAAATGCGCAAAATGGGCGATAAAATTACCGCTCGACAAGCCGCTATTGAAGCAGGCCTTCCTGTTACCCCCGGTTCTCCATCTTTAGATACAGTTGAAGATGCTAAAAAATGGGCTAATGAAATCGGATATCCCGTGATTATCAAAGCCAAAGACGGCGGTGGCGGAAAAGGTATGAAAGTTGCTTTTAGCGACGATGATATTACCGAAGCATACACAATGGCTCGTGCCGAAGCAAAGGCTGCTTTTCCGAGTGATGTGGTTTATATGGAGAAATATTTACAAAAACCTCGTCACATTGAAATGCAAATCTTAGCCGATAAATATGGTAATGTTGTGCATTTAGGCGAAAGAGATTGTTCTATTCAACGCAATAACCAAAAAGTTATTGAAGAAAGTCCTTCTCCTGCCCTCAATCAGGCACAAAGAGAAGAAATCGGCGAAATCGTTCGTAAGGCTATTGAAAAAATCGGATATTTCAATGCCGGTACTTTAGAATTTTTGTATGAAGACGGAAAATTCTACTTTTTGGAAATGAACACTCGTTTGCAAGTAGAACACCCCGTTACCGAAGCTGTTAGCGGAATTGATATTGTTCGTGAACAAATCAGAATTGCCAGCGGTGCTGCTTTAGGTTATGAACAAAAAGACATAAAGTTCAACGGACATGCTATTGAATGTCGTATCAATGCCGAAAATCCAGAGACATTTACCCCTTGTCCGGGAAAAATTACCGAATGGCATGCTCCGGGCGGTTTAGGTGTTCGTGTGGATTCCGAAATCTATTCAGGATATGCAATTCCTCCGTTTTATGACAGTATGATTGCAAAACTCATTGTTCACGGACATACTCGCAATGCAGCATTGATGAGAGTTCGTCGTGCTTTGGAAGAATTTGTTATCGACGGTGTTTCAACAACTATTCCTCTACATCAGGAAATTATATCTCAAGCCGAATATATTGACGGTATGTATAATATTCACTGGTTGGAAGAATATATGAAATCGCGCAAAACCGAAAAATAAGCAAAAGCCCTGAAAAATCAGGGCTTTATTTTTCGACATTTTAAAGTACGAATATTTTACTTTAACCAACAAAAAAGAGCTTATCTCACGACAAGCTCTTTTCAAATCAATATTTACGTTTAACTGCGGAATTAAACCGCTTTTTTCACAATTTTGCTTTTATCTCCTTGCATGAATACACACCATCGCCGGCGCATACCACACAAGTTAACGGTTTCGAGAAAATAGTCTCGGCAATCTCTTTGACATCGCTTGCATTAACCTGCCAAGTAGCGTTGATACGCTCGTTGATATCATACATCTGTCCGCGTCCGAGAACCTGCCATGCTATCTCAACAGCACTGTCTTGCGGTTGAGAGAAAATAAACAGCTTTTCGGCCATCGCACGATTGCGAGAGGTTTCCATACGGCGATCAGAAGCGAGAGTTGTGCGCAAACGGTTGACATTAGCACAAATGATGTCGATAAATTCATTTACATCTTCACCATCATGCGATGTTACGGCAACACGCAGAGTTCTCATTCCGTAATAGCCGGCAATCTTTACTTCGATATCAACATCTTTTCCGATAAATGAGCGTTCCAAACGGCCCGATAACATACTCATCAAAACATTAGCTTCTGCAACATTGCTCAAGTTAGAAACATCCCAACCCATCATCACTTGACGATAGCCGCCCTTTGAAGGCAAGCGGTCGAAACCACCGGTGTAAATATCATTTATCACCTTGTGCTTGCGGCCTGCCGGAATCTCCCCAAAATACTTTTCTGCCATATTGCGAAGTTCATTGTCTGTGTAGTCCGGACAATTTATCGCTACCACCATGTTTTTACCGGTAAGATACTTAGCGGCAAACTCATACAAATCGTTCATACCATAGCTACTGATAGCCTTGATATAAACATCGCTGTCCCAAACCTTGCTGGCATCACGAAAAGCCGTATGCTTATACAGTAATTTCATCTGACGTTTAGGCAATGGTGCCAAATCACGAGTATGAGCTACGATGTCGTCGGCAGTCATCTTTATCAAGTCGGGATGGAAATGCGGCTGTCTCATCAAATTAGAGAGCTTACGCATAGTCAATTCCAAATCCTGAACATCGCAACCAGTAAAATAGGTTGTGATAGTACCGCCATACACCGCCTGAATACCACACGACTGCTTCAACAACACTTGCTCAAAAAGAGCCGCCAAACCGAGTTTAGGTTCATTCACATGACCGACATTCACGGTAACAGATACACTTGTCTGCTGACTGAGTCTCGAAGTAACAACAGTAATACCGTTGTAAAGCTTAAAATTTTTTCTTTCCATAGTGAAAAATTTTTGAGTTAGAAAAATAGAGTTAATAATCACAAATAGACGGCGGTTATATACCCGTGATTATTAAATGTCAAATATTTTTATCTTTACTCATCCATATAAGTTTTATAGTCGGCAATATCCCAATTTATACCGCTTTTAATAATTTTTGCAGGAACGCCGGCAACCAACACATTAGGAATATCAAATTTTTTATTTACCAATGCCATCGCACCGACAACCGAATTTTCTGCAATATATGTTCCTTTGAGCAACAAACACCTTACTCCGACCCATACATGGTCTTCAATGATAATGTTATTAGGCTCATTCAAAGGATTTCCGTTATATTCGTTTATTAATGTATGTCCGTCTCCACAACGTAAAGTACATTCGGAAGCAATAACACAATCATTACCGATAACAATTCCAACCCCTGCTTTTTCTTTTGCCATCATTGATACATTAGGATTAATATAACAGTTACGGCCGATTTCAATAGAACAACCATCAGAAATATAAAAAAAGGCTCTCTTTATTCTGGTTTTATTATAAGTAGAAAGGATTGAATAATAATTGTTATCACCGACAACCACAAGTTTACAATCTTCAAAATAACGTGGTAATTCAATACGAATTAAATTATTATTTCCGTTTATGGTAATAGATAAACCGGGAATACCCTGGGGTCCCAAAATACGCTCCATACCGTCTTCAATAATAACTATTTTATTGTTTGCACCCCAAACTTTTATATATCCGGTACCACGCATTTTACACCTCCGTTTATAATCTGTCATAAGGTTAGCAACTTTAATAATTAAAGTCAATTTAATCCGCATAAAAAAATCCCTGTTTGACAATCTTCAAACAGGGATAATTTAAATAGACATCTGACTACTTCAGATTGTCAGGATTTAAGCCTTTCAGTTCGGGAAGAACGAAAAGACCGTCTTTACGAACGAGAACATCGTCAAACCAAATCTCACCGCCACCATACTCAGGAGTTTGAATCTGTATCAAATCCCAATGAATTGATGACTTGTTACCGTTGTGTGAGGTTTCGATAGAGTTACCTAATGCCATGTGGAAAGAGCCGGCAATCTTTTCATCGAAAAGATTCTCGCAAATCTCACGAGTGATGAACGGATTGACACCAAACGCAAACTCACCGAAATAGCAAGAGCCTCTGTCTGTCTTAATCACCGCACGCAGCTTCTCATTGTCTCCAACCTCGGCCTCGGCGTGAACAACCTTACCTTTCTCAATTTTAAGGGTAATGTTTTTGAACACATCACCGTTAATATGAGTTTCGGTATTAAACCTTACAACACCGTTAACCGAATCCTTTACCGGTGAAGTAAATACTTCGCCGTCAGGCAAGTTACGAATACCTCTGGACAATGTTACCGGAATTCCCTTAATAGAGAAAGTGAGCTCCGTACCCGGGGCAACAATCGTAACCTTGTCGGTAGTCTTCATCAGCTCTGCCAACGGAATCATACGCTTTGCCATCTTGTCATAATCAACAAGGCAAGATGAGAAATAAAAATCTTCCATCTCCTTGGTTGACATCTTTGCCAAAGCAGCACTCACGTTAGTAGGCCAACGCATCACACACCAGCGCTTTTTAACACGAATGTCAAAATGCACAGGTTTCATAAAACAGCGGTTATACAACGCCTGCTCCTCAGGGGTGAGAACACTTGCATTGTAAGGATTACTATATCCTCTGATAACCAGATAAGCATCCATCTGCTCCATAATCTGAGCATGCAATTGTCCCAAACCCGCAACCTGCTCTTCCGTAGCACCTTGCGTCAAAGCAATGTGATGAGCGGTGTCATTGAAAAAATAAAACGGTATTGCACCGAGCTTTATCGTTTCTTTGATACACTCTTCCATAACAGGAAGCGTTTGTTCTCCCTCAAATTCAAGGTAAATTTTTTCACCTTCGCGTAACCCGATTGAATCTCTCAACACTTTACGCACAAGTTCTGTAACTCGAGAATCTCTGTTCATAGCTAAATATATTTAGTAACACATAATTTATGAAATAATTTTTGATTAGACTAAAAAGATAACATACCTGCATTTTTTTGTCAAGTTCACATTTCCATACCGCCACGTCTGCTCATAATCGGCATAGTTACCTTTGTTTGTGAAGAATTTTCGGTTTGAATTGTTTCTGCAGCTTCCTTCATTTGCGGAATATAGTGATGGTCCTTTATGATATCGGCAGTCATTTTCGGAAAATCGCATACAAAACCGATACCGGAACTATGTAGATGCCCCTTTTTCATATCATTATCAAAGGCCATAAAACAATGCCCTTTTTCATCTTTGCCGACATACATCATCAAATGACAATGCCCGTCATCTAATGAAGGATTGTCTTTATCTCCCATAGTCAAGCAAACAAGAGCTCCCGGTTTCATTTGATGTTTATCGATTATGTCTCTAACATCAACCGCACCTTCATCAAAACTGCGATGAATATGTTCCGCATATTTCCCGCCGTTCATTGTTTGCAGATGCTTAAAAAGTGTTCCCGGATGTGCAAGTTTTTCGGTATCGGTATTAAAAATAGCATCAAGCTCTCCGCTTTTATCACTCTCACGCAAACACATCATCAACGATGCCGTGCAATAACCTTTATTAAGCGAGGCGTCAAAATTAGGATTAAAACGAGAATTAATTTTCAAAGCCGCCATTTGCCAATACAAATATTGTCTGGCACTATGGTCAATATTTCTTTCCTTTATTTCCTCAAAAGAAATATCTTTACCCTCTCTTTCTTTATATCTGACTATATCACCTTCTGCTATCTCATCTATTTTAGCTATTTTTTCTTCGTCGGTCATACCGGCAAATCCGAAACGATTCATACCTAACAATGCTTTTTGTAATTTTTCTTCCGATGACATATTATCTACATACGCATCAACCTTTCCCTTTTCGGCACACCACTCATCATGAAATTTATCTGTTCTCTCGATAAATTTACGGATTTTTCTGCCGGCAGGAGTATTCGGAAGCTCATCTAATACGGCTTCTAAATTATATTCGGTAATGTCTGCGGTTTCAACCATATAAATCTTCCCTACAATATTGGAGATATTATAAAATATTTTGCCTATTTTGTCCATAAAAAATCACTTAATTATGTAAAATTTATCTGCCAATATTTAATTTTTATGCTAATATGCTTATATACAGATTCGGAGTAAAAATATGACATCAGAAATCTGCCTGCATAATGCGACTTTACTAAACGGTTATTCCACAATGGAAAACTGTGCGGTTTTGATTAAAAACAACAAGATTGCCGATGTTTTTAACGAAAGCCGTTTCAAGCAAAAAAACTTTAATTCAGATATCAAATTTATCGACTTAAAAGGCGACTATATTGCCCCCGGTTTTATTGACACCCATATTCATGGTCTTGAGGGTTTCGGTACTGACGATATGACAACGGAAGCAATTTTAGAAATGTCAGCTCGTCTTCCGAAATATGGTGTTACATCATTTATCCCTACTCTATATTCCGCGCCTAAAGGCAAACTATTCAAAAGTATGATTAGCATTTTGGCCGCAATGGGAAAAGAAAAAGGTGCAAAAATTTTAGGCATGCACTTAGAAGGGCCGTTTATATCTCCGGAGCGTCTCGGTGTTCAAACTTTAGAATCCATCAGCGAAGTTGATTTGGAATATATGCGTGAGATTATTGCTCTCGGACAGGGAAATATTGTTAATATGACCGTTGCTCCCGAATTGAAAAATATGCGAGAACTCGCCCTGCTCTGTATTGACCAAGGGATTATATTGCAAGCCGGACATACGAATGCAACCTATCAGCAAATGGTTGAAGGAATGCAGGCTCGCATTATGCACGTAACTCACCTGTTTAATGCAATGAGCCGTATTCATCACCGTGACCCCGGAGTTGTCGGTGCCGTATTTATTCACCCCGAACTTTCTTGCGAAATCATTGCCGATGGTTTTCACATCAATCCGGAAATTATAAAATTCTTAATCCGTTGCAAACCGGTTGACAAACTGGTTCTTGTTACCGATGCTCTAAAACCGACCAAGCAAAAAGCTTCTCGCTTATATGCAAACGGCGAAGAAGTTTATCTCGACAAATGCTTTATGCGTAAAGAAGATGATGTGATTGCCGGCTCTGCTCTGACAATGATTGACGGGGTAAAAAATTTGGTTTCATGGGGATTAAATGTTGAAAAAGCCGTTCAGTTGGCTTCGCATAATCCTGCTAATATCATGAAACAGGACAATTTGGGGACTATTGCCCCCGGATATACTGCCGATATGGTAGTATTTGATAAAAAATTTAAAGTTAAACAAACCATAATCAATGGTAACATTTTTGAAAAAGGAATATGTAAATGAGACTTATAATCAAAGATAATTATGATAATGCTTCACTTTGGGTTGCAAAATATATTGCTAAAAAAATCAACGACTTTGCACCTACTCCCGACAAACCTTTCGTATTAGGACTTCCTACCGGCTCAACTCCGTTAGGTGTATATAAAGAACTGATAGAAATGTATAAAAACGGAGAAGTTTCTTTTTCAAATGTTGTAACTTTTAATATGGACGAATATGTAGGCTTGTCTCCTGAACATCCGCAAAGCTATCACTATTTTATGTGGGACAACTTCTTCAACCATATCGACATCAAAAAAGAAAACACTCACATTTTGAACGGATTAGCAGAAAACATTGAAGAAGAATGTGAAAACTACGAAAACGCAATCAAAGAAATCGGCGGTATTCATTTGTTTTTAGGCGGTATCGGCGAAGACGGTCATATTGCGTTTAACGAACCGTTTTCTTCCCTTTCTTCTCGCACACGTCAAAAAACATTGACTACTGATACCATAAAAGTAAATTCTCGCTTTTTTGACAATGATATTTCTCAAGTTCCGACTACTGCGTTGACCGTCGGTGTTGCTACAATTATGGATGCAAAAGAAGTTATCATTATGGCAACCGGTGCCAAAAAAGCTCACGCAGTTTATATGGGAGTTGAACAACCTATGAGCCATAAATGGACTATCAGTGCACTTCAGGCACATCGCCACGGAATTATTGTTTGTGACGAACCTGCAACAGCAGAACTCGAATCAGAAACCGTAAAATATTTCAAAGATATCGAAAAATAACAATATCTTTTCAAACTCAAAATACCCTGAAAATCAACCTCATTTTCGGGGTATTTTTTGTTATAAATCATTTACAGTCGTATGTTATTATGTATAATATTTTCATATTTTACTTTTTGGAGAAACTCTATGAAAAAACTGCCTCTAATCTGCCTGTCTTTTGCATTACTGGCTACTAATACTACTGCAAATGAAATTGAATACACCAATGAAAATACCATCCCCTGCGGAGAATTAGGAGTGTTATTATGTGACCTAAACAATAACCCTGTAACCGGCATCAAAAAAAGTTATTACCAAGATGGTAATATAGAGCAAGAAATAAATTTAAAAAACGGAAAACGTGAAGGATTATTTAAGACATATTACCCAAACGGACAACTGGAAAAAGAAGCAAATTTTAAGGATGATAAAGAAGAAAGCACTTATAAAACATATTATTCCAATGGTAATTTAAAGAGTGATATAAATTACACAAACGGAGAAATAGATGGTGTTGCCAAATACTATTATGATAATGGCATTTTAGAAAAAGAAATAAATTTCAAGAACGGAAAACCGGAAGGTATTTCTAAAACATATTATTCCAATGGTAATTTAAAAGGTGAAGAAAATTATAAAAACGGAGAAATAGATGGTATTGCCAAATACTATTATGATAATAACATTTTAGAAAAAGAAATAATTTTCCAAAACGGAAAACCGGAAGGTGTTTCCAAAGCATACCATAAAAACACTAATTTAAAGAGCGAAGAAAATTATAAAGACGGAAAACTGGAAGGTTTAGCTAAATTCTACTATGAAAGCGGAAAATTAAATGGTGAATTACACTTTAAAAACGGTAATTTGGAAGGTACATCAAAAACATACTTCGAAAACGGCAGTTTAGAAGATGAATCTTCTTTCAAAAATACTAAAGCTGATGGAATTGCCAAAAAATATTATGAAAATGGTAACTTAAAAGCTGAAAGATTTTTCAAAGAAGGAAAACTTGAAGGTATAGGCAAACTTTATTATGAAAATGGCAAATTAAAAGGGAAAATAAATTACAAAGACGGAAAAGCCGAAGGTATTTATAAAACATATCATAAAAATGGTAATCTGGAAGGAGAAGAAAATTATAAAAATGGAAAACTTAATGGCTTATCTAAATTTTACTACGAAAACGGAAATTTAAAAGGCGAAATGAACTTCAAAAACGGAGAATTAGAAGGTAATAGCATTAAATACTATATAAATGGAAACTTACAGTATGAAATAGATTTCAAAAACGGAGAAGCCATTTCAGGTTATATGTATAATATTGATGGCAAAAAGACAAAAATGACTAATGCACACCTTCATAATTATATAAATAAATATCGCTCAAACTAAAAAAAGCCCTCAAACGAGGGCTTTTTTTTACTCAAATAATATTGAGAAAAAATAAAAAATTAATTAAATGTGGCGTTCTATAACTTTTAACATATTTTCAATATTGTCCTTCTCAATATTAAAATTTCCCTTTAAGTACTTCAAATATTCATCAACCCCTTTAGGAATAATTATTATTTTTCCCGTATTTTTATAAAAAGATTGATATCTCTTTAAAAACACTCTCAAGTATTTTATTTTTCTTAATTTTTCAGGAGATACCTTATTTCTGATAGATGGATAAATTATTCTACCATTGGAATAAGCTTTATGAAATAACTTAGCCATATCACATCTCTTTAGCTTTCTATATTAAATCAATAATAAATCTATATCATATTTTTATTAATAAGTCATATATTTTTTTACTATCTAAACTTTAACAATTTTTATGATAAGCGAAATTATTTAACATAACAAAAAACCCTGCATTTTCTGCAGGGTTCCTTAACTGGTGGGAGTTGAGAGGTTCGAACTCCCGACCCTCTCGGTGTAAACGAGATGCTCTTCCAGCTGAGCTAAACTCCCATTCGTTTGACAAGAAGTGTTATAACCAATAATAAAAAATAAATCAAGCAAAAAATTCAATTTTTTTCATTTTTTTTCATTTTTTTTGAAATATTGTGTTTTATTAATAACTTAACCAAACATAATATCGGCTATTTTTAGCAAAATAAAGTAATAACACATAAAATAAAAGAACTTTTTCCACCATTTTTGCTTATTGAATCGCTCCGGCAAATAACCGAAAGTCAAAAATGCGATGGTATAAATTGTAAAAACATCGAGCCATTCGCTCGGATTAGTGATTCTATGCCATATTTCGCCAAAATCTGCCGTTCCCAATACTTCATACAGCCAACCTCCGGTCAGCCAAGGAACCGTAAACCAACCTACTATAAAAAGAAAAATTTTTTTCTTATCGAATTTCTTTGCTGATTCTGTTTTTTGTTCTTCCACTTTTATCTCCTTTGACTTTCTTATCCTAACACAAATAGTTTCATTGTCAAAAAAAATACCTCCGACTCATCCGGAGGTATAACAACATTAGAACGGTAAAACTGTTACTCTGTGTCTTGCGGTGGCCAAGTAGGAGGATTCCAACCATCCGGCGGTGTGGTATCGTCCTCAGGTTTGAGAATACATCCGAGAATAACTCCGATAATACCGGCAATCAGATAGCAAAGCAGATCTAACAGATACAGTTCGCGACAAGCAAGTGTTCCGATTAACAGAACAGTAAACAACAGACTCTTGATAACTGCGATAGTGTTTTCACCTTTACCAAGACCAAATCTCAGAGGATTGACGATGCCGAAGCAACAAAAACCAATCCACAGAGAAATCAGAATAAGAAAAATCCATTCCATAGTGTAATGATTTAAAGTGAATAATATGGTTCGTTAAAATAAAACTAGCACATATTTATTCATAAATCAACAAAAACAAAAAGAGGCGGAATATACCCGCCTCTGATTTTATTACCTGAACAAAATTATTTGTTTACTGCTTCTTGCAAAGCTTTGCCAGGTTTGAATTTAGCAACTTTACGTGCAGGGATTTTGATAGTATCGCCAGTGCGTGGGTTACGACCGGTTGTAGCAGCACGTTCAGAAACACCAAATGTACCAAAACCAACCAAACGAACTTCTTCGCCAGCTTTCAAAGATTTTGCTACAGCAGCAATGAAAGCGTCCAAAGCTTTAGCAGAATCAGTTTTTGTTAAACCTGTTGCATTAGCAATGCTAGAAATGAGTTCATTTTTATTCATGAAAGGGACTCCCTATATAAAAGTTAAATTACTAAGGCGAGAGAACAACCTCGCTACAATCAAAATTTAAGAACGTTTTTTACCATTAGTCAAATAAAATCCGCGGTTTCCAACACTTTTTTTTCATTTTAATCCCTAAAATAACAAAAAAATTCGGTTATCAACAGTTTTGTATATAAAAATATCCGTTTTTATTTTCAAACTCTTGATTCGTATATGTTGTAGCGATTCTTAAATTTCCGTTTCATACAATAAAAAACGGCAGATTCTACATCTGCCGTTTTTTATTATCTTATTTTTTCAAATTACATTCCTTATGAAGGGCAATTTCTAAAACCTGCCCTACTTCAGAAACAGGAATAATCTTCAGACCTTTCTTCACATTATCGGGAATTTCAACCAAATCTTTTTCGTTTTCCTTTGGTATAATAACGGTTTTTATACCGCCACGTAAAGCAGATAAAAGCTTTTCTTTCAGCCCTCCGATTGGCAACACCCTACCCTGCAATGTGATTTCTCCGGTCATAGCAACATCTTTGCGAACCGGTGTCTTAGTGAGCACGGATACCAAAGTGGTGTACATTGCAATACCTGCTGACGGACCATCTTTGGGAGTAGCACCCTCAGGAACGTGAATATGGATATCTGTTTTTTCAAAAACATCATCAGCAATACCCAACTGTGAAGCATGTGCTCTAACCACAGAATATGCGGTATCAATAGATTCTTTCATAACTTCACCGAGCTTACCTGTTTGCATAACCTTACCTTTACCCGGCATATCAACAGCTTCAATAAACAAAATATCTCCGCCGACCTCGGTCCATGCCAAACCGGTTGTAACGCCTATATGGTCTTCTTGTTCCGCTTCTCCAAAACTGAATTTGCGAACTCCGAGATAGTCGTTCAAGTTTTTAGCAGTTACCTTAATCGGTAATTTTGCTTTTTTACTATCCATCAAGAGCGATTTGATAGCCTTGCGAGCAATATTGGAAATTTCTCTCTCCAAATTACGAACACCGGCTTCTCGCGTATAATAGCGAACGATGTCACGAATTGCCTCATCTGTAATAAACAATTCTTCCGGTTTTACGGCATTTTCTTTAAAAATTTTCGGCATAAGATGACGTTTGGCAATTTGAATTTTTTCATCCTCCGTATATCCGGACAAACGAATAATTTCCATTCTGTCGAGCAACGGACGAGGCATATCAAGACTGTTTGCCGTTGTCACAAACATCACGTCGGACAAATCATAATCAACTTCCAAATAGTGATCTTGGAACGAATTATTTTGTTCGGGATCTAAAACTTCTAACAATGCCGAACTGGGATCTCCACGCCAATCACTACCCAGCTTATCTATTTCATCTAACAAAAACAGAGGATTAGATGTACCGGCTTTCTTCATCCCTTTAATAATTTTACCCGGCATTGAACCGATATATGTTCTGCGATGTCCTCTGATTTCGGCTTCATCTTTCATACCGCCCAAAGATGCACGAACAAAACTGCGCCCGGTTGCTCGGGCAATAGATTGACCTAAAGAAGTTTTACCTACTCCCGGAGGTCCGTATAAGCACAAAATCGGTCCTTTGACTTTATCCGCACGAGATTGAACCGCCAAATATTCTAAAATTCGGTCTTTAACTTTATCCAAACCGTAGTGGTCTTCTTCTAAAACCTCTAAAGCCTTGTTCATATCTTTATTAACTTTAGAATTTTTCTTCCATGGAATATCGAGCATCCAATCCAAATAGTTGCGAACAACCGTTGCTTCTGCCGACATATTACTCATACTTTTGAGTTTTTTAACCTCAGATAAAGCTTTTTCTTTTGCTTCTTTAGAGAGCTTTGTCTTATGAATTTTATTCATATAAGCTTCGATTTCATTTTCTTCTTCGCCATCACCGAGTTCTTTTTGAATAGCTCTCATTTGCTCATTCAAATAATATTCCTTTTGGCTTTTCTCCATCTGTTTTTTAACTCGAGTTTTAATTTTATTTTCAACTTCGAGCATGGTTATTTCAGAATCCATCAATTCCAAAAGCTTATGAAAACGAGCTTTCAGTGTTTTACACTCAAGTAATGCTTGTTTATCTTCTATCTTAAGAGATAAGTGTGAAGCAATAGTATCTGCAAGCTTATTCAAATCTTCAATTTGTGTAACAGACATCAACACTTCAGGTGGTGTTTTTTTAGACAATTTTACATATTCTTCAAACTGTGATAAAACGGCTCGTGACATTGCTTCTTCTTCAATGTCATGTTCTTCTTCATCAAGCAGACGAGTAACCTCTACCACCATAAAACCGTCATTAGGAACAAAGGCGTCTAAAGAAACTCTGTCTGTTCCCTCAACCAAAACTTTTACTGTTCCGTCCGGAAGTTTAACCAACTGAACAATTGTTCCGATTGTGCCGACCTTAAAGATTTCACTTTCTTTCGGATCTTCAATAGCTGCATCTTTCTGCGTAGCCAAAACTATGCACTGATCAGTATCAACAGCGGCCTGAAGAGCTTTTATTGATTTTTCTCGTCCGACAAACAGCGGAACAATCATTTTCGGGTAAACCACTATATCACGAAGTGGCAATAAGGGAAAAGTTTCTTTATTATCCATTACTCAAACGTCCTTTGTATATGTTATTTCTAATATATAGGTATTAATATTTAAACTGCAACCCTTTGAAGCATTTTATCAGCTAAATTTTTTGATATAAAAAAATATCGCGAATTTTCAGCGATATTTTTCATTTTTATACTTTTATTTTTATCTTTATCCCCAACAATGTTACAATTTTCCGTTTTCTGTCCTCGGAATATTTGACAGAAAATATCCGATTAGCAAAACGTTTTTTCGGTGGAGAAACTATATCCTTCAATCGCTTATATTCCACATAATTTATGAGTGTATTCTCATCATAGTTTTCATCTAAATATTTTTTATAATCATATAAATATTTGAAATTTTTCGGTTTTTGTTCGTCTTTTAACAGACCATATCTATACATAAGGCTTCCTGTTATTTTTAAATCGACAATCATTTTTTGTTCTTTGGGAAGTTGAAGATAAAAATCACTTCTATCACAGTATCTTTTTTGTTCTAAAACTTTATCCAAAGTTGGAGATGATGTCAGTGTAGAACCTTCTCTAAAGCAACGATAACAATAATAACTTTCACAAATCGTTTTAACTGTCGGATTTTTCAAAAAACATTGAACATTAAACATGCTGTCTTCTGACACAACCAAACCTAGAGGAAACTCAATCTTTTTATTATATAAAAAATCTCTTTTATACCAATGATTCCAAACCGTATTACCTAATTTTAGAATTAAATCGGATAAAGAAAAATTTTGATTATCCTCAAAACGATGCAACATCTCTATAAACTTCGACTCTTTTATTTGACCGTCAAAGTCTTCAAAATGTCCATACACGCATATATCTGGTTTATCGTTTTTAATGTGATTATAGATCTCTTCATAAGCATTTAATTTCAAATAATCATCGCCATCAACAAAAGTTATGTACTCCCCTCTTGCTGCTCTAATCCCATCATTTCTAGCGGCAGAAACTCCTGCATTTTGTTTATCAATAATGGTTATTTTTCCATCTTTTTTGGCATATTCTTGCAATATTTTTAAAGAATCGTCTTTTGAACCATCATTAATACATATAATTTCAATATCTTGCAAAGTTTGATTAATAACACTATCCAAACATTGTTTTAGATATTTTTCCACATTATAAACAGGAACGATTACAGACAATTTAGGCATTTTACCCTCTTTATACATAATTAATTATGTATTTTTACACAAAATACCCTGAATAAGTCAAGTCATTATGTACATATACAATGTAACATTATACATATTCTCTTATTATCATATTTTTATTGAATTTATTTTCAAATATATTATCATTTGCTCAAAGATAACCCATAAAAAAAGAAAATGGAAAATTTCAAAATAAGTATAATAGTACCGGTGTATAATGCCGAAGAATATCTTAAACAATGTTTAGACAGCATTGTTAATCAAACATATAAAAATATAGAAATTATATGTATAAATGATGCTTCTACCGACAATTCTCTTTCTATTTTAAAAGAATATGAAAAAAACGACAGCAGAATAAAAGTATTATCGGGAGAACACATCGGAGCCGGAAAAGCCCGCAATTTAGGTATAGAAAAATCTACCGGTGATTATCTGTTGTTTCTTGATTGTGACGATTTCTTTGAACTCAATATGATAGAAGAAATGCTCAACAAAATCACAATTGAAAATTCTGACATTGTTGTATGTAACAGCTATGTTTTTGACAATCAAAACAACACAGATACATTGAACGACAACAATTATAAACATGTAAAAAAATCTCCGATAAATCCGCAAGATTACCCTCAAGATTTATTTACTTTTATAGACGGTTGTGCCTGGAACAAGATATTTAAGGCATCTATCGTGAAAGAAAATGCTATTCTTTTTGAAGATTTAACTTCTTGCAACGATATAACTTT
This sequence comes from Alphaproteobacteria bacterium, assembly GCA_045659785.1. Lineage (GTDB taxonomy): Bacteria > Pseudomonadota > Alphaproteobacteria > RF32 > CAG-239 > JAFUYI01. The sequence continues at coordinate 38,942 of JAZRCM010000015.1, forward strand.
TACAGATACAATGCTTGCTTTGGCAAATTCAATCAGTTTATTAAAACAAGCCTACGTCCATTATCGAACCAACCAAAAAAACAACATTTCCGCCAATCGTGGCGACAAGGCTGTTAACGGAATTTATGCAATAAATGCCCTTGAGAACAACTTGAAAAAACACAACCTATGGAATATTTTCTCTAAAACATTCTATCATAAGGCGAAAGGAGTGTTTTTAAATGAACTTCTATATTGCAACGAAGAACAAAGACGACTTTTAATTGATTGCGCAAACAAAAATCTACCAAAAGAGTTGTTCGAAGTTTTTATATCTGCCCTCAACCATAACAAGAAGAACACAAAAAAAATAAAATTATTCGGAATTATTCCCTTCGTTAAGATTATAACTAAAGGCGAGACAACAACTACTAAAATTTGGGGTATTCCACTAGTTAAAACGAAAAAAACACCTTATAAAACAAAATTTTATTTCTGTGGAATACCGATTATTAAAGCGAGTACAAAACAATGAAAACACCTGAAATTAGCATAATTGTTCCTTGTTACAACCAAGAAAAATACATTGGAGAATGTCTTGATTCTGTTTTGGCTCAAACATTTGAAAATTGGGAGTGTATTGTTATAAATGACGGTTCAACCGACAACTCGCTAAACATAATAAAAAAATACACTAAAAAAAGCGATAAAATCAAACTGCTTGACCAGAAAAACAGCAGGCTTGTAACGGCTCGTAACAATGGCATAAAAACTTCAAGCGGAAAATATATATATCCGCTAGACGGAGATGATAAAATAGCTCCTGATTGTTTGGCTAAACTATATGAGGCAATGGAACAACAAAAAGGAGATGTTATTTTTTCTTTAGTTGACTTTTTTGGCGAAAAAACAGGTCGTTTTGAGTTAGAACTTCCGACCAAACAAAATATGATATTTAATAACAAAGTTGTATGCTCTGCCCTCTACAAAAAATCGGATTTTGAAAAATACGGCGGATATGATATTAATATGAACAAAGGCCTTGAGGACTGGGAATTTTGGCTCAATTTTGTTGAGGATAACAAAGTTTTTTATCGTATCGACGAAGTTTTGTTTTATTATCGCAGAACAGACGGTTCTTTTATAACAAGAATTGATAAAAAAACACAAAAACAACTGAAATCGTATATATACAAAAAACACCGAAAGTTGTTTTTAAGCAATATCCATTTGTTTATAAAGAAATTTTTGTATCATAAAAAACAAACCGCTTCAGGCCATACAATTATAAAAATTTGCAAAATCCCAGTTTTTCGTTTTAAGAGAAACTAGTATCCAAAACAACTTTAGATAGAGTTTCTCTTGTGTTATAACAAAAGCGTAAAAAAACTGCTCTTAACACAACCATAAATTAATAATATCGCCTTACATATATCTAAAGTAGAATTTTATACAATCAGAAAAATATAAAAACATTTTTCAACAACCTAAAATTGATTTATTTTCAAAGACATAATACAATCTTTTGTTTAATTTAATAAATTACACAATTTTTTATTGAATTTATAGATAAATATTATACTATGCCTTGTATAAATTTTTATTAGGAAAAGTTGATATGAATAATAAAAAAGTCAGCATAATCGTGCCGGTTTACAATGCCGAAAATTATCTCAAACAATGTTTGGACAGCATAGTCAATCAAACATATAAAAATATTGAAATTATTTGTATTAACGATGCGTCTACCGACAATTCTCTTTCTATTTTAAAAGAATATGAAGAAAACGATAAGCGAATAAAAATATTATCCGGAGAACATATCGGAGCAGGAAAAGCCCGTAATTTAGGCATAGAAAATTCTAATGGTGATTATCTGTTGTTTCTTGATTGTGATGATTTCTTTGAGCTTAATATGGTCGAAGAAATGTTAAACAAAATAATAAATGAAAATTCGGACATTGCAATTTGCGAAAGTATCGTTTTTGACAATGTAAGCGGAGATATAATTAAATTAAACAACGGACTTTCTCAACATTTTACTACATCCCCAATCAATCCGCAAAATTATCCTGAAGATTTATTTACATATATAGATGGTTGTGCTTGGAACAAGATGTTTAAAGCAACTATGGTTAAAGAAAACGCTGTTTTTTTCGAAGATCTAACATCTTGTAATGATGTTACCTTTACATATACAATGCTTGCTTTAGCAAAATCGATAAGTATAATAAATAAACAACTTGTACATTATCGCACCAATCAAAAAAATAATATTTCCGCTAATCGTGGAGATAAAGCAATAAATGGAATTTTTGCTGTAATAGCAATTAAAAAAAATTTAAAAACATATAATCTATATGATGTTTATAGGAATACATTTTACCGCAAAACAAAAGGTATATTTCTAAATGAACTATCATATTGTTCCCAAAAACAAAAACAATTTTTTATTAAATCGGCAAAAAAATTCTTACCTCAAGATTTACTAAAAATATTTATGAGTGCCGTTGGTTGTAATCCACAAAAAAAATGGGAAGTTAAACTATTTAGTATCATACCTTTTTTAACGATTACTCAAAAAGGTGCCAAAAACACCATAAATTTATGGGGGATACCTTTGTTTAAAATAAAGGTATCGTCTTATAGAATAAAAATTTATTTTTGCGGAATACCTATTTTAAAAGCGAGCATAAAACAATGATAAAACCTGAAATAAGCATAATTATAACCTGTTACAATCACGAAAAATACATTGGAGAATGTATTGATTCTGTTTTAGATCAAACATTTAAAAATTGGGAGTGTATCGTTGTAAACGATGGTTCTACCGATAATTCTGCTAATGTTATTGTTAAATATGCTAAAAAAAATAAAAAAATAAAAATTATAAATCAGTCTAATACAGGGGTTGTAACCGCACGTAACAACGGCATTAAAAATGCTCAAGGAAAATATATTTTTCCACTTGATGGAGATGATAAAATATCTCCGGACTGTTTAGCCAAACTATATGAAGCAATGGAACAAAAAAAAGGCGATATCATTTTTTCGTTAGTTGACTTTTTTGGCAATATGAGCGGACGTTTTGAATTAGAACTTCCGACTAAACAAAATATGATATTTTGTAATAGAGTTGTGTGTTCTGCCCTCTATAAAAAATCAGATTTTGAAAAATATGGCGGCTATGATATTAATATGAACAAAGGATATGAAGACTGGGAATTTTGGCTCAATTTTGTTGAAGACAACAAAGTCTTTCATCGAATTGACGAGGTTCTGTTTTTCTATAGAAAAATATCCGTATCTCGTTCTACAGGCATAAATAATGCAACACGGAATATGTTAAAAAGATACATATATAAAAAACATAAAAAGCTATTTTTTTATAATCTCCATTTATTTGCATACAAATATATAAAAAATTATCTTTACTCAAAGAAAAAAAAATTAAGTAACCAAAAGATTGTTTGTATAAAGAATCCTGCTTTCGATAACATTGATAAAGTAAAATGGGGAGATTACTGGTTAGGGTTAGACCTTGCTTATGCATTAAAGCAAAAAGGATATTCCGTTGTAACTAACTATAACGGACGTTTTCATCGTAATAAGGATGCAGACATAAATATTGTCATTAGAGGGTTATCCAAATGGAAGAATATACGTCATAAAAAAATCAATGTACTTTATATAATATCTCATCCCGACGATATAAAAAAGAACGAATTAAAGCATTATGACATAATTATATCTGCATCTTTATCTTTTTACAATAAACTTAAAGAAAAAGGATATAACGCATATTATCTTCCGCAATTTACAAATACTGATAGATTTTATAATGAACAAAATGATAATTACAAAAATCCAATCTTATTCATTGGTGCACCACATCACGGAATGAGGAATTCCGTAAAATATGCTTTACGTAACAAATTACCCATTTCTATATATGGACATTCTTGGGAAAAATATATTGATGAAGCATACATTAAAGATAATTATATAGATAACATGGAATTATATAAATATTACAGTAATGCTGACATCGTTTTAAACGACACTATGCAGAATATGAAAGACGAAGGTTTTATATCCAATAGGATTTACGATGTCACCGCTTGTAAAGGTTTCTTAATTTCAGATTATATGCCTGAAATAGAAGAAATATATGGTGATGCTATTCCTATGTATAAAAATGAACAAGAATTTGTTGAGCTAATCAGTTACTATTTAAACCATCCGGAAGAACGGAAAAAGAAAGCGGAAAAAGCTCATAAAATTACCATTCGAAAATATACAAATGAATATTTTGCAAATGAACTTAAAAATATTTTAGACAATTATAAAAGAGATAAAAAGACAGCTATTCGTTTTTGGTTTTATGATTTGTGTCGAATATTTAAGAAAAAGAAGAAAAAATAAATACTTAAAAGGAATTAAAACTAATGATACTGCCTAAAGTTTCGGTAATTATTCCTGTTTATAATGTGGAAAAATATTTAGAGGAATGTTTAGACAGTATTATCAGTCAGACATTACAAGATATTGAAATTATATGTATTAATGATGGTTCTACAGATAATTCTTTAACAATATTGCAGAAATATGCTCAAAAAGATTTTCGTATTACCATTATTGATAAGCAAAATGAGGGGGTTTCTGCTGCCAGAAACAAAGCAATTCAAACGGCTAGAGGTAAATATATACAATTTTTAGATTCTGATGACTGTATTATTCCGAATACTTGTGAAACATTATACAATCAATGTGAACAAAATAATTTGGATATGTTATGCTTTGGCGGATATAATTTTATAGATAACAAAGATAATGAACAGGACACACCATACTATTCTTTTAGATATTTACCGAAAGATTGGAATAAAGATGTTTTTAATTATACAGACTGTATTGACTTTATAAATCGTATGGCCGTAAGTGCTTGTCTTACGTTCTATAAAAAATCTTTTATAAAAAAACATAAAATAATGTTTCCTCCTCATCTTCGTTTTGAAGATAATATATTCTTTTGCAAGGCTTTGATACGAGCTAAAAGAATAGCTATCAACAAAACAAAGTTTTATCAACGTAGACTTCACTCTGAACAAATTACACAAAATTGGGATAAACATTTCTCTGACTATATAAAAATAACAGACATGTTATTAACAATGCTAAAAAAAGAAAATATTACTGTCGAATTATATGAAAAATATAAAAAATCATATCTGAAAAGTTGCCAAAAGATTAATAATAGGTTTGATGAAAGTACTCAAAATAAATATAACAATGAATTAAATGATTTGTTTATAAAATATAATTATTATCCGGTTATAATAAGAGAAAATAACGATATCATCGATTCAAAAAATAATTTGATAAAAGAAAAAGATTTGTTGATAAAAGAAAAAGATTTATTAGTAAAAGAAAAAGACGAAGCAATAAAAAGCAAAGAAAATGTAATCAAAAATAAAAATATCGAAATTCAAACTTTGAAACAACAAATGTCGGATTTGTCCGGAAAGCTGAAAAAGAAAAAGCGGAAATATAAAAAATACAAAAAACTATCAATACTACTTATGGTTGTTTTGTTGTTGTATTTTCTTGCAAATATAGTTATTTGGTAATCTTTAGGTGATTTTTCGATAAAAATTAAACAGCCATAACAAAAAACTCCTCTGATGATTACTCAAACAGAGGAGTTTTTTTAGAGGTTTATCTTTTCTTGAACTATGCAGCTTTGTTCATTTTTCTGGCTGCAAATTCGTTCATCTTTGTAATTACATAATCCAAATCTTCGTCATCTAAATACGGTGTCATTGGGATAGACAATACTGTTTTAGACAATTTTTCACAAACAGGCAATGAACGTGTGTTCCATTGAGCATAAGCTGTTTGTGTATTTACCGGACGTGGATAATATGCACCGCAAGGAATACCGTTTTCTTTCAAATATGCCATCAATTCATCTCTGTCTTCACAATGAATTGTGTACAAAGCATAAGCAGATTCGCAATTATCCAAAATCTTTTGTTTTCCGAAATAGTTATCCAATTCGTTGTCATAACGTTTTGCAACACGAGCTCTGTCTTTCAATTCTTGATCAAATACAGTCAATTTTTGCAACAAAACAGCGCCTTGGAAAGAGTTCATACGACCTGTCATACCCAAACGAACATTGTCATAGTGGTCTGCAGGGCTCATACCGTGAACACGGCAAGATTTTACCAATTCGTTTTCGTCATTATCATTTGTAAATACGGCACCACCATCACCATAACAACCCAAAGGTTTTGTCGGATAGAAAGATGTTGCAGACATATCAGCGATAGAGCAAGCTTTTTTGCCTTTGTAAACAGAGCCGTAAGATTGGCAAGAGTCTGACAATACTTTCATACCATATTCTTTAGCAATCGCCATAATTTCGTCATATTCACAAGGAGAACCGAAAATATCAACCGGAATGATTGCTTTAAGATTTAATTTGCCTTCTTTCTTAACTTCTTCAATAGCACGACGCAAATCATTAACATCCATATTGAAAGTATTAGGATCTGAGTCTACAAAAATCGGAGTAGCACCCAACAATACCGGAGCTTCGGCAGATGCAACAAAGGTAAATGACGAAACAAATACGGCATCACCCGGTTTTACACCCCAAGCCATCAATGCTAAAGTAAGAGCATCTGTACCGGAACCGCATGTTGAACAAAACTTCGTGCCTGAATAGTTGGCTAATTTTTCATCTAATTCTTTTGTTTCCGGACCTTGGCAATATGCACCATGATTCAAAATGTTTTCAAATGCTTTCAAAAATTTATCTTGTCCGATAACACTTTGAGATGTCTTACAGTCAAACAACATAATCGGTTTATTAGGTTTACTCATTATTTTATCCTCTATATTTAAATTTCAACTGCCGTGATACTATTGCAATTTAACAACTTTGGCAAAACACAAAAAATTTCGGTATTGTAACAAATAAAATTTTATTGCCTTGAACTAAAACTATTGCTATATTACATACAATTAATAACTTTGTACAAAGAGGATTTTACATTGAAAAAACGTTATATTGCTTTGGTTACGGCAATTTCATTGATGTCGCCGGTTGCTTTAGCTTCTGACAATGACAGTTGGTTGGAAAGCTACAATCGTGCTATGTTTAATTTTAATTATCAAGTAGATAAATACACCTTAAAACCTTTGGCCAAAGGTTATCGTGCCATCACTAACCAAGATGTACGAAATCGTGTCAGCTCTTTTATAACTAACACGAAAGAACCCGTATCTTTTGCTAACCACACATTGCAAGGAAATTTCAAAAACGCATTGATTAGCGTAGGACGTTTTTTGATAAATTCAACTTTGGGCTTAGCCGGAACATTTGATGTGGCTTCCGGTTGGGGATTGAAAGGAAAACGCACCGGTTTTGATGAAACTTTGGCAACATATTGTGTGCCGGACGGGCCTTTCTTTATCGCCCCGATTTTTGGCCCTTTTACAGTGCGTGCAGCCGTAGGTTATGGTGTTGACGCTTATACTGACCCGATATATTGGGCTGCTCTCAATGATAAGAACTATTCTGATAAAATCACTTGGGGATATTTGGGTGCTAATATCATTACTTCAAGAGAAAAAGCTCTTGATTTAGTGGAAGGTTTGGAAAAAAATTCAGTTGACTTTTATGCTGCATCAAAGTCTGCTTATTTACAAAATCGTCAAAAATTTAACAAATGTCAAACCGTGGAAGAAACCCCTAGTTATGATTTTGATTTTGAAGACGAAGATTACTGATTTAGGAGAAAAATAATGTCTAAAAAAACTCTTTTGACTCTTATTGCCGGTTTAATGCTTTTTTGCTCAAGTGCAAAAGCCGATGTTGACGTAGCAAAAGCCGAAAGCTTTATCAAAGAAGTTACACATGAAGGTATTGTCGAAATCATTAATGCTAAAGCAACACAAGCCGAAAAAGATGCTCGTTTTGAAAAGTTATTTAACTCAGCTCTTGATCTAAAATTCATCGGCAAGTTTGTACTCGGACGCTATTGGAGAACCGCAACAGAAGAACAACGAGAAGAATTTATTGATGTTTATCGCAAATTAAACGTTCAAACTTGGTCAAAGCGTTTTGATGAGTTCAAAGGTAAAGAGTTCGTATTTAAGGGAACATCCCCCTCTTCCACCAAAGGACAACTCTTTGTAAACACCATTGTACCAATGGAACAAGCACAACCGGCCTCTGTAATTTGGCGTGTTAAACAAGAAGGCGATACTTTCAAAATCGTTGATATTATCATTGAAAATGTGAGCCTTGCAATTACCGCCCGCAACGAATATACCGCATTTATTAAAAAATCACCGAATGGTATAGACGGCTTGATTGCTGATTTGAAAAAGAAAATCTCCCAATAAATTAAGCTTCTTCGGAGGCTTTTTTTATTATCCGCCGTTGTAAAATTATCTCCTTTGATTATATCAAAACAAAAAGGAGAAAAACATGGGGACATTGTTTAAATATATATTTTACATTATCTTAGCCGTATTAATTTATGTTATCGGCAAAGATATTTATGACGGAAAAATAAACGAAGACACATCTGTTCTTCAAGTAGGAAATGATGTCGCGACCGGCACGAAATCAACCTTTGAAAACGGGATCAAAAAACTGGAACAAGAAATAACTTCCGTAAAAATTGAAAGTACAAAAAAAGCGGAGCAATAAACTCCGCTATTTTTTTAATGAAATCTCTTTTCCTCATGCCATTTGGCAACAGCCTTATTAAAACTGTAATTCGGTTTATAGTATTTTTCAACATGCTCATAAGTTCTGACATCAGAATTTTGTGCTGCTAATTGCTCATGAAAACCTAATTGTAAACTTCTGATATGAGATTTCATTCTATCACTAACAATTCTCTGAGCCGGCTCAAAATCCGGATGATGCTCAATTTTTTTGGTCATAATGGTTTTTAACATTTTACCAAGTTTACCCATACTTCTTTCTCGAGTAAAATATTTACCTACATGACCATAGAAACCGGGCTTTCTCCCCTTATTTTCTTCCAAAACGGTACGCCCTGCCTTATCATCACCTGCTTCATGATTTTTTTCTTCCGCCATAATTACTTTAGCACAACTGTCGAGCATAAAGTTTTGAACACCTCTCACACGAGCAGCTATTTCTTCATCAGTTATAGGCTGAGGATGTTTTCCTCTCATAACATCGTTAGCCAGCGAATAAAAAACGGTTCTCTTTACATCGTACGGAATTGAAGAATCATCACTAATCAGCCAATCATGTGCTTGTCTGATTTTGCGATTATCGGGAGTATCAGGCAGATTATAAATTGCCTTAAGTTCCTCAACCCGCATTTCGATATCATAATCTCCCGTAATTTCAAGACGTTTTATAACTTCGGGATTAACCTTATCAAACGCATTGTCAGCAACTTTCATTTGAGAAATATCAAGTTTCTCTAAATTCGGCATACGATTAAGCGGCTCTAAGTCTAAATTTCCATGACTAACTCTCAATAGTTTTATACTTTTCAACGACTTAGGCAATTCTTCCAACAACGTATCTTGAGCTTTACTGTCATAAAGGTAAAATTCTTCTAACTTAACATTTTCCGGGATAACGGAATAGTCAACCAAACCATTATTATCCGTCTGCATATACCCCAGTTCTAATACCTTAAGATGAGGAGATGCGTCTTTAAGAAATTTACTGTCAAAACCCCATTCCGGACTAACAATATGTAATTTTGTCATTTGAGGTAAATCAGAAATATCTCTATGATCCTTATCCCACCTCATCTCAATATTTTCTTGAATTACCTCATGAGCATATTGAACATCTGACATATCAACACCACTCACTTTTATCTCTCTCTGTGCTATTTTAGGAGCTAAATCTTCCTTCTGCTCTTTTGTAATACCGGAATGGTATCCGAATGCAATATGTCTTATTGAAGAATTTTCAGGTAATAAATCAACATCAAAATATTTATTTGCTTCAATAACTTCCGTTTTCGGATTTAACATAAATGCTTCTTTTTCGGTTATCGGATCCAAAAATCTTACCTTAGTTGCATTTGGCAATTTTACGATAGCTTCACAGTTACTGCTTCCGTATATTGTCAAATCTCCTGCAATATTGATATTTGAAAAGTCATAAACTTTTCCTTTTTCTAATTTTTCAAGACGGAGAGCAATATTCCCTCTGTATAATATATCCGGAGACATTTTTGTCGCATCAACGGTTATTTGACTTCCCTCTTCACCGAGAATAACTTCTTTTAAATTTTTACCGCTAATATCGCACAAACCGTCTGCCTGTCGTAGCTTGCACACCTCAACACTATCAGGCAATACAACAACATCTCCGACATTACCTAAATTAATTTTTTTACATTGCGGAAATTCTCTCAACCAATAAGGAGGTGTAAATTCTCCGGTTACATGAAGAGAACTTAAGCTTTGAGGAACATTCCATTGTCCATAATCATCTGTTGAATTAAAAATACAATGTTGGGACCAATCTATATCTCCGTCATAAACCCAAACCCCATCTTTTTGCGAAAGTTTGGTTTCATCAAGCATTTTGGTCTTTTTAATAACATCTATAATATCACATTCCTTAAAATTGATATCCGCAACATTATCAAGCCTAATCCCTAATTTAGGACTAGGCAAAGATGCCAAACGATTAGGATTTGTTCTTCTATCGTATGTAAAACCAATAACAAGCTCTTTACATTCCGGATAATTAATCTCATATGTTTCATCATCTATTCTGTTATGCGTAAGGTTTAATGCTCCGTTTATCTTATGCTCGCCAAAATCACGAGGCAAACTTGATAAATTTCTGTATGACAAGTCAAGAAACGTATTTATTGTTTTATCATCTCCCGATAAATGAGCTTCAGTCCATTTTGTTCCTAACATTTTAGATAATACATCTTTGGTAGATTGTTCGGATAAATTTCCCCAATGGCCTCCCTCTATTCCGCCTTCAGAAAAAGGAACATTATTAATATTAAACTTAACACCTTGCTCCAAAAGTAACTTATTATATTTTGGAAAAGATGATATGTTCCAAATTTGATTAGACTTCAGATTGATTTCTCCGCTTGTTTCAATCTTACCAAAATCATTAGGCAAAGAAGTCAGCCCTCTGTTTGATAAATCAATATCGGTATCAATAATAATTTTACCGTTTTCTTCTCTTAAATGTTCTTCAACCCATTTCGGACCATTAAGTTTAGTTAACAGTTCTTTAGTAGTAAACTTCGAAACATCGCCCCATTTTCCGCCGCTAATTCCCTCTTCCAAAATCGGCATATCCGCAAAATTAACACCCAAAGAAGAATTTATTTCTAATTTTTTTATATTTCTCCAATCTCGATTAAAATCAACGTCCTTTGCCGATACAATATTGATTATCGTTGCATTTCCGAAGTTTTCCGGAATTTTTGCATTTTGTATTATCAATTTTTCACAATTTATCGGGTATTTCGAATATCCGTCAGCTTCATCATCAGATTTTATGGTAAAACTTTTGATATGTTTTATAACTGAAAGTTGCTTTATTGTATTTTCATCAAATTTACCGTCTAATATCAACTCATTAACAGATTCAATATTTTCTAATTTCACCCCTTTGTAAGATGTGCCATATTGCAACTGCAACTTGTCAAGCTCGACCCCCTCGGGCAAATCAAACAAATCAACCTCTTTATTATTTATATCACGAATATATCCGATATATTGTTTCTCCGATTGAGGTATCGGCATATTTAACGATTGAACAAAATCTCGTACATCGGGAAGATATTTGAACTTAACTGCAGTATTTGAGTTTCCCTTAATTTGCTTTAATTGTCCATTTTCAATGGAAATTGTACAATGCGGGACCAATACTCCATTTTCATCAGGACCACGTAATGTATAAAACTTCCACCCGTCTTTGCCTACATATTGATTATAACCGCCTCGACCGACGCAATGTCCCATTTCATCAGACTCATATTTCAATGAAGTATGGTGCAATACATTTCCGTTTCCATCATATACCGGAGACGGAAGCATCTCATAAATACTGTAACCGTCAGGATATTCTTTTACCAGCTCTATACCTGTTCGGCTTTCTTCTCTGCGTTGTGCAATTTCTTTGTTTTTGCGTTCTATTTCCGCTTTTTCTTTTTCAAAGGCAATATGAATTTCTTCTATTAAATCAAACGTAATTCCTGTTTCATCAATATCTTTATCTAATAATCTTTTTGCATCTAATTTGATTATATTCCTTATATCTGCGGGCTGTGTAACCTTATCGTTCATTTCACGAACTCGCCCAAAAACATAATCAGAGAGTGAGGTTATCTTTCCTCCTAATTCTCCGCCGGTTAAATTATCTCCGTCAACTTGCAATATTCCGTCATTATATTCAAACGGAACTCCATGTTTTGTTAAAACTTCAGGAGTAGTCATAATTTTCGCCAGAAACAATGCACCGGCATAGGCTTTTACATCTGAAGATAAATAATAAAAACTATTGTGTTCTGATGTTTTTAGCCCTTCTATTTCGACATTTATTTCTTTTATTTGTGTACCTAATAATGCTTTTTCTTCTTTGGTTGCCGCAGTCTTAATTTTAGAAGTAATCTCTTTGATTTGCTCTTTAAGTTCTTTAATTTTAGCTGCATTTTCCTTAAAATCGTCTTTAGCTTTTTGACGCTTTTCACTCGCACTATTAAGTTCTTCACCATAACGAATTGCCGTATCGACATCACCTTTCATTATAATGGAGCGTAAAACTTCGTTTAATCTGATATAATTGGCCATGACACCCTCTGAACTGTTATTAATACTAACAGTATAATACAAAAGTATTTTTTGTCAATTTTTTTACAAAAAATAAACCCCCTTTTCAGAGGGTTTATTGATTATTCGGAAGGAGGAACCAAATCAGGAAGAGTTCCGGTTGCTTTCTTACGTTTAAGCTTGCCTACAAACTTAATGGAGCGTTGAGCATCCCACTTTTTCTTACCTTCTTCAGTATTAAAGATTTGTTTATAAATCTCAATAGCTTGATCAAACTCTGACAATTTAGTCAAACAGCTTGCCAAACCGTCATAAAGCTTGTGATGATAACGACCTTCATTAATCATCTGAGCTTTTTTGTAGCATTTCAAAGCATCAGGGAATTTGAGCATTTTTTGATATACGAAACCGATACTAATCCATGCTTGAATTTCACGATTGTTAATATTCAAAATCTTTGTAAAACACTTCAAAGCCGAATTGTTATCGCCCATCAACTGATATGTAACACCGATACCGTTCCAAGCTTTGATATTTGACTTATCGGAAGCTAAAACTTTCTTGAAGAACGAAATAGCTCTATCAAATTGTTTCAATTTTTGCAAAGTAACCGCAATACTCAATAATGATTGAACATGCTTTTCATCAATAGCCATAGCTTTTTCAAGAACATCTAAAGCTTCTTTGTACATATACATATGTTGCAAAGCAATAGCTTTACCGTTCAAAGCTTCCAATGAAGTATTATCAAGAGCAACCGCTAAATCAAACTGTTCAATCGCATCTTTATAAAGACCGCGCATTGAAAGTGTAACACCCTTGTTATTGATAATTTCTACTGATTGCGGATTTTTTTCTAATGCCTTATCAAAGCACTCAACCGCTTCTGTGTAACGGCTAAGTTTTTGCAAAGCAAAACCTTTTGAATTCAAAGCTTTCCATGAATCCGGTTGTTCGTTAATTGCCTGATCAAATTGGGCAATAGCATCTTTATACATACCTTGGTCTAAAAGTTCCTGACCGCGGCGATATGAGTTGTTTTCGTTAGTTTTTACCATTTTTCTCTCTTCTAAAACAAAATAATTCACTTCCGCCAAAATAACACCAAAATATTTTTTTGTCAATAAGATACAGCAACAAGATTTATATTATTTTCATTTGCTTTGTTATTGCTATATCGGTTCTTATAGAGAGATAGCGACACCCGAATTTACGACAAAATTCCCGCATTTTTTCTCGCTTATCCGCAAAAAATCGTTGATATTCCTCACAAAAAGCCTGATACCTGCTGTCAAATACCACCGACTGCACTTCATCTGATATCATATATTCTCCCGGTAACGGAGCTTTTTCTTCCAACATATCATACACATTTACGCAAAAGAGCTGACATTTTTTAGCTAACATTGCCAATGATTTTTTATCATCATCGTTCAAACCGCTAAAATCACTGACCACAAATACCGTAGCTCTGCTTTTTATGCCCTGAACCATCATTTGCAATGTCTTGTTCAATCCTTTATTTTGAATTTTTTCTTCGGTAATATGCTGATTAACCAACGATATTTTCTTAAAAATCGCCAATAAATGCGCCCTATTCTGTTGCGGTTTAAACTGCCAAGTATTTTGTCCGTCAAAAATCAACGCACCGAATCGGTCATTATTCTCTTGAGCCATCCAGCCTAGCAATGCAGTTATCTTGCTCGCCGTAACCGATTTTAACTCCTTACGAGTACCAAAAACCATTGATGACGACAAATCAAGCAAAACATATATTTCTCTGTCTTTTTCTTCGTTATAAATTTTGGTATAAGGAGTATTTTTTCGTGCAGTAATTCGCCAATCAATATCACGAACATCATCACCGAAGGCATATTCACGACTTTCTTCCATTTCAATTCCTCGTCCCTTGAATGCCGATTTTACGTCTCCGGCTTGAACAGAAGAATTAAGACGGGTTTTAATATGCAAATAGCGAACATTTTTACGTTGCTCCATCAAATCTTCCAACGAGGCAACCAGACCTTTTCTCTCATCTTTTTTTGATGTTTTTTTGAACAAAGTTTCCGCTATTTTTCTAATTTTAACCATAATAAATCCCTATGGCAACGGTACAACATTCAACAACTTTGTAATGATGTCATCACTTGTATAGCCTTCGGCCTGAGCCTCAAAACTCAAAATTATACGATGACGCAAAATATCATAAATAACCGCATGAATATCTTCGGGAGTAACAAAATCTCGTCCGGAAATCCAAGCATTTATTTTAGCACATCTGTCCAGGGCGATTGTTGCACGAGGACTTGCTCCATACATTACCAATCCGGACAAAGCTTCGTCATATTTTTCGGGATGACGAGTAGCAACAATAAGCTGAACCAGATATTCTTCCATTTCTTTGCTTAAATATGTTCCTAAAGCTTCTTTTGTAGCCGCTGCAATGTCTTTAATTTCGAGCTTATCAAAATGAGTATCTTCACTCGGGTTTACAAAGGTTCCTTCTTTTCTTACCAATTCCAAAATTTTATGTTCATCGGAAGCTGTCGGCTGATCAATTCTGATATACATCAAAAATCGGTCTAATTGAGCCTCAGGCAAATTATATGTACCTTCGTGTTCAATCGGATTTTGTGTTGCCATAACCATAAACAATTTAGGCAATTTGAAACGTTGTCCGCCGACACTGACCTGTCTTTCAGCCATAGCTTCCAACAACGCTGACTGAACCTTTGCCGGAGCACGGTTGATTTCATCGGCCAGTACCAAATTAGCAAAAACCGGACCTTGTCTAAACTCAAATTCGCCCTTTTGCGAAACATAGATTTCACTACCGGTAATATCAGCCGGCAACAAATCGGGAGTAAATTGAATACGATTAAACGATGCAGAAATGCAGTCAGCCAAAGTTTTGATAGCTTTAGTTTTAGCAAGACCGGGAGCGCCCTCAACCAAAGCATGTCCTTCGGCAAGCATAGTAATTATCATTTTTCGAACCATTTCTTTTTGGCCGATAATTTTTTTATCCATATATTGAGTTAAATTTACAATTTTTTCTCTGATTTCTGACATTTTTTCCTCATGGGTATAGTTTCAAATAAGCTCTTTTATTTTTTTTATAATAATATAATATACGCAGCAGAAAACAAAAAAACAAGAAGTATCCACCGATGAACGACATATTTGATTTAGACAGCGAAAACACAGCTGTAAGTTTTGACAATATTTCCGCTTTAATGCCGTCTGCTCCTTGGCTTGACGAACTTAATCCGGAACAAAAACAGGCCGTAACAACAACGGAAGGTCCGCTTTTGGTTCTTTCGGGTGCCGGAACCGGTAAAACCAAGGTTTTAACTACTCGTTTAGCCTATATTCTTTCACAAATGAAAGCAAATCCTTGGAACTGTTTGGTTGTCACATTTACCAACAGAGCTGCTCGTGAAATGACACAACGTGCTCGCAATATGATTGGTAATATGGTTGACTCGGTTTGGATGGGTACTTTTCATGGAATTTGCGTAAAAATACTACGTCAACATGCCGAATTGGTCGGATTAAAAAATAATTTTACCATTTTGGGCGAAGATGACCAACGTCGCCTAATCAAACAAATATGCGAAGCTCAAGGAATTGATGATAAAAAATATCCTCCGCAAGGTTTATTGGATAAAATTCAACTATGGAAAGATAAAGGACTTACTATAGATAAGATTAATACCGACATACACGGCAATGTTTTGGTTAATGTTTACAAGGCATATCAAAGCCGTTTAATCGAACTTAATTGCGTAGATTTCGGCGATATTTTGCTCTATGCGTTAAATATCTTAATGTCCGCCCCCGAAGTTTTGGAAAAATATCAAGAGCGTTTCAAATATATAATGGTTGACGAATATCAAGATACCAATGTTACACAATATCTTTTATTGCGTTTATTATGCCAAAAGCATCGCAATATATGTTGTGTAGGTGATGATGACCAATCCATTTATTCTTGGCGAGGAGCCGAAATTGAAAACATCTTGCGTTTTGAAAAAGATTTTCAAAATGCACAAATTATCAGACTTGAACGCAACTATCGTTCAACCGCAAACATACTGGGAGCTGCCTCATCCTTGATAAAACACAATAGCGGACGTCTCGGAAAAACCTTGAAAGTTGCCGAAAACAGTCCGGCAAATAATTCCGATAATCACAAAGTAAAAGTAGTGAGCACATATTCCGGTTCGGAAGAAGCCGTCTATGTTACGGAAGAAATCGAAAATAACTATCGTTACGGAACCGAATATTCCGATATGGCAATTTTAGTTCGTACGGCAGCTCAAACTCGTGAATTTGAAGAAAAATTTATGGCTGAATCTATACCTTATCAGGTAATAGGCGGTCTTAAATTCTATGACCGAGCCGAAATCAAAGACATATTGGCATATTTACGTGTAATCTCACAACCTCACGATGATTTAGCACTTGAACGTATCATAAATAAACCGGCAAGAGGCATCGGAGCCAAAACTATCGAGAAAATTCAAAACGAAGCCAGATATAACAAAATATCTATGTATATGGCTATTGAAAAAATGCTATCAAACGGAGATTTTTCAGGAAAATCAAAAAATAATTTGAACGAATTAATAAACAACTTTAATACTTGGAGACAAAATTCTCAAGTATGGAAAGCTGATGAAATAGCCACAGGAGTGCTTGAAGATTCCGGATATATGGAAATGCTCAAAAATGACAAGTCCGCAGAAGCAGAAGGTAGAATAGAAAACCTAAAAGAGCTTGTTAACGTTATGTCTGATGCGGAAAAATTCCCGACTTTAGATGACTTTCTGGAACATACCAGTTTAGTTATGGAAAATGACAATCAACAAGACGATAACAAAGTCAGCATAATGACATTACACTCGGCAAAAGGTCTTGAATTTGATACGGTTTTTCTACCGGGATGGGAAGAAGGTCTGTTTCCACATCAACGCGCTTTAGATAATGAACAATCCGGTGATTTGGAAGAAGAAAGACGACTCGCTTATGTAGCAATAACCCGCGCTCGTAAAAAATTATATATATCGACAGCAATAAATCGTCGTATGTATGGCGAATGGAAAAACAATATTCCGTCTCGTTTTATCAATGAATTGCCTCCGCAATATATCGAAATATGTAATCAGGCTGCAAAATATTTCAACAACAATTATCAACAAAATACATATAAATCAACAACCAACTGGAATAACTTAAAGCAAAACAATAACATAACTCAAGATAGCGACCGTTTTAGTTATGAAAGAGATGAAGATTATGGTTGGAACAGCGGAAATTATTACTATGCCAAAAAAGCCGCAAAAAATGCCACAACAGATATGCCGGTAGGAACAAAGATTTTTCATAACACTTTCGGATATGGAAAAGTAATCAATGTTGAAGGAAATAAGCTGGAAATTTGGTTTGATAAGTTCGGACATAAAAAACTAATGAAAGACTATGTCAGCAAAGTTTAATTTAGCAAAATACAGAGGCTCAGAAAGTTAATGATTAACAACAAATAAAAAGGCGATTACTAAATCGCCTTTTTATTTACCTATTTTCTTGCTCTTTTAATCTTCTCATATTCATTTTTATCCGTAACCGTTTTTCTTTTTCCTCTTCAGTCAAGTGACTGACATGTGTTTTTTCTTTTCCCATGGTTGAGGGACATTGTCTGCTTTTTAGTTCTTGGCGAATTTTAGCAATTGCTTTACGGGTTTTTGAACGAATATTTATTTTTCTTTTTGATATTTTTCTTCTGGGACCCAAAACCGTAGCATTTGCTTCTTCTTGAGAAGACTGTTCCTTTTCATCTTCCGCTGTAAGCTCTTTGTCGGCTTTAGTATATGCACTGTTAATTTTTTCAAAATTTTTTATAGTATTTTTAATACCATCACTAACCTTTTCTCCGGTTGCAATTTCATAAACATCTTGAGCAACTTTTGCCACCTTTATCGTCCCGCTTCTCTCATCTGATGAACCTATATCCTTTATGTTTTCCGCCACAGTTGCCGCTTTACTGACACCTTTCACAATCGGAGAATCCGCAACAGAACTTACAGCACCTAATACCGCACTTGCTGTTCCGATAACATCTCCCTGCTCTATTTCTTTTTTAATTTTATCAGCTCTTTTGACAACTCGAAGTGTTGTTAAAGCCGCGACCATCCCCTTTGAAACCTTCATAATTTTCAAAACTTTGCCGACCTGAATAAGAGATATGGCCAATCCGCAAGATTTCATAACTATTTTCCATACCTTCGCCCTATTACTTTTTCGACGCAACTTTTTCTGCTCAGCATTTTCTTTTTTAGGAATATGAGTATTTGCATAGTGTATGGAAGATATATTATCTCCAATAGACAACACATCATTATAGCCCGAAATCTCCCGAGCAATCATCCACGCAAGCGGAGCAAAACGACGTTTTTTAGGTTGTTTTTGCGATGTCTTATCTTTTTTAGACATTATCCGTTCACACTTCCTTCCAATAAATTAGCCAAATGCAAAGCATTTATTCTGGTTGGTGTTATATTTCCGCTCGATCTTTGAGCATTTTCAAAACGGAGTTCTCTTAAACGTGCTGCCATGGGAGTTTCATCTCGTGTAGAAGATGATATTTCCTCGTGTCCAGCTGCTCTTTTAGCTCTCATCTCTGCAATTTTTGCATGTCCTTTTTGCATAGATTCAGAATAAGATTTTGTCGGTTTTTTAATAACATCTTTGGTTAAATCAGGAAGCTCTCTATATTGTACTTCTGAAACACGGCTTCCGTCCTTATCTTCCCATTTTCTGTATTTAGGAGCTTCTTTATTAATTTCATTTATAACTTCGTTTTTAACCTCTTTTTTTTCATCTTTCTCAATATCAGAAGAGAAAAGATTCTTACATTTATTCCATGCGCTAGCTATTGGAGCACCAACAAAACACGCATATCCCCCTAACAATTTATTTTCTCTTGCTAATGATTTAGCTTGTGCGGAAGCCTCCTCATCTGACATTCCTACGGCTGTCATATAGTTATACATTGTTAATTCCCAACCGGTTCTGTCTTGTACAGATTGAGCATATTGAGGTAATTTTGTTTTTAACAAATCTTCATTAACTAATGTTTCTCTCAAACAAACATTACCTTTATAATTAACATCTCCTTTAAGTTCCGTATGATATGTATAAACTTGGTTAACAGCATTATTATAAACTTCATCATTAGCTTTTGGAAGTTCGTCTCCTCTTCGAGCATATTCCTTTGCAACCGCATTAACTGCAGCATTGACAATACTTTGATCGACATTATTTTGAGCTTCAATAAAACTGTTTCTATAATTGTCTAAACTTTCCTTCATGTATGGCCTAAGATCATCTCTTGTAGGATCTTCATACAACATCTTATCAAAGCATATCCCATCTATATATTCTTTGTTTGAACTTCTATACCACGGTTTAGAATCCAGAAATTTATTCATTGCCAATTTATGTTGTATCAATTTTTGATATTGTTCCAGACTCATATCGCCATTAAATTTTGGAATATCAAATTGCTCAACAATTTGCTGATATGACATTTTAGGCAACTTGTTCTTTTTATTTTCAAAATCTATTTCTCTTTTCCCAATTTCCGGAATTTCGGCATCTCTATCCATATATTGAGTAAAATCAACGCCTCCGATATTATAGGCAATCTTCATTGCTCTTTGATAGTTTCTATCGTGATATTCCGCATATTTTCCGTCTTTATCACTTGAGTATTTAGCATTCCACATACTATTATCATTGTATAAATTAGAAAAACTTTCTTCCCAAGCATTTCTAGTACCATTTACAATAAAAGCCATCTCTTTATCAAAATCTTCTTTATATTCGCTAAAAGGATTAAGTTTTCCGCTTTCAACAGCTTGTTTGTAAAATGTAAAAAAACCTCCTTTACCATCCAAAACAGAAATATCTCCTGTTTCTATATATCTCTGTCGTAATACAATTAATTCTGACATGGTTGCAGATATTTCATCATGCATATTTATTTTATAGGCCTGCTCCGGCGATACCGGATATTCATATAAGCCGGCAGCTCTATTATCTCTATGTTTTTGTTCATGAATAAGAAGCTCTTCACTTGTATGATAGTCACTATCATTACCTCTTCTATAATTAGATGTAATTGTATTCTCATCAGGCGAAAAATACCCTGCTGCCCATGTAGGATCATCAACACGTATCGTATCAACTTGAAAATCAATATTTCTGGTTGGAATATCTCTTATTCTTTTATTATCCGGCATAATTCACTCCACAGATGTAAATTCATCTTAGTCCATTATATCACAACATTATTATTATTCAAATCAAAATATAAGTTTTTTGTCAAATTATACAAAAATTTTTCTTGAAAAATAAAATAACAGATGTTATATTAAAAGCTCAATAATAATTATTCGTTTAATCATTAAAAACTTTTCAAACATGGCAAAAAAGTATTTAACCGTAAGTCAGCAGCTTGAAATGCTCAAGAACAACCAGTTGGATGAACTCATCGAGTACACAAAAGAACACAACCTCAACTACAACGTAGTAAGGGTTCTTCTCAACCGTCTCAAAGAGGCCGTTACAGTTCAAGACTCGACATCAATCCACTAACATTGTCTAACCTTAAATTAAATTTATGACAGATTTAATTAATTTTGTATGGCAAAATGCTGCCCATTGTAATACGTTAAATACCGTAATGCTTGTCGGTTTTATCCTTTTCTTCGGTATTTGGTCTTTAGGTTTCTATGCTCATGGTACAGCCATGAATATTCATGATTACTACGACCTTCCCAAAAAGAGTTGGTATAAAGCTATCAATGGTATTACCGGTTTATGTTTTATCCTGTGGGCACTTGCTTATGTTTTCATAATGCTGGTCACCAACATCGGACTAACACAAGTCGGATGCACTTTTGTCGCCGCAATTATGTTGGCTTTCATAGGTGCGATGGCTGTAGCACTGGTGTATCAAGTAGTGTATTATTGTGTTGTATTTCCTGTTCAGCTCATAAGCAGAATATTCAAACGCAAATAAACACTGCTTCCGACACAAAAAACTCTGTTCCCTCAAAAGAACAGAGTTTTTTATTTTTTAAAGTAAAAAAAGACCTTGAATAATCAAGGCCTTGTAATGGTAGCGAGGGGCGGACTTGAACCGTCGACACGCGGATTATGATTCCGCTGCTCTAACCAACTGAGCTACCCCGCCATCAAATTCACGTCTTTAATAATATTTATATTTTAGTTTGTCAACACAAATTTTTAATTTTTTTATATTTTTTATAATAAAGTTTTTTCTTGCATTTTTCTCTATTTTTTGTATAATAGACAAATATTCAAAATTATTCACATATTAATAACCTAAAAAAACTTTTTCCACTATGGTAGAAAACATTTTTTTCAAGGAGAAGGTATCTGAGATTATCGCTCTCCACAACTGGGATGTTAGAAAAGGTTCATTCCTTGGTTTTGCAATGTTGAAGACAGGTTTCGACCGCTATGAGACAGTATGTCTGCTTGTACTTCCTAACGAGTATATGTATCATCGTATGGACGGCACAGAAACCGTTATGAACGGCAAGCCCATCTTCCGCAAGCTCGGAACCAAAGACCAGGGCCGTGTATTTACACAAGGTCGCTTGATGGCAACAATTCGTGCCGACAAGGATATCCTCTACTGGGAAATCAACTCCGTAGGCGGTGTTCCTCCCTGCTACTACGAGAAGTTTGAAGCCCTCAAAGCCGCAGGTAAGCTCTAATCCCAAACAAGCAATTGTTATAAAGGATGTCCTCATGTTAAGGACATCCTTTTTTTTATCCTCAAGGCTTATATTTATATTGCAAAAAAAATCTTCGCATTTAGTATGTGATTAACTTTAACTAACGGAGATTTATCAATGAAAATCAAAAACATTGCTCTTTTATCATGCTGCTTATTGCCTTTTAATGCAGTTGCAGATGATACAATCGGTGAACTTCGTGCAAATTTTCGCCGTGTTGCTTTGGAAATGTCATCAACAGAAGTTCAAAATGCCAAATATTATACAGACAACCCAAACTCACAGTTGAGTACAGACAGTCAAAATATGATTAAAGGTGTATTTGACTTTGTTTTAGAATATGAACAACCCACATGGCAATGGAATAACAGTTTATTTGCCGAATACGGACGTACCAAAATTCGTCCTGCAGATGACGAAACTACAACCAGCGAAGATGCTGACCAAATTTTGTTCACTACCGATTACAACCGCAAAATGTGGCACTGGGACTTTGACAATGTAGATGCCGGACCTTTTGCCAGTTTAGCATATCAAACAGAATTTAAGGCTAACAACCCTGCTCCGCTACAAAAGATTTTCCGTGGTAAAGCCGGTGTAAAAGCATTCAACGGCAATATTCTCAAAGACTTTTATGTTGCAGCCGTAGGCGAGTATGATTTGACATACAGCGATGAACACACAACAAAATCTGCTTATGAAATCGGTTGGAGAACCGAATTTGTAAATTCTGACCAAGTAAAATTTCAATTTGAAGGATATTTCCGTGACTATTTGACATATAGTGAATATGTTGCAACTGACTTGAAATACGAATTGAGTGCGATAGCCCGTATGGATGTTAAAATTAAGAACAATTTCAGTCTTGCCCCTTATATGCAATATTTCCAAGGCGAAGCCAGAGGTGTCGGCAAAACCGGAAGCAATTTTATGATAGGCTTGTCATTTGCTTATTCGGAATTGTTTAATATTTACAAAAAATAATCTGTATTTTTCAAAAAAATCCTCGGGCTTCAAACTCGAGGATTTTTTAGCATAATTTTATTGACAAAATTTTGTCCGCACGATATACTAAAATCTGATAACCAATTAATTTAGTATATCATGAAGAGAATTATTACCCTTTTTACTGTAGTTATTTCATCTATAGTTCTTTTCTCATCTTGCTGCAACAGCTGTGAGGAAAGCAACACTACTGACACTCATAATAACTCCCCTATCGTAACATCTACGGTAGAGAGAGTACGTTGTGTAACTGACCGTTCAGGTTATTTTGCAATGTTTTTTAGGCTCGAAAATGGACTCATGGGCGAGGTACAATATTACTTCGACAATAACCTCGAGCTTAATCTAATTCAGGTAGGAGATGAGATTTCCTACAGAATGAATGGCAACTATGATCACTTTATGGATTCTGAAAAGAATGATTATGAAGTGGTGAAAGTCACATTCAAAAAACAGGATAAAGATAATTCAGATTCCTATTGGAACTAATTATATAACTTTGCCATAGTTTTTCGCTCCGATTCTGCCCCTCAAAGGCAGTTCGGAGTTTTTTTATGCAAAAATATACATATTTATTGATTTTGTTCGTTTTTTATATAAAATATCTCTATTATTAAGTTTCATAAGGAGCATAATTATGCGTAAAATCACAACATTAGCAATTTTATTGACTTCAACCTGTCTCATTTCTCCAGCAAGTGCCGAAACTGTTAATACTTACGAAAAACTGCAAGAAGCTTTGGCCGATTCAACAGCCGATGTGGTTTTAGACATGAACGGACAAGGCATTGATTTGAACGGAGCAACAGGAACAACAGTTACCGGCGATCAAAGTGTAACTTTTCAAAATATCGATTCTTGGACCGGAACTTCTCAAAACGTAATCAATCAAGGAACTGCTGCTTTTAACAATGTTGTTTTTGAAAATAATGATGCTCTTTTAGGTGGTGGTCCTGCCAATGGTGGTGGTATCATCAAAAACGATGGTGGACATATTACCGAAATCAACAATGTAAAATTTGATAAAAACAATTCTAATTCCACCGAAGCATTATGGGGAGGTGTTATCGACAATATCCGAGGCGGAGTTATTGATGTAATCAAAGATTCAAATTTTTCCGATAACTATGCTTATTCCGGTGGCGGTTCAACAGCAGCAGCACCGCATGGCGGGGTTATATATAACGGAAACCACTATAGCGAAACACAAGGCGGAACAATCAAACTTATTGATAATGTTGTTTTTGAAAATAACTCAATGACATCACAAGAAAATAATACCGGCGGTGCCCATGGTGTTGCTATCGACAACAACGAATACGGAGTTATTGAAAAAATAACTAACTCTAAATTTATCAACAACAAAACTTATCGTACCGGTACGGAAGAAAAAGACCCAGACTTAAACTATCACGCATCGGGCGGTGCTATGGACAATTATAATTATATCGGCGAAATTTCCAATACCTTGTTCCAAGGCAATAGTGCAGAAGCTGAATCTGTATCAGCAGGTGCAGGCAGCGGTGCTATTATGAGTTTATACTCTGGTGGAGAAACATCCGGAATGCAGGGACGTATTGATAAAATTGTCAATGTGCAATTTATTGATAATCATACTAAAAATCTGAATGGTATGGCTTATGCAGGTGCAATGTCAACAGGCGGACAAGATGAAAATGGTCGTAGTTATATCGGAAAAATGGAAAACGTCTTATTTCAAGGCAACTATGCTCAAGGCGGACGAGATGAAAGCAGATATATTGGAGCTTATGGCGGTGCTCTAACTAATAGTGGATATATCGGCAGCATCAGCGGAAAATTTGTCAACAACCACGCAGAAAATACTAAAGGAGTATCATCTGCTTATGCCGGAGCTATCAGAAACATCGGCAACACTAATTATCGCGCAGAAATAGGAAAAATTGATGCTGACTTTGACGGCAACTATGTTAAATCCGTTGATGGAGCAGCACAAGGCGGTGCTATACAAAATACGTATTCCACAATCAGTGTAATAAACGGAAATTTTACCAATAACTATATTCAAAGTGTCAATGGTGCTACATCAGGAGGAGCTCTCAATAATAACCAAAATGGTATAATTAATAAAATTGATGGTGATTTTAAAAATAATCACGCAGTAAATATAACAAAAAATTCCAGTGGCGGTGCTATAATGAACTGGGGAACAGTTGAAGAACTAAAAGGAGATTTTACGGATAACTACGCTAAAACTACCGATGGAAACGCTGTCGGTGGTGCTTTGGTAAATAATTATGGAAATGAAAATTCTACTTTTGGCACTTTACAAGGAAACTTTGAAAATAATAAAGCTATAAGTGAAAACGGATATGCTCAAGGCGGTGCAATTTATAATAAAACCACTTTAGAAAACATCTTAAACTCAAGCTTTATCAATAACTCGGCAGAAGGTAATGTAGAATCAAAAGGCGGTGCAATATATTCTGCTAAAGATTTAACCATTACCGCTGATAACGGTACTTCGTTATTCCAAGGCAATACCGTAAACGGTGAGAGTAATGCTATTTATATGGACGGTACGGAAGATGCTCCGCTTAACTTAAATCTGACAGCTAAAAACAGCGGAACAATTACTTTTGATGATGCTATTGACGGACAGTATTATGACATTAATATCAACGGCGATAACAACAGCAGTATTGCATTTAATAATGCTCTAACCGGAGTTTCAAATATGAATTTGTCAAACAACTCCGTTTTATCTATTGGAATAAACGGCAATATCGAAGTTGAAAACTTGCGTCAAGCTCAAGCAACCGCAACAACTCTTTCAACTAAAGCCGCATCTTCCGACAGTTCTACAATTAATGTAGATATAGAAGTTGATAAGGCAAACAATACCGTTAAATCCGGTGTAATCAATGTTGCCGGCGACATCAGCGGTAATTATAAGGTTATATTAAACTCATTAAATTCGGAAACATTTGAGGGGGCTTCTGCCGTATTCTTAAATGCCCCTAACGACACAACCGATGATACGACAATAGAAATTGCTCGTGTTATGGGTTCTCCTTATTTATGGGATATATCCGTTGACAATACTCAAGGTTTCAGTTGGTCAGTAAACATCAATGACAAACTAAACCCTGATTATGACGGAAGTATGACTGCTCCGGAAGTTGTAACCGCTATCGGATTGCATAGTGCAGCGATTGAACAAACTCGCAGTGTAGTTCGAAATGTTGCCAATAAATCAGCAATAAATCGAGCTTATTGCGGTGACTGTGCTTTCAGTTACGGTGATAATTATAACAAGTATCACAATGTTTGGGTGTTAGCTCAAGGCGAAAATGCCAATATTGACAAACCCGTTGATATGGAAGCAAAAATTTGGGGTATTGAAGCCGGATTTGATATGCAAAATAATATTAATCACAATTTAGGAGTTTTTGTATCTTATCGTGACGGTGAATATGATTTGAACGGTAAAGGCTCTAAAAAACACTCTACTATCGGCTCAGATATTGAAATCGACAGCTATCTGGCAGGTTTATACTATCGCTATGATAAAAATATGAACTGGTTGTTTGCAACTGCTCATATCGGCAAACAAGAAGCTAAAGCAAGTACAAATGACAATATTGCCGATTTTGATACAGATGGTATAGAGTTTGGTGCAAGCATTGAAGCTGGACATACCTTTGCTTTAACAGACACCCTCACCTTAGACCCGAGCATGGGAGTATATTACACTCAGATTAATTTTGACGATGCAAACGATAATGTCGGCAAAAAATATGAATGGGACGATATCAAACATTTTGAAATTGAAGCAGGCTTAAAACTTGAAAAGCATCTTGATTGTACAAAAGTTTACATCAAACCCAGTGTAATCCAAACCATTACTGAAGACGACAGTATATCAGTTACCGGTCTTAAAGATGTTAAAACCTATCATGACCAAACTTTGGGACGTATCGAAATCGGCGGACGTTTAGGTATTACCAATAGTTTATATGGTTATGGTTGGATTAATTACACCTTTGGTTCAAGCTACGATGCAACTGCCCTCGGACTAGGACTTAACTATACTTGGTAAATATTAGGAACAAACAAAAAAAACATCCCCGAAAAAATTCGGGGATGTTTTTTAAGTGTTTCCGTAGCCTTGATTTTGAACAAAATCTAAAAAATTAGCCGTCATTTTTCCCTTTTCTTGATTGTATCTTTCTTGATTATTGGTTGAGAATGACGAAGTTTTTGTTTCATCTCTACTTTCTATATAATGATCGGTAGGTCGGCCTATATCTCCGTTTTCAAACGAACGTCTTACACTTTTAATAACCTTTGAAAAATGAGCAATATCTTCTTCGGTAAATCCGTTATTGCGAGCTTGTTTCTTAAACTTCAACTCCATTTTCATATTATGTGCTCTAACCTCATCCATAGAATGTGTTTCTACTCGCTCACTTCCATCTCTTCTGATATGAGTTATTTCCGGTGTCATAAGTTTATTGCTGTCAAAAAAGCTGCAATCTAATTTTCGACCATCAGGAGTTATCATATACTGCTCATAGTCAAAATTTTTGCGTTTCATTTCACCGTTTTTTATTTTTCCTTCGGTTTTATCAACATACATATAACCATCGCCCAGATTATGAACACTACTTACTGACCTAAAAGTAATTTCATCCATTTTTCCACCATCAAAAACTTGCATTGAAGTTTCATAATGATGTGTATATGTACTGTCTGTAATATTATAATCTCTGGTCTCAACCGTTGTTGTTCTGGTACCAAGATGAAAATCATCACTTGTCTGTTTTGCTTGCGCTTCATTTACTCCACCAAACAAGCACAAAGCAGATAAAACAGTCATACCGACATATTTTTTGCAATTATCCTTAAACTTTCCCATCGCAAACTCCACATTCATATATAGTATAGGATTGTATCATCTTTATACATTTTTGTCAATATATACAAAAAAGAGCACGACATTAATAATGACGTGCTCTACAATTTTGTGAAATAAACCTACACTGCTACGGCACCGGTAAGTTTCGGATGACTCTGGTAATTAACCAGTTCAAAATCCTCATACTTAAAGTCATCAATATCCTTCACATCAGGATTGATTTTCATTTGCGGCAAAGCATAGGGTTCGCGTGTCAACTGCTCTGTTACTTGCTCAAAGTGATTGTTGTAAATATGAGCATTACCCAAAGTATGTACAAATTCTCCCGGTTTCAAACCGCAAACTTGGGCAATCATCATTGTCAACAATGAATAAGATGCAATATTAAACGGCACACCTAAGAACATATCACAACTGCGTTGATAAAGTTGGCAGTTAAGACGTCCGTCCGGAGTGACATCAAACTGATAAAAACAGTGGCAAGGAGGCAAAGCCATCTCGTCAATTTGCGATGGGTTCCATGCGGTTACAATCAAACGTCTGTCGGTAGGATTTTTCTTAATGCGTTCAATAACATCCTTTATCTGATCGATGCCGTCAGAGTTCCAGTTACGCCATTGATGTCCGTAAACCGGTCCCAAGTTTCCGTTTTCATCGGCCCACTCGTCCCAAATATGCACATTGTTGTCGGTCAAATATTTGATATTTGTGTTACCGGACAACAGCCATATAAGTTCGTGAATAATACCTTTGAGGAACACTTTTTTGGTTGTCACCAAAGGAAAACCTTCGCTCAAATCGAAACGCATTTGTCTGCCGAAGACTTTGCGTGCATAAACACCGGTACGATTGTCACCGTCCTGTCCGTTCTCCATAATGTCACGGAGTAAATCTAAATACTGTTTCATACTTTCATCCTTTTAAGTTAAACATTAGTAATTGCTAAAATAATATGTTTCAAAACTTCCTGCTCAACAAACTCGCCCTTACGAACAAATACACGAGTTGAGATATTGTCCAAATCAAAATCGGGAATAAGTTGACGATAATTTTTATTAAGGCTTTCAATCGAAGGGGTTATATCAACTTTTTGACCTTCTAAACCTGCTTTTAATTCCCCTTTATAAACACAATCCACCACAATTTCCGGCATAAGTTTCGTGCTTCCGGTCATAAAAAGCTTATACACCGAAGCACCGCCGGATATATACAAATCTTCTTCAAAATCTTTGAAAAAATTGACATCGTTCACTACGAAATGATGTTCTTTATCGCTCACTTCATATTCTTCATCTAATGTCAAAACATAAATATTGCGATTAGGTAAAGTACGATTAGGAAAACTTTCATAGGTGGTTTGCCCTGCAACCAAGTTTTTTCCTTCGGTAATACGGCGAAAACGTTGAAAATCTGACTTTACGTGCCAAGGAATTTCAGAACCTATACCGATAATATTATCGCCTTCATGACGACACCAAACCGCAACTTTTGTCATATCAATACTTTCATTTATAAAAACTGATAGAGATAATAACACTATAAAACTACATATCAAGTTTTACAGTAGAGTTATGAGCACAAAACTTAAATTAAACTTGAAAAAGTTATTATCATAAGCTATATATATATCCGTTGAGCAATCAACTGTGATACCAGAGGCACTGCGAAATAGAGGTTTCGGACCCGGGGGCAGTACCCGGCACCTCCACCAAAAAATATTATGGGGGTGAAACAGGTTTGACGGGATTTAGTAAAGGCAGATGTTGTATTCGGTGAGATACCACCGTTATCGGTTCAAATTAAAATAAATGCTAACGATAATGAATTAGCACCGGTTGCTTTGGCTGCTTAATTGTAGTCGCAACAAACTCAAATTCTTGTAGTCTTGGTTGACAGCAAGTGGGGAGTGAGCCACCTAGCAACAGAACGGCTCATTTTTTTAGGAGCGAAGAAAAAATGGATAAATATGTTGATGAAATAAACTACGACAAGCTGATTGAAAAATCGCTGAAACATGTAGTTATTGACGCATTAAAAATTGTTGAAAACCAAGGCTTGCCCGGAGAACAACATTTTTACATTTCATTTCGCACTGACCACCCTCGCACTAAAATCGATGCCTTATTGAAAAATCAATATCCGCAAGAGATGACTATCGTTTTACAAAACCAATTTGAAAAACTTCGTGTTTATGACGATTGTTTCTCCGTTGTTTTGCATTTCAACCGAGTTCCCTATATGTTGGAAATTCCTTTTGATGCCATAACTTATTTCGGCGACCCGAGTGTTCGTTTCGGTTTAAGTTTTGGTGCCGAAATCAATGATGAACATTCGGAAAATATTCAAAATCATCAGGCTGAAGTTATATCTATTGACAGTTTCAGAAAGAAAAATGCTTAAAAAATCTGTTATCATCGCCGGCCGACATCAAACCAGCATTTCTTTAGAAAAAGAATTTTTTGAAGTTCTGCAACGTATATGCAAAGAACGCAACATTTCTATAAATCAGATTGTTACCGAAATCGACTCGATAAGAACAAACGAAGACAATCTCTCCGCCGCAGTCAGAGTTTATATATTGAACTATTTATTGCAAAAAGCCGAAAATTACGAATAAGTCGGCGACCTATCTTTGATATAATTAAATTTTTTTATTGCTCCGTCCATCTCTTGACTATTTCCCTTGAGATAGGCAAACGTAACCTCTGCAGAAGATATACATTCCGGACATAACGGAGGTTTACCTTCTCTTTTTCTACGCAAGCGGTCATCTGTGAGTTTTTTAGAATCCGCTCTACTATCTGTTCGCATAACACAATCAGGACAATCACAGTGAGCACCATAACCGTCACGATTGGCAACATTATGTCTTCCCTCTCTTGTTGCCGAAAAAACATGACCTAATTCGTGGATGGTAATAGTTTTGATAACTTCTTTCAAATAAGCAGGATTATCTCCGTATCTTTCTTTAAATCTTTTTAACGAAATAACCAACCCTGAATCTCCTCTACCTACCCCATATACAAAATTGTTCGGACGACCGTTTTCATCAACTACAACCGCATCGTCATTAACAATGTTTATATTTATCTGCGGAATACTGCTTACTGTCGGATCTTCGTTCATTAAATCAAGCAACTTCATGGCATCAATTTGGTGAGGTCTGCCGGACAAATAGGCTGAACGTTTTGCTTCTGCCATTGCCCAATCGGTACTTTTATACGGACGCACATATTCATCTGTAGTCGTCGGAATACATTTTCTTTTTTCTTCAGCAGAAAGTCGGCTATATCCCATAGAATCGACGATATAATCACTATCGCGCCACTCACCTAAAGCTCGTACCTGATAATCATCTTTATATTGCGGAAACATACTCATAAACTCTTCCGTAGCTTCCTTAACGCATTTCAAATATTCCGGCTCAACTCCGCGTTGACTAACAATAAAAATGTGCTTTCTTATATATCCTTCTAACACAAAATAAAACAAAAAGAAAGCCTCTTTTCAGAGGCTCTCAATTCTACAATTCATCGTTATCGGAAAAATCATCACTCTCGTCCGTCAGCAGAGCAACATCATCATTTTGCTCTTCTATTTCTTCTTTTTTACGACGACCACGACGTTTTTTCAACGGTTCTTTTTTATTAACCGAATTAATCACATAATTTCCGGCAATTTTATATAAATCAACCAAATGACCGTTATACATGTGATCGGCATCTTCAACACAAGCATAATCAACACTCACACTGCGTTGAGCATTTAAGCGTTTTGCCAAAGCCGAAACAGTTTGCGGAACCACAATTTCATCTTGACCGCCTTGAACAATCAATCCCGAAGTCGGACAAGGTGCTAAAAATGAAAAATCTTTTTCATTTGCAGGAGGAGAAATAGCAATAAAATTGTTGATATCCGGGCGACGCATTAACAGTTGTAATGCAACCCATGCACCAAAAGTATAACCGGCAACCCAACATTGACGAGCTTCTGGATTCATGGACTGCAACCAGTCAAGAGCTACCGTTGCATCTGACAACTCACCTACTCCGTCTTCAAACTCTCCTTGCGAACGTCCGACACCTCTGAAATTGAAACGCAAAACAGAAAAGCCTAGATCCTTAAAGCAACTGTATAAAGTATAAACAACCTTATTACTCATTGTTCCGCCATATTGCGGATGAGGATGTAAAATCAATGCGATAGGAGCTCCTGGACGACTACTTTGATGATAACGTCCTTCCAATCTTCCTGCATGACCATTAAATAAAACTTCTGCCATTATATCCTACCCCCATAAAAACTCTTACTTAATTATACAATAGTTTGAATTTATGTATAATTTATTAATTTTTGGCAATATAACACTAAAATAAATCATAATTCAAGAAACTTTTTTACGATGTAACCGAATTGTAACTATTATTTTTGATTAATATATGCTATTATACATAATAGAGGAACAGTGTGGAGGATTAACATGAAAAAGTTATTCAGCATTTCGGCATTAGCAGCATCTATTGTCCTTACAGGCAATGCATGGGCTCAATTGCCTTCTAACCCTTTCAATACAACCCCTAACGACGGCGTATTTGAAGAAGTCCGCAACGGTGGCAGTTATTCTATGGAAGAAGCTATCACCGAGGCACCGATATACGAAGGTGTTACAGACGGCAAAGTTTTACCGGTTGACCCATGGGCAAGAGCTCGTGACAGAAGCGGTGTAGAAACATGGCGCGGTTCAGGACAACACGGAAAGTTAGATTATATCGGCGAAGCTACAACATATACCGATGCTCAAGGTCAAGAAATGATTGCACCTGAAG
Source organism: Alphaproteobacteria bacterium (assembly GCA_045659785.1). GTDB lineage: Bacteria > Pseudomonadota > Alphaproteobacteria > RF32 > CAG-239 > JAFUYI01. The sequence goes on from JAZRCM010000015.1 coordinate 72,313, forward strand.
TAAATCGTCACAATATGGTTGTAGGTTTAGATCACCTTCGCAAATTAGGATATGAAATTCCGGAGGAATATAACGAAAAAATTAAAAACTTACCGGCTTCTTACAAAAGATTGTTAGAAGAAAATATCGGTAATGTTCAAGGAAACGACGACCCGCTTAGCAGAAGTTTCGTCAAAATGATGGATATGTTTGAAGACAGCACAGGTCTTAACTTAAACAACATTTTGTTTAACTCTTTGAAGATTTTGGGTACAGACTAATTTGGGGTAAAACCATGAACAAATTTCTGACAGCATTATTGATAAGTCTTACTATATCTCCTTCTGCTTTTGCTCAACTTGAAGGGGTAATTCCGGAAGACATTTCTCCGGTACAAGCAAAAAAAATTATCAATGAAGAATTTTTGACGGAAGAAGTAGTTAAAACCACTGCTCCTCTCAAAAAGCATGTTAACTATATCGCAGAAAACTATGAAGAGCGCCCGTTAAAAGAATTGATAAAAAATGCTGAAGAAATTGAACGAAAAGTAGCAAGAAAACTTGAAGAGGATTATGTTCCTTACGACAGAAAAATAAATGTCAAAAATCCCGAACAGGTTAAACGCTTCTTTCGCAAAAGAATAAATGTAATATATTGACAGACACATTGTTTTCTCTTTGACAAATCCCTCGAATGTGATAGCATTCGTGGGATTTTTTATAGAGGAATATAATATGCGACAAATATATGAAAACTTTGCAGAAATAGCAGACAAGTTCGACAATTTATTGGTTGATGCTTTTGGTGTTTTTTGGAACGGAAAAACTTTCTACGAAGGAAGCCGTGAAATATTGGCAGAACAGGTAAAAAAAGGAAAAAGAGTTATCGTCCTTTCAAATACTCCGGAATTATCTGTTGACGCAATAGAATCCTATGCAAAAAAGGGAATGATTAAAGGCGAACACTACACTAATTTTGTAACTTCCGGAGATGCCGTACACAACGCATTATTAAACGATGCCATAGAGATAAAAGGCAATAAAATTTATATATTCGGAGCTAAAAATGTAAAAATATTTGACGGCACAAAATATCAAATCGTCAACAATCCTGCTGAAGCAGATGCCTTTTATGTTGCCACTCCGCAATTTACTGAAGAAGAAGCGGAAGAACATAGCTTATATGCCGACAGCTTATATCGTTCTCCCGAAGGAATGTATGACAGTACCGCTATTGAACCATTCATTCCCGAATTAAAAAAATTGTACCAACTCGGATTAACCGCACTCAATGCTAATCCCGATTTTAGAGCCAATGAAGGTGATGAGTTCGGAGATATTCACGCTGTTATCCGCCCCGGACTCATTGCAGAAACTTATCGTAACATGGGCGGAAAAGTTATTGAGTTCGGAAAACCGCACAAAAACATCTATGAATATGCTTTTAATTCATTAAATTTCACACCAGATCTTGCAACCGCCATGATTGGCGACACATATCGCACAGACATCAAAGGTGCTCAAAATGTAGGAATTAACGGTATTTGGTGTATTGAAACCGGAATTACCGCAAAAGAATTACAAGAAGGCAAAACATTAGAAGAAATAAGCGGTGGCAATTTTGAAAATGTTTATTTAATAAAAGCCCTTGCTTGTAAATAACAACATTATAATCCCGAAAGTTATTAATTGATTTTCGGGATTTTTATTAACCTTTTTTTTGTCTTTTACAACTACAATACCTCTATAATTGGGGGACGATTAAATGGTAAAAAAAGGACTGTTATTTCTCACAGCTTTGTGTTTTTGTTATGGTAGTGCAAATGCGCTTCCTAAAACAACTTCAAGTTTTGCAATAAATCTCAATTCCGGTGAAGTTATATCATCGGAAAGACCTGACGTTGTTCGTCACCCTGCATCACTCACTAAATTAATGACATTATACCTGACATTTGAAGCTATTGAGCATGGTAAATTGCGTATGGATACCCCCCTAAAAATATCTCGCCATGCCGTAAATCAAAAACCGTCAAGAATAGATATAAAAGCAGGAGAAACAATAACCGTCGAAAATGCAATTAAAGCCGTAATCGTAAAATCAGCCAATGATTGTGCCGTAGTTTTGGCAGAAGCTTTAGCTCCGACCGAACGAGAATTTGCAGTATTAATGAATAACAAAGCTCAAAAATTAGGTATGAAAAAAACCGTATTCAAAAATGCTTCCGGCTTAAACAACAAAGAACAAGTATCAACCGTAAGAGATATGGCAATCCTCGGAAGTTCTGTTTACAAACATTTTCCTAAATACTACCACCTTTTCTCACTGCAAAATTTTGAATATAACGGAAAGACATATCTTTCACACAATAATGTACTGAAAAAATTTAAGGGTGCAGATGGTATGAAAACCGGTTTTCTTAATGCTGCCGGGTTTAACATCATAACTTCAGCCGAACGTGACGGAAACCGCATTTTAGCCGTAACTATGGGACATCAATCCGCAAAAAAAAGAGATGACAAAGTTATGAAAATTATGGAATCAGGATTAAATAAAATAGCTCTTAACAGCACAAAAACTCCTGATACGGTTATGGTAAAACTTGAAATTCCGCGCCTTATTGCTTCCGAAAAAACAACGGGACCGGCATTGAGATATAAAATTTCTAAAGGACAATGGGGAATCCAACTCGGCTCTTTCAGTAATTATTCAAAAGCATATAAATTTGCTAAAAAATTACAGGATGACATGGTTGAAATGGCTCCCTACCCTATTAATGTAGAACCGGCAGAGGTAGATATGGCTATAGTCTATCGTTCACAAATTACCAATCTTACACAAAAAGATGCGGAAGAATTATGTAATCGTTTGAAAAAAGAAAATATGTCGTGTATTGTTAAAAAGAATGAAAATAATTCTAAATTAACAATGGCGGCAAAGTAAAATGACAGATAAAAAAGCTCATATAATCACTGTTAGCAACGAAAAAGGCGGAACCGGAAAATCTACCGTATCTATGCACTTAGCGGTTACTCTTATGCAAGAAAAGTTTAAGGTTGCCGTAATTGATATGGACGGAAGACAGGGAACCCTATCCAGATATATTGAAAATCGTATAAATTTTGCAAAACAGAATAAGATAAATCTAATTATTCCGCAGTTGGTAACAATTACCCCGAGAGCAAACAGTAACGAATATGACAATCATATTTCCGAAATCAATATGCTTGTGGAAGAAATATCAAAAACTTATGATGCCATTATCATTGACACCCCCGGAACTAAAAACTATTTATTTGAAACAGCTCATAAGTTAGCTGATACCTTAATTACCCCCTTAAGTGATAGCTTGATAGACCTTAATGTTCTTGCTGAGCTTGACACCCAAACAACCGAAAAACACAAAGCAGGACATTATGCGCAATTTGTTTGGGAGATAAAAAAACATTTGGCTATGAAGGGCAAACCTATGCTTAACTGGATAGTTGTCGGAAACAAAATATCCCCCTTGAACTCACGCAATAAAACCCTTTTCTTTGAAAAGCTGGAAAACATATCAAAATTATACGGTTTCAGAGTAGCAAGCGGAATAAAAGACAGAGTTATTTACAAGGAATTGTTTTTGCAAGGTCTTACCGTTCTTGATTTAAACAGCGAAGCCCTAAAAAGCAGATTAACATTATCTCATTTAGCCGCAAAACAAGAAATCAAAAATTTAGCAGAATTTATCTGCCCGCAACAATAAAGTCTCTATAACAAAGCAAAACCGCAATCTGCCTAAAAACAAATTGCGGTTTTCTTTATTGGAGTTAGGATACCGATAGCTACTTAAATTTATTAACGTAGATATAATTAACCAAATAACCAATGGTTGTATCCCATGTTAACTCTTGTTCAGGAACTTCGAAATTGAGTTTACGTTCAATCTCATAGCCCAAAGTGTAGCGATCAAGGCTATCCAAATTGAGGTCGCCCTCCAGAGTTTGGTCGTTTATTAATTCTTCTCCCTCATAACCAAACTCCTCTTTCAAAATCGTAAGCACTACGGCTTCAATGCGTTCTTTTTCCATACGAATAATTGTTATACTAGTTAGTTTATGTTCATTATTGTATATTACAAAAGTATTTTTGTCTAGAATTTTCTACAAAAAAATCGTCATTCGCTTTTTGCAAATGACGATTTGTACGTAGTGGTAAAAACTTTACTTCTCCACTTTCTTACAGAGATAGTCAACCAGTTCATTGACAGTTGCTGTTTCCAACTTATAGACATCATCATCGGGAATGCTGATACCGAACTCCTTTTCAAGATCCACGACCAACATAACTCCGCCTAAGCTGTCAAACCCAAGATCATCACGCAACTTATCGGTATCTTTGATACCTTCCAAACGAAGACAACCGGAATCTGCCATCACTTTTAACGCTCTCTTTTTAATGTTTTCCTTGTTCATACACTTGATAAATTAAAGATTATTAACTTCTTTTTCTACAAATCTGACTACCTCTTGCAAAGTCAGTTTCTTTACTTCCTCTACTGTAGAAACGGGGAACTCAATATTAAATTTCCCCTCAATTTGTACAACCAAAGTAACAACATCGAAACTGTCCATTCCCATATCATTACCAAGAGTGTTGTCGTCTTTTATAAGTTCTTCTCGAACCCAAATTTCATCAGCAAGAAGCTTGCGGATGTTTTCTTTAATTTCAATTTGTGTCATAGGTTGTTGATTTAATAATGTAAATAAATGTATCTTCTAGACTGCCACTATAACATCATTAAAAATTTTTGTCCACATTTTTCTGCAAAAAAAAACACAATGGGCTATTAAACCGATTGTGTTTATTATTACAACTATATTCTTATGCTTTATTGCATTTAGAATAAACAAGCTCTACGACCTGATTTATGGTCATATCATTAATACGGTCCTCTTCTGCAGAAGTAAAATCTATGTGATATGTCTTTCCTAAATGAAGTATCAACTCAACGATATCAATACTATCCATTCCTACATCATCTTTTAAAAGACAATCACCATTAATTTCCCCCGGACCGACCGTAAGCATTTTCCTTACGATTGTCTCGATTTCTGATTTAATGTGTTCTTTTGTTACCATAAAAAATAATTTATAAAACATACTATATTATCTTTTATATACCACTCATCAATATTTAGCGCAACAAAAATCCGCAATTTGCTTTTATTGCAAATTGCGGACATAAATCAGTTTATGGTACCATATATGCGATTGAGCAACTCACCCAATGTCATATCATCACAAATGTCTTCTGCAGAAACTATCACACCAAACTCATCATAAACACTCTCGGAAAGCTCTTCGCAATCAACTATATCCAGTTTAAGCTCTCCTTTAAGGGTATATGGCAAGTCATCAATAGTATAAACTTCGGCAGTCAAATCTTCAAGCACATCAAATAAGCGCTCTCTTATATCTATCTTATTCATAAGGTAATAATTTATCAGTTATATGTTTTGTAGCAATTATACAAAAACATAACTAACTGTCTAGTATATTTTAGCAAATGTCCTTATGATATCTTCAATATTTGTATATTTAGGCTCCCAACCTAACTCTTTTCTTGCCGTTTCATTAGAGGCCAACAAAACAGCAGGGTCCCCTGAGCGACGGTCGGCATATTTGACCGGAATATTTATTTCTAAAACCTTTTCTGCAGCCTCTACAATCTCTTTTACGGAAGTTCCCGTACCTGTGCCTAAATTAACAATTAACGATTCTTTACCTTCTAACAATCTTTTTATTGATAAAACATGGGCTTCTGCCAAATCGGTTACATGTATATAGTCACGCAAACAGGTTCCGTCACGAGTATCATAATCATTACCGAAAATTTGTAAAAATTCTCGCTTTTCGGTTACAACTTCCATAAGTATCGGCAAGAGATTCTGCGGATTTCGGTCTTTTCCTTTTATATCGCCATCCGCATCATATCCGGCTGCATTAAAATAACGCAAAGAAGTATATTTGATTCCCTTCAATGTATCATACCACTGCATTAAACGTTCCGTTTCTACCTTTGTGAAACCGTAAAAATTAAGCGGTTTCAATGGATGTTTCTCATCTATGGGAATATATTGAGGGCTTCCGTAAACTGCTGCTGATGAGGAAAAAACTATCGCTTTCACTTCATTTTCTGCCATAGCATTAAGCACATTAACAGAACCTATAATATTATTTACAGCGTATTTTTCCGGATTTATCATCGATTCGCCAACAGCTTTTTTAGCTGCCAAAAATACGACAGCATCAATCCCTTTCATCGCTTCATTCAATAAGGAATAATCTAAAATATCACCCTTAACAAATTCGGCACCCGAAAATAAGTTTATCTCATGCCCTGAAGACAAATCATCATATACTCTTACAGAATATTGATTTTGCAATAAGGCTTTAACTACATGGGAGCCGATATAACCGGCTCCCCCTATAACCAACACATTAGGCACTGCATTTAGCTCCGATACATTGATATTCAAAACCGTTTGCTTTAGCATTTTCTGCGTTCAGCATGTTTCGTAAATCTATAATTTTTGCTTGTGCCATTATCTTTTTAACTTCGGCAAGATTTATATTTCTGAAATCTTCCCATTCGGTCAAAACAACCATAACATCTGCATTTTGACATGCTTCTTCAACCGAATTTGCATATTTTATGCTATCTCCCAAAATGGTTTTTGCATTTTCCATAGCTTTAGGATCATAGGCACAAATATTATCAGAATGCTTTATCATCTCTTTTACAATATCAACCGCCGGAGACTCTCTGCAATCATCCGTTCCGCCCTTAAAAGCAAGCCCCAATACCGCAATTTTGCCGTTAGGATTTTCTTTAATGGCTTCAATTACTCTTTGTCCCATTTTGGCTTTGCGTTCATCGTTTTTTGCAATCGTTGTTTCAATCAAATTAAGATTTGCACCATATTTTTTGCCCATTTGAGCCATTGCATTTGTATCTTTAGGAAAACATGAACCGCCATATCCGGGACCGGGATTCAAAAACTTTTTACCGATTCTGGAATCCATTCCCATACCTTTAGCCACTTCCAAAATATCAGCTCCTGCCTGTTCACAAAAATCAGCCATTTCATTAATATAATGAATTTTCATCGCCAAAAAAGCATTTGAAGCATATTTTATTGTTTCTGAAGAACGACGTTTTACCATCAAAAATTGGCTTTTTTCTTTGAACGGCTCATAAAGTTTGAGCATTACACCTCGAGCTTTTTCCGAATTTGCACCGATAACGATTCTGTCCGGATTGAAAAAGTCATGAATAGCAAAGCCTTCACGCAAAAATTCCGGCAACGAAACCACATCGAAATCTGCAGTCGGATTAGTTTTACGGATTATAGCTTCTATTTCGTCTCCTGTTCCGACCGGAACCGTAGATTTTGTAGCAACAACTGTATATCCGTCCAAATATTGTGCCAATTCTTCGGCTGCCGCATAAATATATTGCAAGTCAGCTTCTTTAGTAACAGGATGCGGAGGTGTACCGACAGCCAACATAACCACATCAGCACCTTTTACGGCATTTTCCATATCTAAAGTAAAACGGATTGAACCTTTTTCTACATTTTTACGAAACAGTTCATCTAATCCGTCTTCAAATAAAGTTAATTCACCACGATTAAGTTTATCTATTTTGGCAGCAATTTTATCAACGCAAACAACTTCGTTGCCAAGTTCCGCAAAGCCGACACCGGTTGGTAATCCGACATATCCGGTTCCGATAATGGTAAGTTTCATAACCTAATAACCTCTTTTATGTTAACGATGGCGACATAATAAAACTAAAAATAGAGAAATACAAGCATCAAACTGTTTTTTGCACCTTTTATATGTCTTTTAAAAAATTCTTGCACCAAAAAATAAAAACATTTATATTTTAGAAAGTTGTGCAACAAAGGTTTACTTATGAAAAAAGAGTTATACCTATTCATCGTTTGGCAAAATGCTCGTTTTATGGAAAAGTATATTGTCGGCGATATAAAGAAAAAATTTGAGTTATTTCAAATTTATGAAATAAATTGGAGCGAAAAAAATTTTGCTGCCAATATTGCACGCTTTTACGGAAAAAAACTCCCCAACGGATATAAAAAAGAAAAAGAAACCGGATCTGGTTCATTTTTGGCATTACTGGTTTATGACCGTAGTCCGCAATTTTCCGAAGGCAGAAACATTGCAATAACTACCGCTAAATCAAACTATACCCACATGATTGGCAATAACTTGGTGCATGCAAGCAACAATCTGGAAGAAACTAACGAAGATTTATTATTTTTATTTGGTAAAAATGTTAAAGAAATCGAACAGGAAGAAGCATTTTTCATCCCGAGAAAATATAATAAAGATATTGTCGGATGCCCTATATGGCAAACAACCGACGAAGCTCTCGATATTGTTCGCAAAATACCGTTCACAAAGGTTACAAAACATAAAGAATCTTTTTTAATCCATAGTCGTTATGCCGATACAGCCAGACGTATTCTGAATGCTACCAGCCAATTCAAATTCCCGGGACGACATAAATATTTTATTTCGGTAGGAAAGAGTAAACAACCGATATATATCAGAAAAATTAGCTAAATATCTTCATCATCGTTACCAAACAATATCCCCCATATTGAGTGTCTGAACACCCAAAGATTTATAACCCCTAAAGCTATCATAATCGAGGCAAACAAGTACAAAATATAATACCAGCTCAATTCTGCCGCATTCATCATAATATCTTGATTGGTAAAGCGCAAAAAACTCAAGGCAATTCCGGTAATAGCAAAGGCTATCATAAAAGCAATTAGCCACAAACGTTGACGCGAGTGTTTTTTTATCATAAACACGGTTAAAATATAAACCAAAACTAACGTCACCAACAAATATATTTCCATAATTACCTCCCTTTCTTATTGTATATAAGAGCAATTTTATTTTTTTCATTATTGCTCATAAACAAAAAAAGACCGCCACCTCTAAGGTGACAGTCTAATTTCTCTTAGTTTTTTTACTTTCTTACATTTAGTATGAAACAAAGAATCTTATTCTCTTTTTTAAAGATCCAGCAATATGCGCAATACACCGGACCGAGAATAAGACCGAGGTCCCACTCAATTATCGGAAGAATAATTCCGATAATACCGCATATTACCACGAAACCAATCGTTGATAATATAAAAGCTACAACAGTTCCGAAGAGACCACCGTAATAGCTAAAAAACGGCTCAAGCGGTCCATCCTGCAAAAATTTAAATATGAACGTAAAAATAAAAATACCTAAGATGATTGAAAATAATAAACTTAACATGCCTTTGAATTTTAGTGTCTGTAAATACAATGAAGACTACATACCCTAAAAAGGAATATGATAAGCAAACAGAATATAAACAGACTAATTATTGAATATACTTATTATAACACCGTTATAAAAAAATTTAAACAAAAAAGTTTGGTTTTATAGACAAAAAATAGTGATTAATCCATTTCCGGCCATTGATTGTGTTTTAATTGTTCTAAACTTTTGCTTTTCAGACCACGACGAGAGTTATAAATCCAATAGTTGGCAACCACTTTTTTAACATAAAGTCTTGTTTCTCTCCAAGGTATCATCTCCACAAAAAGCAACGGATCATTTTCATAATTGTTTTTATCTAACCATTTTTTTACATTATGCGGTCCGCCGTTATATGAAGCAGCTAACAAAAACAAGTTATTACCGACATTTTCATCATTTAACAAAATATCTACATAATTTTGCCCTATGGTCAAATTATTCATTTTATCAAACAACAAACGGCAACCTTTTTTATATTCTTTATCTTTAGTTACATTAGCCGCCGTATTCGGCATAATCTGCATTAAACCGCAAGCACCGGCATGGCTTTTTACCGTGTGATTAAAAAGCGATTCTTGACGAGTTAAAGCCCATATCCACGACTGATTAATTTTCCAACCGTCAATCGGCTCCCAATCAGGATATGGATACAAAAATCCGTCATAATTTCGACGTTTTTTATAATCTTTCAAACCATTTGCAATCAAATAGCTCAAATTTGCTAAGCTATATTGACTGCTGACAAACATTACCAATTCTTTTTGCTTGGTAGTCAATTTTTTATAATGCTTACGTAAATCGGCTTCAGCTAAATCTATCTCTCCGGCTTTAATCAATAAAATTGCCCTGCGAATTGTCGGAGATTTCAACAATTCATTTTTATATTCGTCCGTTTTCAAACTGTTAAAATGCGGAACAATTCGCCAATCGTAATCAATCGGACGACCTAATTGTGCTTTTGCCAATATACCGTAAAAAGTCCTTTCATGTGTTGCCGCTTTACGTAAATATGCCATAGCCGTTTTGGTTTTGCCAAGTTTTAGGTTAGCTCGATAAGCCCAATATGTACCGGAGGCCAAAAGCCATTTATCATCATTCTCAAAACCGGCTAATTGTCCGAATAAAGAAGCCGCCTTTTTATAATTTTTCATTTTCCATGCTGACATACCGCCAAACCAAGCTGCCGTAGGCTCTTTGCTTCTTCTTATGGCTTTTCCGGTCCATTGCAAAGCTTGTTCATATTCCCCTTCATAAAAATACGAAGCAGCCAAAGTTGCACTCATTCCGTCATAATTTTTATCCGGAATTGTCATTCTGAATTTATAATCATTCATAATTTCGGTTGCTTTTTTGTTATCGGTTTTTCTGATTGCAACCAAAAAATCATATATTTTATCTTTTACATATTTCCTGTCTGTTGATTTAAGTTTGGCATAATCGTTTCTATACCATTCGTAGGAAGCATAAATTTTAGGTTTTGTTTTAGTTTGTTGTTTTTTGGTTTTTGTCTTTTTATATTTGGGATTTTTTATTACCGATAAGGCCTTTATTGCTTCGTATTGTGGCAAATAAGTATATTTTTTCAGCCATTTTTGTAATTCTTCATAACTTGTATTATAATCGGTAGTTAAATACTTTTGAGCTAACACATGCCCCATAAGAGCATCACTGTTCAATTTTAAAATGAGTTTATCGGCCTTTTCATAATTATTATCTTTAATTGCCTTAAAAATTCTGTTGTATCTGCTCACATCCTGCTCAGTAATTTTCGCATTTTTTAAGACATCTTTATATAATGAATCATCAATAATTTCGACCGTAGAAACGGTTGCAGCGGCCGAAGCCGCCCACAACAAACAAAATAAAAATACAAACAACTTTTTCATAGCATCCCCTATGATTAAGATGCACGAGTTATCCATCTGACTTTGCCGGCACAAGCACGTTGAGATAAACCTTTAGCTCTACATCTGTTAATAATGATATTAGGTGTCTTATCCATAGAATAGCATCCGTCACCAAGCAAAGTATAGTTAAAATGATGTTCCACTTGCGGTGGCACGTCACTAAAACTCAACACTGTTTCCATACTGGGCCATTTCAAACGATAACTTAAATTAGAAATCTTATCCTTAAGAGTGGTAGAAACTGCAAAAAGCATTGAACAACGAGTTTGTCCTGAAGCACTACGATAAACCTTAAAATCCTTCATATAAAGCAAAATCAATTCTTTATCATTACTATTATTACTTTTATCTGCAATTTCATACTCTATGTACTTAACATGGCTGTTTCCTACCGGACTCGGTTGAGGCTGAGCTTTAGGTTGTTGCCGCTGTTGTACGGAATAAGCCTGTTGTTGAGTTCCGTATGCCGGATTATAACCTTGTTGTTGGTATTGTTGAACAGGTTGTTGAGCCGCATTCGGTTGTGCATATTGCTGATTTACAGCTGGAGCTACTTTTTGTTGAGCCTGTTCTTCCGTACGTTGAGCGGAAACATTATTACTAAAAAACTGAGCATACAACGGAGATGCGGAGAGCATCCCCGCCATAGCAACAGATAAAACAACTTTCTTATTTATCCGCATAACGAAACTCTTTCTTTTAACTATTTAATACCGGAAACAACAGTATTGGCAGTATCAATTGCTGAAACAGCTTTTCTGTACATATCTTCAACTTGAGATTTTGTTTTTCTGTTAGCTTCTTCTCTTTCTGCGTTTTCTGCATCTACGGAAACAGCTTTAAATTCGAGATAATATTGCGGATCTTCAGCAGATACATATTGGAATATACGGTTACAACCTGCAGCCACACCGGCACCACGACCACCTGCATTAGCTTTTCCACCCTTAGCTGTTTCTAAATTACAGCTTTTAACCGAATGTTTCACATTATCAATCATCAAGAAACATCTGTCAGTATTAGCTCTGCTCTTAACCGCAACTTGAGTTGCCGGCTTAACTGTCGGAATTTCAATCATAACTTCAACATCTGCATCTGTTACACGTTCGGTTGCACTACGACCTCTGCTTGTACCACGTCTGTTTTTAGCCGCATCTTCTTTCTTTTCTTTTTCGATTACGTCACTGATTGCTTCATCTTTCCAAGCCAAATTCATAGAAGCGTTTCTTACGGTATATGAAGAACGGTTATAAAATGTTGCAACAAAATCACAACCGACTACTTCACCTTCAGCACTTTTAACCGGAGTAATATCGTGAATTTTGAACAATACAGCCTCTTCTGTTTCAGAAGCATTTGCTGAACTGATACTTGTAGCCACTAAAAGAGTTGCGGCCAATCCTAAAACTTTTTTGCAGATACTCATTGTGTTTTCCTTAAAGTTGTTAATATTTTTTTGTTATAATAATTCATAATATATAATTTGCCAACAAATTATGAACAAAATCCTAATTATTAAATATTTTTTTTGCCAAACGCAAAAAATCGCTCCAAGTTTTAGCTTTTTGAGCAGGATTTCGTAACAAATAAGCCGGATGGAAAGTTGGCAACAACGGAATTGTTACCCCTGGTCGCATATTATACTCCAACCATTTCCCTCTGATTTTTGAAATAGACTCTTCCGCATCTAACAATACATTAGCTGCCGGTGCACCTAAAGCCACAATCACATCAGGTTTGATAAGTTCTATTTTTCTTTTCAAAAACGGAAGACATACCGCAATTTCCGCATCCGTAGGCGTGCGATTCCCGGGCGGTCGCCACATAACCAAATTGGTTATATAACATTTTGAACGCTCCAAACCTACCGATTGTAAAATTTTATCCAGCAGTTGTCCGCACTTTCCTACAAAAGGTTGTCCTGTTCTATCTTCATCTGCTCCGGGAGCTTCTCCGACAAACAATATTTTTGCCTTATCATCTCCTTCACCAAAAACCGTACTTTTAGCATTTAGTTTTAATGAACAACCATCAAAATTATCCACAGCCTTTCTAAGTTCCTCTAATGTTTGAGCTTTTTCACAAAGTTCACGAGCGTTTTTGCAAGCGGTAGAACTCATTTGAGCTAAATCTGTTATAGCAGGTCTGACATCGGCAGAATTTTTCTCTGCCTCTTTAACTGTTGACTGCTTATTTTCTGCCACAAAAGGAACATCACCGCAGAAAACATCTACGCCGACAGACAAATACCATTCTAAAAGTTCTTTTTCGTTCATCATATCACTATGCTATGCTTTTACTTTATTTTTTGCAATAAATAATTACATCTGTTTGCATAATTTATATTGTATTGCCCGACAGTTTCGTTTAGAATATCAGAGTATTTTTTTGGGGAGCTTAATAATAATGGAAAAATCCGCTTTTGCATTGGCTATCGCCGCCGGCATCATTTTCACCAACACTTGTTGCACTATCGAACGTAACAACAAACAAGTAGAATACTACGTATCTGCTCCGAATATCGGAGTTAATAACTATGGCGCATATTTAGCCGGACGTATTGCTCATTTGCGTCATGACTTAAATCAATCTGCAAACTATTATATGGTTGCCGAAAAAACCGCCCCGAAAGAACAAATGTTATCTTCACAACTATATACTATTTTGGCTTCTCAAGGCAGAATCGACGAAGCAATAAAATATGCCGATTCGGCAATTGCCAACGGTGATAAAAGTCCGTTTATTCATACGATGAAATCGGTATATAATACCAAGCAGCAAAACTACGAAGAAGCCCTTAAAGATTTACAAAAATGCGATAACGAGTTGGCCAAACTGCTGATAAATCCGCTTATGTCTGCTTGGAATTATGCCGGACTTGGACAATACGAAAAAGCCATTGAACAAATTAAGCCTTTATTTAAAGAAGAAACATTTAAGGCAATGGCAATGCTTCATGCCGGAGCAATCAGCGATTATATGGGGAAAAACGACGAAGCAGACAAGCATTACAGCCTGTTGATGCAAATTCCTAATATGAAAATAACCTTTTATCCGGCAAGAATTATAACCAATTTTTACTTGCGCCAAAACAATAAAGAAAAACTTGAAAAGGCTATACAAAAAATCGGCAGCAATAACAACATAATAACCAAAAGCTTTATTGAGGATATCAGACAATCAGATTCTTCCGTTGCTCCGATTCTTTCTTCTCCGGCAATGGGAATGTCTGATGTTTTGTTTGCGGTTGCCTTACTCATACAACAAGCACCCAATGGAGATGAAGTTGCTTTGTTATTTTCATCTTTATCTGCCTACATAAATCCGGAATATGATTTATCCAAAATTTTAATGGGTGATATTCTTGAAAAGAAAGAACTCCGCAAAGAAGCAAACGAAATCTATGCCAATATAACCGAAAGTGATTACAGCTATCACTCAGCACAATATAAAATCGCATATAATTTGATTGAAATGCAACAATATCGTGATGCTGAAAAAATATTGTTGGAATTGGTAAAAAACACTCCGCCATCTCCTTCTACATACAAACTTTTGGGAGAAACAACCAGACTGACAAAACGCAATAAAGATGCGGTTATATATTATCAAAAAGCGATTGATTTGTTCCCGAAAGAACAACGTACTGAACAAGCTTGGGATATTATTTTTGCGCAAGGAATGGCTTATTCCGCCATGGGAGATAAAAATAAAGCCGAAAAATGCTTTAGAAAAGTAGTTTATGTTCAACCACATCCGGCAATAAAAAATCATCTCGGTTACGAACTTTTGATGAATAACAAAAATATTGAAGAAGCCGCAGAATTAATTGTAGCAGCATATAATCAAGCACAAGAAGAAGGCTCTATCGTTGATAGTTTAGGCTGGTTATTGTATCATCTCGGAGAATACGAAAAGTCAGCCGATTATCTCGAAAAAGCATCGGATTTATCCCCTTCCGAAGCCGTAATCTACGACCACTTAGGCGATGCCTATTGGGAATTGGGACGTAAAGATGAAGCCATTTTTCAATGGAATCATGCCGTAGGTCTTAATGACGATTCGGGAGAGTTAGATAAAGAAACCACAAAGAACAAAATAGAAAACGGCAAAACTCCGTTTACCCCTCTGTCTTATGACAAAGAAAAAATGGATAAAATACTTTCCAAAATAAAATAATAACTTCCCCGACCGCCTTAAAACAAGGCGGTTTTTTTTTGTCGTAATAAACACATTTGAACGAAACATTTTCTTCTGCAAACTTTTTCTTTAAATATTGATTTTTCGTTTTGATTATATACTTTTTTATACATGTTATTCTAATCAAGGAGCCTATTATGAAAAGCAAACTATTTTCTATTCTTTTAACCGGAACATTTCTAACGACACAAGCTGTTGCACAAACAGTTCCTGAAATTAATGCAAGCTATCTAAATAGCCTAACCGGAGATAAAGTAACTTGGCAGGATGCTTCTGCAAGCGATACAAATGCAGTACAAATTGGTGATAAGTTTTATAAATACACTTATAACAACATAGGAAATTATCAAACGACATCGGATTATATTGATGATACACTAGATTCTGCCGATGTAACAGATGTTTTATTTAACAACATTTCAAATCGAGTTATTTATAATAAAAAAAATAATTCGGATATAAATATAAATTCAGATTTTGTCGGAAACTATGGTTATGAAAGTTCCGGAAATATATATAACGACGGAAGCTACGGAGAAGGTGCTTCTATTGGGGATATTGTCGGAGTTTTTGTCGGAAAATATATCGAAACAGCACAATACGGCACATATAGTACAGCAATAGTTAACAAAGATGCTAGCATCAATAGTGTAACAGGCGATTTCATTAATAATTACTATAATGCAATATCTAATTCTGATAATGGTGGTGCAATTACAAATATTGCTTCTTATTCATCTTCGTCTTCTATAGAAGATATTAAAGGAAATTTCATTGCGAATCACATGACATCACTTTGGGCAGCACGAGGTGGTGCGATTTATAACTATGCTTATAGCTCAAGCTCACCAGCATCAATTGGCAATATTACCGGCGACTTTATCGGCAACTATGCTACGTCTTCAGGTCATGATGGCTATGGTGGTGCAATTGCTAACTACTATGGTCAGATAGCCAATATTACTGGTGATTTTATTGGTAATTATGCTGAAAGTACCGGTGCGGCACTCGGCGGTGCAATATTGAATAACAATATTATAGGTGATATCACTGGTGATTTTATAGGTAATTACACCAAGGGATTAATAACACTTGGTGGCGCAATAGTAAATGGTTGGAGTACAGGATATCGTTATGATATTAATATTGGGTATATATCTGGTAGCTTTATAAATAACTATGCAAAGGTTATTGAAATTGGTGGGATGGCACTAGGTGGCGCTATAGCTACAAGTGAAGATTTAACATTTTTAGCCAATAATAAGACTAATATTTTCAGTGGTAATTATATTGAAGATGCTGATGGGAATAGAACAAATAATGCTATTGGGGTTTTATATTATCCTGAAGTTGATGGAATTACTAGTCCTATACCTAACTTAAATTTTGAAATCAAAAACAATGGTAGTTTTATTTTTGATGATGAAATCGAAGGAAGAACGTTTGATGAAAACATGAGCGAAATGACGACAAATACCGGAGCCTACAACATCAACCTTTACGGTGATGCGTATGATACTTCAGCAATGGATGAAACTAATACTATCCGCTTTAATGATTTAGTTAATAATGTTTATGATTTCAGTCTTGATTCCGTGCAAATGGCATTGAGTAAAAATGCGGTTATAAATATCGTTCATAATTACGTTGCACAAAACAATCCGTATCTTCGTTTAGATTTAGATGCCGTAAATCGTGAAGTCGGACAAATCAATATCGAAGGCGATGTTGACGGAACAACAAACGTAATTGTAAATGTT
>JAZRCM010000016.1:0-1683 GCA_045659785.1 Alphaproteobacteria bacterium
GGTTTTCTCTCTACCGACCCTGCGAGATTTGATGCGGAACTTGCGTTAAGAGGTGACGGCTTTTATTGCAAATATGAGGGTTTGCAAAGGGTTTGATAATTTCCCTCTTTTGCTAATAGCAGCACAGGCTGCTATCAAAGAATCTAAATAATTAGATTTATAAAGCAAAACTATCCGCCCGAAGAAATTCGGGCGGATTTCTTTTTGCAAAGTCCTTTTTATTGGACATATAGTGTGATATAATGTATTCAAGAGGTGAGAAAAATGACTGATTTTACAAAGAAATCACAAACAATTAAATACTTTAATTCCATTATGGGCGATTTGCGGCAATCAAAAATCAAGGCCATATTTTCTATTGCTCCAATGTCTTGGAATCATCATAGAGGTTATCGCACTTATAGTACCGATACCGAAATTTATATTTTGCTGGAAAATGAATACTGCTTGATAGTTAATTACCGCTTTATTGATGCTTTGGATTTACAGTTTAGAAAATTGACCTCATTGGAAAAAAACAAATACTACAAACTACGGGAAAATGATTTCTTTAACACGGTCAACGATATCCACGATTATCGTACTAACAGAATTTACCAAACCGAAACCTGTAATTTAGAATATGGTAGCATAGCGGATGTATCGCTTCGTTCTGTAACGAACGATTATAGCAAGTGGTTGGAGGATGGCATTGATTTTGTGTCACCCACAGATGAGACATTTGACGAAATCAAATTCACTATGAGTAATGGAAAAAGTTTTGTTATCTGCGCAGACGACGCAGAGGTAGACGGTTATACATTGTTTTGGTCGGAGGATACTGACGAAACAATAACAGAAAAATAATTCCCCCTTTTGTGCATAGCTGCACAGGCTGCTATCAAAGAAAGCAAGTAATTGCTAACTTTATAAAACAAAACTATCCGCCCGAGAAATCGGGCGGATTTTTCATGGCAACAGGTGGTTGCTTGTTTTTTGGAACTCTTACGATATAATAGGTATTGAGGTGATAATGCTATGGAAACAAAAGATATTATTCTTGAATTTAGAACTAAAAAAGGACTTTCCCAAGATGAACTTGCGGAGAAAGTATTTGTAACCCGTCAGGCAGTTTCCCGTTGGGAGAATGGCGAAACGATACCCAATACGGAAACGCTTAAACTCCTATCAGAACTTTTTGACGTTTCTATCAATACACTTCTTGGCTCACCGAGACAACTTATATGCGCGTGTTGCGGAATGCATATTGATGATGCAAATATCAGCCACGAAAAAGACGGAGCATTCAACGAGAACTATTGCGGATGGTGCTATGCTGACGGCGAATATACTCTTGACTTTTTTGAGAAATATAAAGAACTCGGCGGCAAGGATAAGTTTGAGGAGTTCAAACAGCAACTTATCCACGAATTAAACACCTTGCTTCATATTGAAGGTTTACCAAAGATTGAAAACCTTAATGTTCTGCCAGGCAGTTTTGTCAATTTGGAGTACCGCCTGCCGAACGGACAAACGGTAAAATTTCTTGATGATAATGCCACCTATCTTGGCAGTCAGTTAGAGTGTGCATTTGGCGGTGACCGCTGTTTCGGAATTGTGGCGAATATGGAATTTATACTTGTTTGCACTTATGAAGAAAACGGTGAAAACCCAGAACTTGTTGTTTATAAAAAGAGATAATTT
>JAZRCM010000017.1:0-13967 GCA_045659785.1 Alphaproteobacteria bacterium
AAAAATTTTGAAGAAAAAATTTATGCTTCTTGGGAAGAAAAAGAATATTTTAAACCAAATATGAATAAAAACAAAGAAGCTTATGCCGTTGTAATTCCTCCACCAAACGTTACCGGTGTTTTGCATATGGGGCACTCATTATGCGACACGCTGCCAGACAGTTTGATACGATACAATCATAAACAGGGTAAGAATGTTTTGTGGCAACCGGGAACAGACCATGCCGGTATTGCAACGCAAATGGTTGTTGAACGCAATTTAGCTGCAGAAGGGATTACTCGTCACGATTTAGGCAGAGAAAAGTTTATTGAAACCGTTTGGCAATGGAAAGAAAAATCCGGTGGTACAATCTGTAAACAACTTCGTCGTTTAGGTGCTTCTTGCGATTGGTCAAGACTTCGTTTTACTATGGATGAAGGTTTGTCTCGTGCCGTTCGTAAGATTTTTGTAAATTTATACAAAGACGGATTGATTTATAAAGCCAAAAAGTTGGTAAACTGGGATTCTAAATTTATGACTGCCGTTTCTGATTTGGAAGTTATCCAAAAAGAAACTGTCGGAAAAATGTATTATTACAAATATCCGATTAAAGGCGAAGAAAACGAATTTGTACATATTGCAACAACTCGTCCGGAAACAATGTTTGGTGATACTGCCGTAGCAATTTCAAAAGATAATGAAAAATTGAAACATCTTATCGGTAAAGAATGTATTATTCCTATCATCAACAAAGCTATTCCTATTGTTGCCGATGAACATGCTGATCCGGAAAAAGGAACTGGTGCGGTTAAAATTACTCCGGCTCACGACTTTAATGACTTTGAGGTCGGAAAACGTCATAATTTGCCATTGGTAAATATCTTAAATTCTGATGCAACATTAAACGAGAATACTCCGTTTGAGGGAATGGATACTCAATCAGCTCGTAAAAAGACAATTGAAACATTGGAAAGCATGGGATTGATGGATAAAATCGAAGACCACCCGATGGTTATTCCGTACGGCGACAGATCCGGAGTTGTAATTGAGCCTTTAATGACCGATCAATGGTTTGTTGATGCTCCGAAATTAGCAGTTGAAGCAATTCGTGTTGTTGAAAACGGCGAAATGGAATTTGTACCTAAGTCTTATGAAAAGACATATTTTGAGTGGATGAGAAATATTCAACCTTGGTGTATCTCTCGTCAGTTGTGGTGGGGACATCAAATGCCGATTTGGTATGGTCCGGATGAAACAATCTTTTGCGAGGAAAACGAAGAAGAAGCTCTCATTGCCGCAGAAAAACATTATGGCAAAAAAGTTGAGCTTCGTAGAGAAACTGATGTGTTGGATACTTGGTTCTCTTCCGGATTGTGGGCATTTTCAACATTGGGTTGGCCGGATAAAAGCGAATTTTTGGACACATTTTATCCTACCTCGGTTTTGGTAACCGGTTTTGACATTATCTTCTTCTGGGTTGCCAGAATGATGATGATGAGTATGTATATGATGAAAAAAGTTCCTTTCAAAAAATGCTATATTCATGGTTTGGTTCGTGATGAGCATGGTCAGAAAATGTCAAAATCTAAAGGTAATACCGTTGACCCGATGGAAATTATCGAAAAATACGGTGCAGATGCTTTACGCTTCTTTATGGCTGCAATGGAAACTCAAGGACGCGATATCAATGTTTCCGAATCTCGTATTCAAGGATACCGCAATTTTGCCACAAAGTTGTGGAATTCTGCACGTTTTGGCGAAATGAACGAATGTGTGTTTACTCCGGATTTTGATGCTGCAAAAGTTAGTCATCCGGTTAATAAATGGATTATTGAAAAAGTAAAACAAACATCTAATGAATTGACCGATAATTTGAACAACTATCGTTTTTCAGATTCTGCAAACGGAGTATATCAATTTGTATGGGGTTCTTTCTGCGACTGGTATATTGAAATGATTAAGCCGATTTTGTATGGCGAAGATGAACAGGCAAAAGCAGAAACAAGAGCAACTTTTGCATGGGTATTGAATCGTATTTTGGTTATTTTGCATCCGTTTATGCCTTTTGTTACCGCAGAATTGTGGAACAATTATCACAGCGAAGAAGATATTATCAATGCACAATGGCCGGCAAAAGAAAATGTTGATGAAAATGCTATCGCTCATATTGATTGGGCTATTGAGCTGATTTCTGCGATTCGTTCTTTGCGTGCCGAAATGAATTTGCCTGCCGGTTCTAAATTGACAGCATATTTACAAGGAGCAAATGAACAATCTGCAAGTAATGTTAATCAATTTGCCAATATTATTTGCGCAATGGCTCGTTTGGAAAAAATCGAACTTTATAACGGAGAAATAACTCCGGATATGGTTCAAACCGTATTCCGTGAAAATACGGTTTTGATTCCTTTGAAGGGAATTGTTGATTTTGCGGCTGAACGCGAAAGATTACAAAAAGAATTGGCCGGATTGAATAAAAATCTTGAAGGTTATGCTCGTAAATTAAATAATCCTGCGTTTGTTGACAAGGCTCCTGCCGCAGTTGTTGAAGAAGAACGCCGTCGCCAAGCAGAAGCTTTGGAAAACAAAGCCAAAGTAGAAGAAGCTTTGCAACGTATTGTCGGACTATAAGCAGAAAAGAGAGGTTGTTGAAGCCTCTCTTTTTGAAAATAACTCAAAAACAGATGAAATTGCTATAATTTTGTCTGTTTTTTTGTAATAAGATAAGAAATAAATTGCAAAAATTAAAATTAAGTATTATACAGTTGCCAATAGAACCCAAATTTGAGGATATTTTATGAAAGAAGAACTTTTAGAACTAACCGGTGAAGTTATTGAAAAATTGCCTAATGCCATGTTTAGAGTTAAGCTCGAAAATGGTGTAGAAATTTTGGCAATGACTGCGGGTAAAATGCGCAAATTCCGTATTCGTGTAATGGTTGGCGATAAAGTGGATATAGAAATGACACCTTATGATTTAACAAAAGGTCGTATCACTTTCCGTCATAAAGACTAGTTATAAGTATTTTATCAGAATAAAACCACCGAACAGTAATATAAAGAATATTATCGAAAGCAGTCCAAAGTGCTTTTCGATAAATTCTTTTATGGGTTCTCCGCAGACTTTTAGCATTCCGGAAACAAGAAAGAAACGCATACCTCTTGCGACGATTGATGCTATTCCGAATACAACCAAGTTCATACCAACGGCACCGCTTGCGATGGTGATAACTTTGTATGGAAAAGGTGTTAATCCGGCTGCAAAAACAATCCAAGCCCCATATTCGATATAATATTGTTTGAAACTGTCAAACTTGTCCATATAGCCATAAAATTCTAATAGAGGTTTTGCAATTAAATCAAATCCTAAAAAGCCGATGGCATAACCGAAGTATCCGCCTAAAACACTTGCTATTGTGCAAGTGCCGGCAATTTTCCAAGCTTTTTTAGGAGTAGCTAATACCATCGGAATAAGCATAATATCCGGAGGAATCGGGAAAAAAGAGCTTTCAATAAAAGAGACCGCAAACAAAACCCATAGTGCGTTTTCTTTTGAAGCAGCATTAAGCATCCAGTCATATATTTTTTTCATTTTATTGCTCTTTTTTGTTATTGGTAAGATGCATATTATTTAATAAAAGATATTAAATCCTTAACATTTGTAACATTTTCCACATAAAATGTATTATCAAAACCCAAGTATTTTTTTATTTTATCGTATTTTTCAGCTTCGCAACGAACAGCAACGGCATTTATGGTGTTTCTTTCGATAAATTTTTTTGCGGCTTTTGCGTCGTGAACATTAAAATATGAAATATTTAGACTGTTTATTGATATATCTTTTAGAGTATTGGTCGGTATTAAATCATCTATTAACAAAACGTCATATTTTCCGCCACCACCGCAATAAGCTTGAGCTATTTTCGGCAGTTCTTTATGTTCGTCAGGTTTGTGCAAATAATGAGATACTCCCGTATGCCAAATTTTTTTGTTATTGGCATACATAACAACTAACGGGGCATTATCGGTGAAATGATTAATAACCAAATGTTCGACAAGATTGTTATAGTCTATGTCGTACATATCAGAATTTACAACATACAGTTCAGGTTTTAACTCCGGTGCATAGCGAATTAATTTGAAGGCATTTTCGGTTGCAAACACCTCAAATCCGCTTTCTTCCAAAATATGCGGATACACATCGTAATGATTTTTTTCATCGTCAATGACAAACACTCTGCACATACCTGCTTCCTCTATATAAATATAGAAATAATATAATCAGGTATGAAAATTTTTATAGACTGGTATTTTGTTTTATATACGCAAGTAAAGTGTTATTCATTAACATGGCAACGGTCATGGGGCCGACACCTCCCGGTACGGGAGTGATAAAACCGGCAACTTCTTTAACTTCATCAAAGTCAACGTCTCCGCATAGTTTACCGTCGATGCGGTTAATGCCGACATCAATTACGGTTGCTCCGTCTTTTATCCAGTCTTTTTTTACCATTTTCGCAACACCGCAGGCCGCTACAACAATGTCAGCCTGTTTTGTCAGTTCGGGTAAATTTTTTGTTTTGCTGTGAGCGACTGTTACGGTGCAGTGATTGTTGAGTAACAATGATGCCAAAGGGCGTCCAACAATATTGGAGCGGCCGATAATAACCGCATGTAACCCACTCAAATCGCCCAAAGTTTTTTGCAGCATATGGAGAACACCTTGCGGAGTTGCTGCTACAAATGCATTTTTATTATTTGAGTGTAAAAGTCCCATATTGTAAAAACCGAAACCGTCAACATCTTTATCTGTCCGGATTTGTTCAACAATTTTATCTGCATTTAAATGTTTTGGCAAAGGCATTTGAACAATAATTCCGTTTACGTCAGAATCGTTATTTAAGTTGTTTATCAACTCAATAATTTTATCTTCTGTTGTTTCTTCCGGCAAATGATGAATATTGCAGGTCATTCCTATATCTTCCGCAGCTTTTTTCTTGTTGCGGTCATAAATGATACTGGCTTCGTCATTGCCTACCAGAATAACGGCTAAGTGAGGTTTTTTATTCAATTCATTCACTCTTTTTGCCAGTTCTTCACGCAAGTTTTGAGCCATAGATTTGCCATCAATTATTTTAGCTGTCATTTTGTATTTTCCTATTCCATTCATCAAATTTTGCAATTATTTGCTCTGATTTCTTTTTAAGTAATATCTTTTTGAAATGTCCCGTTTCTCCGCTGATAATTTCAATATCGCTTTTAGGTAAACCTAACTCTTTACTTAAAAATTTTATAAGTTCTTTATTTGCTTTACCTTTTTCGGGAACACTTATGACGGTTATTTTTAAAAAATCTTTGTTATCAGAATCGGTAAATATACCTTTTATCGCCAAAGATGAGGCATTTGGCGATATTTTTACCTGTAATGTAATTCCCTCGTCGGTTTCAAAATAAAACATATATCAAAAAAACAGGCGGCATAAAGCCGCCGCCTTTCGTTATTGTAAAATTACAGCATCATCTGACCGAGAATAGACAGAACGAGGAACAAAAGAATCGGAGCTGATTCAATACCTGCTATAACACGATACTTTTCCGGAAGTAAGTCTGTTACTTTTGCATAAACAGGATTTGTCATTTTACCGGCCAAGTCCATAAGTTTTTTTAATGTTTCATTTTTTGTAGAATCAATAACATTGTGCTTTTCCAACATTCTTGTAGCAATTTCAAATAAAACAATTACAGAATAAAGAAAAAGAACTAATCCAATTAAACTCATTTGTCACTCCTTAATAGTTTTTAATAAAAATCTATCTTATACAATAAACTTATTTTTTTTAGTTGTCTAGCTATTTTGTTTGCCGTTAACTACGTGTAGTGTATTAAACTTGTTGGCATCGAAAGCACGAGCTCTAAATTCACGCGGACCACGGGCACTATCTCTGTAAGGAGGGCGACGTCCGCTCAATTCGGCGATGCGAGCACGAATATCGTCTTCGCTTTGTGTCGGAGCTTCATATCCCTTGTCAACAAAAGCCTCTGCTTTGCTGTGGACAGGTGCGGCGCGAACATCATCGTCCCAGCTGAATAAAACACTTTCTTGGAGCCAACCGTCAAAGTCATACGGACTACGTTCATAATCATCGTAATATTGATATTGGTCGTCAAAATCATCAACTTCATACGGGCCATAGAAAAAGTCATATTCTCCTTCCAAGTCA
Organism: Alphaproteobacteria bacterium; assembly: GCA_045659785.1. Taxonomy (GTDB): domain Bacteria; phylum Pseudomonadota; class Alphaproteobacteria; order RF32; family CAG-239; genus JAFUYI01. The sequence continues at coordinate 6,201 of JAZRCM010000017.1, forward strand.
TAATCGTCACCACGATACATATTCAAGCGGCGGAGTGTTTTTTTCGGCATATTCCATTTTTCATCTTGTTTTAAGAACTCACGAAATGCAGCTACATAAACACGAGCGCGTTGATGTTCGAACATTTTGACGTTTTGATCAATTCTATCCTTGCTTTCATCACTTTTAGAACCTGTAGCATCTTTAATTGCGTGGCGAATCTGACGAATTTTTACTAATTTGTTATAAATTTGATCGTATTTTTCTTTTGCACCGGGATATCGACTGCTTTGATACAAAGCTAAACAGGTCATCATTTCAGCTTCACGTACATAAGAATAGTCCAACCATTCTTCTCTTTCCTGTAAATCAGAATCGGTTACATATCCGTCATTCATATTTTTTAAAATAGAAGTGCAATCTTCAAACCAACTGAAATATTCTTGGCTTGATGTAGTTTCGGAGTTAATAGTTTCAATGGATGTTGCAACTATATATGCCAAATCTTCACTCTTTATTTCAGCTTCGGGATTTTTTCTTTTGGCATCTTCAATAACACGTTGCTGATGTTTTTGAAGTGTAGATACAGCTTGGCTTTTTTCTATATGTTCAGCAACTCTGAATCTGGCTTCGCTCACAGATAATGTTTCATTGCCGACATTTATATTACTTCTTTGCGGGGCAAGTGTGATTTCTCTGGTTGCTTTTGCAACTTGGTTTTGAGGCAATGACGGGTACATCTCCTTTGTCGCTTTGGAAATAATCGCTTTAGGAGAGGTTTTTTCCTTGTTTTTTCCTCGTTTTTCAGCTTGTTCTAACCAAAAATTTTTCAATCTGTCGTGATGTTGTTTTTGGCTTTCCAACTGTTCAATAACACTTGCCATAATTTTTCTCCTTTGTGAGTAAACTAAACCTCTTCAAAAATAATTTTGGCTTCTTCAGCTAAGATAATTTTATCAATAACCCAGTTACTGATTTGTTCAATTTTTTCTAACTCAACATTCATTGCTTGTCCTACTTTGCCGATAAATAAGGTTTCGCTGTCTGATAATTCATCATCTGCATGGGCTAAATAGCAAAGCTCTTTAATCAGTTCTAATGCGGCTCGGCGATTTTTAATTTGAGAAACATTGGCGATAATTTGTTCATCGTTATCAATTTTAAAAACTTCGTCTAATCGATTATTCGGTAAAACATAGTTTTCGGCCAAATCTTTAATAAAAGCTTTTTCGTTATCATCAAAATTTCCGTCCGAACTCGCCAAACGAGCAAAAGCTTGTAAATAGGCAACTTTTGCATCATCACTCATGCTCATAATTGCATCAAACTGTTTATCCATTTTATTCTCCTTATAGATATCGCATAAAAATATTTTCAATGTAATCATAACAAACGCTAATTCGGTTGGCAACAAAAAAGTGTATATAATGACAAAAATTTTGTCATATTTTGTGTTGCTAAAAAATGCTTGAAAACAGACGTAATTAAACTATAATGATAGGGATTTTTTTGAACTTTTAGAGGGAACTGTGAAATATTTTATAAAAACATTCGGCTGTCAAATGAATGTCTATGATTCCGGAAGAATAGCCGATATTCTTGAAAATATGGGTTATACTGCTGCTGAGCAGATTAGTGATGCCGATTTAATTTTGTTTAATACATGTCATATCAGAGAAAAGGCTGCCGAAAAACTTTTTTCAGATTTAGGTCGTATTGAAATAATAAAAAATGAACGAGCAGAAAAAGGATTGGAAACAACAATCGGTGTGGTAGGTTGTGTTGTTCAGGCAGAAGATGAACAAATTGCCAAGCGTGCTCCTTATGTGGATTTTGCTACCGGGCCTTTGACATATTATCGTCTTCCTGAAATTTTGCAAAGAATTGCTCATAAAAAGGGTGAGTGCATAATTGATACTGATTTTCCGGCTGAAAGCAAGTTTGATTATTTGCCGCAAAATAAAGCTAAAGGCGGATGTTCTTATTTAGCTATTCAGGAAGGGTGTAACAATTTTTGTACCTATTGTATCGTTCCCTACACCAGAGGAGTTGAAACATCTCGTCCGGTTGAAGATGTGATTAATGAAGCAAAAAGATTAGTGGCAACCGGAACATTGGAAATTAATCTTTTAGGGCAAAACGTAAATTCATATCATGGTGAAGATGCTTCGGGAAAAGAACGCAGTTTGGCATATTTGTTGAATAAGTTGGCAGAAATTGACGGTTTGCAACGTTTACGCTATACAACCTCATATCCTGCAGATGTTACCAATGAATTGGTTGATTGTCACAGAAATCTGAAAAAACTTATGCCTTATCTGCATTTGCCTTTGCAATCCGGTTCCGATAAAATTTTGAAAGCAATGAACCGTCGTCACACAAGCGGACAATATCTTGAGATTATTGAAAAGCTTAAAGATGCTAATCCGGAGATAGGTTTGTCATCAGACTTTATTGTCGGTTTTCCGGGGGAAACAGATGAAGATTTTCAAGCAACCATGGATATGGTAAAAAAAGTGAACTATATTCAAGCATTTTCATTTAAATACAGCCGTCGAGCAGGTACTCCGGCTGCGGTATATCCAAATCAGGTTGATGAAAAAGTTAAAAAAGAAAGATTGGAAATTTTACAGGATCAATTATTTTCGCAACAATTAAGATTTAATAAAGATTGTGTCGGTAAAATAATGCCTGTACTATTCGAGAGTAAGGGACGCAAAAACGGAGAAATTTTCGGTCGTTCTCCTTATATGCAAACAGTGGTTGTTAAGGGAGATGACAATAATATCAATCAAATCAGAGAGGTCGAAATTATAAAAGGCGGAATGAACTCTTTGAGCGGAATTATAAAATAAACAGTAAGGGCAAATATTATGGCAGAGATTGAATTTGAACTTTTTAATAATCAATTACTTCAACAAATGGTTGGTCCTAATGACAGCAACCTCAAAGTTATTGAAGAAACATTAAATGTTGAAATCGGAACATTCGGTAATCACATCAGTATAAAAGGCAGTGATGAGAATTGTAAAATGGCTAAAGAAGCTATTGATTCTTTATATTCAAAAGTCAGCCGTGGTATTGAAATCGGAGAACAAGAGGTTAAGGCGGCTATTCGTTTGAGCGGTGCTGATATTGGCAACAACAAACAAATTGACCTTAATGATATTGTGTTGAAAACCAAAAAAAGACATATTTACCCTCGTTCTCAAACCCAAGCTAAATATATTTTGGAAATGATGGATAATGAATTGGTATTCGGCTTAGGTCCGGCCGGTACCGGTAAAACATATTTGGCTGTTGCTTTGGCGGTAACAATGATGTTAGAAGGAACAATAGATAAAATTATTCTTTCCAGACCTGCAGTTGAAGCCGGTGAAAATTTAGGTTTCTTGCCCGGAGACTTAAAAGATAAAGTTGACCCGTATTTACGTCCGTTATACGATGCTCTTTACGAAATGTTGCCTGCGGAACAAGTAGATAAAAAATTAGCTGCCGGAGAAATTGAAATTGCTCCTCTTGCATTTATGAGAGGACGTACATTGTCCAATGCTTTTGTGATTTTGGATGAAGCACAAAATACAACTCCGATGCAAATGAAAATGTTTCTGACACGTTTAGGTGAAAATTCTCGCATGGTTGTCAACGGAGACTTAAGCCAGGTTGACTTGCCGAGAGGTGTTGTTTCCGGATTGCGTGATGCTTTAGGAACATTGAAAAATATCAAAGGCATAAGTTCTGTTACATTTAGTGCCGAAGATGTTGTTCGTCACGGGTTGGTAGCAAAGATTGTATGCGCTTATGAAAATCGTAATAAGGAAGAGCATGATAAAGACCAAGCTTAATATAGATATTGCCGAAGACGGTTGGTTAGAAAAGTTACCTGAGGTTGAAAAGCTGTCAGAGGATATTTTTGCTGAGGTAATCAGTGAATTGAAACCTGAATGGCTGGAAGGTAAGAAAGAAGTCAATATAAACTTATCTTTAAGCGATGATGAAGAAATACGTCAGCTTAATTTTGAGTTCAGACAACTTGATAAACCGACGAATGTTCTTTCTTTTGCAAATATTGATGACGAAGAGTTTGATGCTTATTTGAAACGTAATGAAGAGATAGAACTCGGGGATATAATTATTGCTTTGCAGACAATGGTAGAGCAGAGTGTTGAGCAAGAAATCAGTTTGCATGACCACTATTGCCACATTTTAATACATGGATTTTTGCATCTTTTGGGATATGATCATATTGAGGAAGAAGAAGCAAAAGAAATGGAATGTGAAGAAATAAATTTGTTGAAAAAAATGAACATTGAAAATCCTTATGATGAGAGCAAATAAGCTATAAATGACAGAAATGCTTAAAAAAATTATCTCTTATCCGAAAATACTTCTGTTTTTGGCAGGGGGTATAAGCACTTTTGCGCTTCCTCCGTATTATCATATCTGGATATTGCTTTTAACTTTTATGGCTTTAAGCTTTTTTCTGCAAAAAGCCGAATCCTATAAACAATCTTTTGTTTTCGGCTATTGGTTCGGTTTCGGATTTTTTTCGGCAGGTTTGTCTTGGTTAGCAAACGCTCTGGCTATGGATATAGTTAGTTTCGGTTGGTTAATCCCCATAGCACTGGGAGCAAGCGGAGCATTTTTCGGGCTCTTTTTCGGGGTGCCGGCATTACTTTCTCATTACTTTAAAAATGTTTATTCTAAAATAATAATTTTTGCGGTAAGTATTGCATTTTTTGAATGGATAAGAAGTTTTCTTTTTACCGGATTCCCGTGGAATTTATGGGGTTCTGTTTTTGCGTTTAATCATTTGTGGTTGCAATCAGCTTCAATTTTCGGCACTTACGGACTTTCTGTATTTTTAATTATGATAATGATGTTTCCGAGCGCAATTTTAATTGTTCCGCACAGAAAAAATGCTTTTATAGGTATCGGATTATCATTATTGATAGTTGTGATTATGTTTTGTTTCGGTTTTTGGCGAACTGCAAAATTAGATAATGATAATAAGTCGGAGATTAGTATAAGAATTGTTCAACCGAGTATTCCGCAAAATTTGAAATGGAGTAAAGAGGATTTAGAACAAAACTTTGCCGATTATATTGAATTGTCACAAGCAAAAGGTTTTGAAACGGCAAATGTGGTGATATGGGGAGAAACGGCAAGCACATTTCCGCTCGCATTGAGCAGTTCCAGAATGTTACAAGTATTACCGGCTATTCCTGATGATGGTTTCTTAATTACCGGAAGTATAGATTATTTTCCTGCCGGCGATGATTGGCAACCGGTAAATGCCGGACTGGTTTTTCAACACGGGAAAGGGTTGATAGCAAATTATGCAAAATCACATCTTGTTCCTTTCGGCGAATATATTCCGTTTCGTCGATATCTACCCGAAAGTTTACGGCCCATAACCGGATTTATAAGTGATTTTAAAGCGGGTAACGGGGTTCAGAGTTTTTCAACGGATAAACTGCCTCCTTTCGGTTTGTTGATTTGTTATGAAGTTATTTTTCCGGCAGAAGTCGTTGATAAAAACAATCGTCCGCAATGGCTGATAAATTTAACAAATGACGGATGGTACGGAAAAAGCTCCGGCCCTTATCAGCATTTAGTAACTGCACAGCTTCGAGCTGTAGAAGAAGGTTTGACGGTTGTCAGAGCTGCAAATTCCGGAGTTTCGGCGCTTATATCTCGTAGCGGTAAAATACTAAATCAGATAGGTTTGCACGAAAGAGGTAATTTAGATGCCTTTTTACCGCAAGATTTAGAAATTGCAACTCCGTATTCAAAACATAACAATTTGTATTTCTTTACGCTTTCGTTACTATTAGTTGTATTTGCATTTTTTGTCCCCAAATTGTTACGATAATCTGTTGTAATATATAGCTTATTTCTAATTTAATATATAATATTTTATTCAAAAACATATTGACAAATGCTACTAATAATAGCAATTATATATGTAAATAAAAAAATATTGGAGACATAAAATGACATTACAGAAGTCTAAGAAAGCAAGCAGAGGTCGTACTCCCAGCGGACAACCAAATCCGATTGATATACATGTAGGTAATCGTATTCGTTTGCGTCGTACTATTTTGGGTTGGAGCCAAGAAAAGTTGGCTGCAATGTTGGGTTTGACATTTCAACAAGTGCAAAAATATGAAAGAGGTAGCAATCGTGTCGGAGCCAGCCGTTTGTGGGACATCGGAAATGTTTTGAGTGTACCGATTAATTTCTTTTTTGAAGATATGGGAAAAGATGTCGCTTCACAATCTCCTCGTGTTTTTAGTGTTACGGATAAAGATACTCTTTTCTTGGAAGAAAATTCCGATGATATAGATGTCGACCCGATGAAAAGACAAGAAACTTTGGAGTTGGTTAAAGCATATTATAAAATTCCTAACCGTAAGGCCGCAAAAATTTTATATGATTTGATTATTGCCATGTCAAAGTCGGCATCAAATCAAAAAGCAGACGAATAACATAGTTTTTTGTTATAATCACAAAAATAAAGCTGGCAATTTTTATTGTCGGCTTTTATTATGCCGATATAACAACAGAAACATAACAAGGATTACAGAATGTTTACAGAAGATAAACCCCATTTTTACGGACGCAGACAAGGAAGAAGACTTCGCAAGGCGAAAAGCACGTTAATGGACAGTTTTTTACCTAAAATAAAAATAAATCCGCAGAATCCTCTGGATTTTCCGTTTGTTCCCGAAAATATCTGTCTTGAAATAGGTTTTGGCGATGGTGATCATTTAGCCGGACATTCTGCTAATAATACAAATAATGCTTATATCGGAGCAGAGGTTTTCAAAAACGGTATAGCAAATTTATTGAGTTTAATGACTGGGATTAAACAAAACGATGAAATTGACGGCGAAATAAATCTTTTGCCGAACAGAAGTGATAATGTTAGAGTTTGGGATGATGACATTCGTTTGTTGTTTCCATTGATACCGGATGGTAGTTTAGATAAAGTATTTTTACTTTTTCCGGACCCTTGGCCTAAAAAACGTCATGCACCTCGTCGTTTTATAAATCCTGATAATTTGAAAGTTTTGGCTCGCATAATAAAACCGGGCGGAATTTTGCGTGTTGCCACCGACCATAAAATATATAAATCATGGACTTTACGCAAAATGCACGAATGTCCCGATTTTGAATGGACTGCTACTTGCGGTAACGACTGGAAACATGAGCCGCAAGACTGGGTGCAAACCAAATATCAACGCAAAGCTATAAGAGAAGGAAGAAAACCGGTATTTTTAGATTTTGTAAGGAAATAATTTAAGAAAAGGCGAGGAAAAATCCCCGCCTTTTTTTGATAATGAGGAGTATCATTACCATGCATAGTTAAGACCGAGACCTAGTGATGTAGCTTCATAGTCTGAGCCGAAGGTATAGTTAGCCCAACCGTATGCTGACCAGTTGTCATTGAAACCATGGTTTCCGCCGATTTCAACACGACCTAAAGTCTTATCTTCAACCGTATCAACTTTGCCAAGTCCGGTAATATTGATTTCATCGCCGTCTATCAAAGTTTGAACGACACTCGGTTTAACATACAATGAATAGAAACCATCATCAGTATATTCTGTATGAGCAAATTTTGCTCCGGCTTCCAATTCAACTTGTTTCAAGTCGTTATATTCAACAGTTTTTCCTACATTATCGGTTGCATCGTCATAACTGATTTGTGAGTAGAATACACCCAAACTTGGTGTTACAGACAATGTTCTTGTTAAAGCATAGTTATATCCGGCCTCTAAA